>QZJA01000031.1 GCA_003599205.1 Candidatus Parcubacteria bacterium
AATATTAAATTTATTATACCTAATCTTTAATCTTTTTTACAAAAATCTTATACAATATAAAAGATATTACATTTATGCCTATGCTATATATATTAAATGTTATATATGAACAGACAATCAATATTGCCAGCCATACCCCAAGCCAAGGCCTAAATTTATAGACCGCTAACAAAACTATTACTTGTAATATAATTATAGCTAAGGTAGCCAACCCAAAAATATTTGAAACTGTATGAAAACCCACAAAAATAGCAAGAGTTCCGGCAAACCACAATGTCTGCAATAAATTTAGGATTAATAAAAATAAAACTATACACCAAATACTCTTTACCTTAAAACTTCGTTTCTTTTCTACTATTTCCACTTCGCCAAGTTTTATATTACTCTCAGGTGCCTCCCCGCTGCCTTCTTCTTGTTTTTTTTCTTTCTCAAAGATTTGATTTTGTTCTTCCATAATTGTATTTTAATAACATATTTATTATACCACAAAACAAAAAACCTGCCTCGCGACAAGGCGGGCGAGCTAGAATTAGCTCACTTTTTGACTGGGGTGCCACAGCCCGCCTCGCCCGACAAGCGGAGCGAGTCGAGGCGAGTAGAGCGTATCGGAACTGAGTTGATGTTTATTTCAGACAATTTTTACATACCAAAACTATATAACCAGGATATTGATAATACTTTTTATACAGTTTAAGATTATTTTTTTGTAAAATTTTCTCCGGAGGACATTCATCCAACTTGGCAACAACTAAGCCTGCCTGTTTTATGGCATCAAAGTAATCAGTTAATGTCCAGTGGTAATCAGTAAAATTAAATCTTCCTTTTGGAAATTTCTTAGTAAAGGTAAATTTTTCTCCTGAATTAAAATATCCCTTATATTGTGTTTTTACATCTTTTCTACCAAGCATACCTTTATACATATACATATCGAAAATAGGATGAGCAATTACAAGCAGTATTTCACCATTTGGCTTTAAGACTTTCTGGCATTCTCGAAACACCTTTATTATATCTTGCTTTTTATTAAACGCTGGAAGAAGCAAATTAGACAAAATTACATCAAATTTTTGTTTTTTATATAGCTTGGCAAATTTAGTAGCATCTCCTAAACAATAATTTCCTTTCGGAAAATTATTCTGGGCTTGCTCTAATAAAACAGGGGAAATATCTAATCCAAAATACTTATATCCTTTTTGAACAATTAGTTTGTAAAACAGACCATTACCGCAAGCTAAATCAAGTAAGATACCAGACTTTACCTTCTTTATATGACGTTTCAAAGCTGGAACGACAACATATTTTTTACGGTCAGTGAGATTATAAACCCCTGCCTTTTTATCTAAGTATTCTTTCATAGAATAATTATATCACACTCCCAGTTCAAACTCTACTTTAGGGGTATCAAAAAAATAGCTAAGGTTAGCTATCATTTTGATGGGGTGCCACAGTAGAACGAATTAGGACTTTTTTGTAAATAATCCTAATTTATCACATTCAATTCCTGAATCTCTATAACTTCGAAAGAATATCTTGCAGCATCCGTTATTTGTCCTCTATCAATCAATCTCCCTCTTAATAAAACGGGGTTTACTATATCATTATTTCTTTCAATATATTCTGTTGGTCTTTCTCGGGGATAGTCGTATTCTACAAATTGTTCTATATTGATGCCATCAATAGTATGTAAATCCAATCCCTGATAAGGGCTTATATTATTATCCACCATTGTTTGATTAACCAAGCTATAATAAATTGCAAACCCCGGAGCTTTGACTATGTCCCCACTTGTATAAATCAACTTGCCAATATAGTTATCTTCATTACCTAAAATTTTATCAAGTTCAACATAATTATCCCTATCTTTACCTGATATAATGCTCCAGCCTATAGCAAGGAATAAAACTACAAACCAAACAACTATAAATTTTTTCCATCTCCTTCTAAAAGCTTGCCAATCACTTGCTCCCCACCAACCAAGGCCCATAGGAATTGGTATGTATTTTATTTTTGCTAAATCCTCTTTGGTACTATATTTTTTCATCAATAGATAAAAAGCAATAAAACCCGCACTCATAATACCTACTGCTATAGCCACTAAATGATTTTCCATATAATAAAATTTAATAACGCATTTATTATACCAAATTTATACTTTCAGTTCTAACTCTATTTCTGAGTATCAAAAATCCCCAATGAAATTGGGGGCTTTTGAATGGGGTGCCTTACCCGCTTCGCCAGCGAAGCGAGGCGAGCGGGATGACTTCAGAACTTTTGATTGGGGAGATATTAGGTTACTTTATAATTTAATTGATTCAATTTTATACTTACCTCTATAAATATATTTATAAAATTGATGCTCACTCTTAAATTTCCTGGCTTTCGCAAAAAGAATATATATAAAAACTATGTCGACAATCACGATTAATGATAATATCAAAATAACTGGCCAAATATAGATAAGACCAAAAGACTTATAAAGAAAAAATAAACAAATAGCAACTACAATAAAGTTAAAAGATCGATTAATAATAAATCTACTATCATTAACAACATAAGTGCCAGTCCAATAAGTGAGCTTAGCTCTCAGAACCTCTAATTTACCAAACGGGGTTTGAACAATTTTGTCACCAGATAAATATGCTTCCGAGCCATAACTTCTAAAACTTTTGTATGAATTATTTTTTAAAAGCATTTTTTTTGCTATCAGTTTATACCCAGCATTTGTAGTAACAGCTATGCGATGACAATTTTTATGAAATACTTCTAAATAATCCACATCTGTGATTGGATTAATAATTGGGCTAGGAAATATTGTACCCAATGCAAAATCGTACTTTGAGTTGACTGGTTGGTCGCAATAGAAACAACTTGGACACTTAAATTCTTCCATAATTTTAGCTTAATAACACTTTAAGTATACCAAAAAACCCTAAACAAAAACACCTCCCGAAAGGGAAGCATTCTTGTGGGGTCCAATACAAACGTTGATTATAAATTAATTTAATTGCCAAATAATTTTAAAAGTATTTCTTCTGGGCCAAGATCATACCCCGAAAGCAAACCCATTGATAGTAACAATAAGAATATTAAAATCAAAATGATTATTACAATCAATAATTTCATAATTTTAATTTAATAATAAAAATTTATTCCTGTGTAATATTTGGAACCAAATCAGTGCCACAAGACCCATTAAGATCACAAATTAAACCATTTGGACAACCACACTGTCGACAATTATTTACAATCAATCCATTATTACAATATAATGGTTCTATAGGAGAACATGAGCCATTTAATATAGTGGTGCTAGTACTGATACAAAAATCATTAAATAAATTGGATAAGCCGATTAAATTTTCCTCTTGGTAGCCAAAAACTTTTGGTGAAGCTATATAAGTCCAAAAAAAACTATTTACATTTTTATTTTCATTAGTCCAATCAATAATCTTTTGCACATAATCATTTTTAAATGTATATGGATATAATACATTAAACAAATTATATGTCCCACTTATTACATGAGTTCTGTAGGCTGGTATAGCAGAATCATGAAGACTAGGTAAAACCATTAATTTATAAATTTTTTCAAAAATACTATTTTGTTTGTATAAATCTACTATTGTTTGTTTATCTTGATAAGTGGCTAGATTAATTAATAAATTAAAAGTACTTTCTATCCCCTCGGTATAAAAAATAAACGATCGGCGTTGCGTATTTGGATAAAGTGCTTCTGCTATTTGAATTGGATTATTATCCTGCACTATATGACCACCATAATCATTCCAAAAACTATAGCTAAACCTAGGATTTATTTTGTTTAATTCGGCAGAGTGCTCGAGCTGATAATCCAGTACACTGGCTATTTTTTCAATAATCTGATTATCAAGTAATTCCTGACTAACCTGTACAGGGTTAGTAGTCGCCATATTTTTGGCTGTCGATAAAAGTGCCGTATCTACTGGGTAACCATTATAACGTGTAGTAATAAAAATATATGGAACTAAACTTTCAGGATAATTTGAAGGCCATGAGTAGAAATCTAAACTATAATAGAATGCTCCTTCTTTCCGATAATTACACAAAAACTTATCAAAAAGAATAGAAGCATAATTATTATTTATATACAAAGGATCGCTTAGATGATTATTAATATAAGCTAACTCTGAGCTAATACTATTATTAGCACCAAATTTTAGATTAATTAGCTCGTCCCACTGTACCTGACTAAGCTGGCCAGTATTTAAATAAATATCTATCAAGGCAAAATATCGGTCAATATAGTCAATCAAAGGAAAGGTGCCAGTAGCAATGTCAAATTCACTATTACAATCCCAGTTTGACTCCATATCATAGGGAGTATATGAAAGTAAACCAGCATTATAAACAAAGGGAAAATTATTTATCGGTAATTCAAATTCATTGTAGTCATAATATTGATCTGTGCCAATATCTGCATAAAAACTGTACTGTCCCACACCGCCTAATGATAATTGATAATTACCATTTGTATCGGTTACAGTACTATAAATTTCACTACTATTATATACATTAGTAAAAGTAACAGTGACGCCAGATAAACTTTGACCACTAATAATATCTTTTATTTGTCCGGAAACTTGATTACTAAGCTGACTAGTTATTTCGTCTTTACTCACTAACTTAAAGACCGCCATCATACCCACACTGGCTACTAAAACCATAAAAGTTACCACCAATAACTTGGTTTTTACAGACACTTCCGTTGCAACGCGTGTCTCTAATTTTAGAGATCTCATAATAATCTTTAATAGAATTAAATGAAATAAAATATAGACAAAATTTACTACTAACACAATAATTTAACTTTTTTAGTATAACAAAAAACCTAGAAAATACCAAATTTACTAATAAATAAAAAATATTAATTGGTCTAGGCGCTTGATCAGGAATTAATATTGGCCCAGATTTATTCAAAATATTAGCCCAAGGTAAATAAATGTAAAAAATGGTAGCTAAACAAATCATCGGTAAAATAAACGCAATCTCTTTTAGATTAAATTCCATAATTATTCTATTCATTAATCTGAATTAAGTATATCAAAAACCCCGCCAGAGACGAGATGAACATTCCAAGTGGAATGATACTTTGATGGGGTGCCTTACGGACCTTGTTTATAAATCAATTATTGAATATTTTATTACCAAAGATATCAAATTTTTCATATTCTATTATTTGTTGGCATACTGCATTATTATCCTCATCAAACAAAATACCTCTTTCTCTAATTGTACCAGTGTTTGAATCGAGATTATTATTCACTAACTTATATACCTGGTGCACAACTTGGTGTTGTTGTCCAACTTGTTTTATACACCATTCGGGAGGAGCACCCTTACCATCCATAGTTTGCCAATATTGCGTATGCCAAACTCCTTCTATTTCCGCTTGTGAATCAATCGGCCACTGTTTTTCAAGATAAGCTTGATACTTAAAAACTTTCCAATCCTGCTCTAAGTTTATCAGTGTACTCCATGAATTATTATCAAGCACTTCAAAAACAGTGCCTTCAAGTACTTTTTTGTTAACGCAAGAGACATCGTCAGTGCACGTCATATTTTCAACTTTATCTATTAGCTCATTATTTTGACGAATCACGATTAGATCATTTCCACTAATTTTAAGTAAAAAACGTTCGCCAAAAAAATAATAAAAAGATATTAGGCTAACAATAACTATTATCAAAAAAATTGAGTAAAAAAATTTTGATTTTCGTTGCATATTTTTATTTTACGACTGCCATCATGCAAGTTAATAACATTTTAGTTATACTACAGAACAAAAAATCAACATTAAAAGAAAATATATTAATCAATAAAAAGAAACCCCGTTATCTTACTAAAAAGTATATTATTTTTATTGTCAACATAAACTGAATAATTCGAGGGAAATCCGCCAATTCCCAGACGACTAGGGCCAACATATTCAAACATATAATCATGAACATAACCGAATGGTTCATACTTATATTGATGCCCTGAAAATCTTTTACCTAAAATATCAAATATAAAACTAGAGGTACTATCCTCTTTTTTTGCATCAATCTCCGACTCGATTATAAGCTTGTTTATTTTAGAAAGCTGATTATATTGTTCATCTGAGATTGATCGAGAGCGGGACTCATCACTAGCATATTCTGCATAAATAATTTCATTCTCTTTAGCTCCCTTAGAAAACAAAATAAGAGCCTTTAGTTTTCTGTCTTCATATATTTTCAGACCCTTTCTTTGTACAATCTCTACAAATGCAACGTGTTCACCATGATGCTCTATGGCATAATTAATAACCTCTGCTTTTATTTCAGCGCTATTTTTAGCATTAATAGTATCCCCAAATTGTGGCCCAAAATGGACATTGCCCTTTTCGCTAAATACATTGTAAATTGAAAAAATAATAACTAAAAAAGCTAGCAACAATAATACATAATTTTTTATTTTCCAGCTGTCTTTTTTGTAAAACCACAAACAAGAAATAATATAATAATAAAATGGCACTAATAACATAAATAATATTTCCAATAACTGAGACAATGGCGCTGGCACAGCTATCATCATAAACATTGGCCATAAAGTAATAAAGCTTATGATAGTGGAATACACTGGCAAAGCTTCACAGGGTGGCAATTTACATATCTGCACATGAAAAGTACCTAAAAAAATAAAAACTAGTGATAAAATTATTCCTAATATTATCTTAGCCCTACTTGGCTTTAAAAAAATCATAATTTTAATTTAAATAATAAGGCTTTTATATTATTTTTTGTATGGCAACGGTGCTCGCATGATAATACCAATTATTTTATTATAACTATTTATTTAATTTAAATCTAACTTCAAATGTTATCAGCCCTATTATAAAGCCTTCAATAGCAGCAAAAAATGGCATATAAAAAATACACTCTAGCTCATTACATATATTTAATAAACCAAAAGGATAGAGTAATAGCACAAAAAAATCAAAAATATGATCTGTGACAATTAGATAATAATATCCAAAGTTTAAATTACCTAAAATTAGCAATAATGTAAAAATAATAAAACCCACTATAGCTCCGATAGCACCACTTTTAAAAAATTGTTTTTTATTCATATTTTTATTTTAAAAATACATTAAATATATCAAAAACTATTAATTATAAAAATAAGTGAATAGGGCGAAGAAAATATAAAAAAAATTATTTAAATTTCTTAAATAAATCAATTAATGAAGGATTGCCTTTTAAAATTAAATTTCTAAATTCTTTCATTTCGTTGTTTATGTCTGTATTCTCTTCTATTTTCCAAACAAATCCTATTAACTTAATATTGTTTTCCGTTTTAGATATAATTTGGCCAATATCATAAAAAGTTAAATATTCACCATCTTTATTTTTAATTCTATATTTAGTTTCATACAATTCTTTCTTACCATCTAAATGATCTCTCATATCCTGCATTATTTTATCATGATCATCTGGATGAACAATATTTGTAAAATCTTTATAATTTTTAAAATCTTTGTATTTATACCCTAACATACTTGTTTTTGAATCACTAAAAATAACCTGACCAGACGGCAATTCCATTTCCCACCAAGCAGCACTGCCTTCTAAAATGGCTTTATCAAATGTTTCTAAGTTATAATTTTCCATAAATTAAAATTAATACTAACAATATAATTATACCACAAAACAAAAAACCTGCCTCGCAGCAAGGCGGGCGAGCTAGGATTAGCTCATTCTTTGACCAGCCTCGACTAGACGTCGAGTCTAGGCGGGTGAGGTGCCACAGCCCGCCTCGCCCGACAAGCGGAGCGAGTCGAGGTGGGTAGAGCGTATTGGGACTAATTTATATTTTAATTTAGAAAAAATTTGTATTCCAAGTCTTTAATAACTTTCTTAAAATTATCTGCTCCAGCTGACCAACTATTTGGATTACTCAAAATATCCTCTAATACATTATCTGTGCCCATCCATCTAACCTCTTGCACCTCGTCATCTTCAAACTTCAACTCACTTATATCTCTATCAAAATTGTAAAAATAAATATGCGTAAATTCATTATTAGGATAATTATCTCTTTTTACTATTTCCCCTTTTATAAGGTCTTCTAAATTGACTTTCAAACCAACCTCTTCCTTTATCTCTCCTAATACTGCCTCTTCAGGAGTTTCCCCGCTTTTTAGATGTCCCCCAAACCTGGTGTCCCAACAGTTTGGGTGTAGATCTTTTGTTTTTGATCTTAAATGCACTAAAATTTCAAAACTATTATCTTTTATTCTGAAAAAATAAATATGCACTGTTTTATGCCACAGACCCTTTGAGTGAGCCTCTGACCTTAATTTTTTCTGGCCAGTTGAATTATTATTTTGGTCTACAATATCTAAGTATTCTTGTTTCATAAAACAATTTTATCACACTTATAGTTCTAATGCCACTTTAGAGTATCAAAAATCCCCAATGAAATTGGGGGTCTTTGAATGGGGTCCCCTGTGGGAAGAATTCCAAACCCTAGATTGGAATAATGCTAAATTATTTCCATTATATCACCACACATAATTATGACTTTTTGTTCTGAAGGGGTTCCTGATAACCAAGTATTCATACGTCGCAACTGTCCACCTTCCAGTAACTTACAAGAATCAACAATAAATCCCTCGTCGCTAATGTTATCCCACATATGATATATATAGCATTCATTTCGTTGAGCACCTTCAAGATCATCACAAAACCCATTTTTTACATCATCTAAAGAAAATAATTTTATAACATCTCCTATACATAAATATTCTGAATAACCTGTGTTTATAGTAAGGTCTCCATTTTTTATTCCTTTATTATAATCATATGAGCACTTCTGAAAATCTTTTTGTTTTATGCCTTCTGATACATCACAATACATGCGACTACGTGTCTTATCTTCAGTAGAAACTGCCAATGCTTGCTTAATACATTCCTCACGAAAACCATCGTCATTGACAAATTTATTTATGCAGTTTTTCCAATCATAAGTTTTGACAAAACCACAATCATAAATATTGTCTGCTTCTCTCATAGCTAAGACTCCTCCTGCTCCATAACAATCATCCTCTGACCTATTTCTAGCACTTTTCTCACGATAAGACATACCATAAGAAAACTTTGAATTCTTCGATTGTTCTATACATTCAGCCAGTTTAGATTCTTGAAAATTATTATTTATACACCTTACCCAGCTAGTTGAAAACTCTAAAGAGTCACAATCATCTATATTATAAATCGAGTCCGCAGCAATATTTTCTTTCATTTCTTTATCATACTCCTGCATTTTATTTATATAATTTTCCTCTCTTATTTTTCTATCTTTATAAAGTCCTTGCTCTAAATCTATAACTGCGATTGAAAATAATATAAATAAAGTTATAATCTCTATTATTAGAATATCCTTACTACTAATACTTCTTGATGAATTCAAAAAAATGCCACTTATAAAAACCATTGGTAAAATAAAAAGAAATGCCACACCATAACCAAGGAAGCCAAAAGAGCTTGGATCGATCGGCACTCTAAATCTATAATAGATGCTAAATAAAATAAGAACTCCTATTGTCATAAAAACAAACAACATAGTTTTACCCAAAATCATTAAGGAAATTTTTATTTTACTAATTCCTTTCTCCTTTAAAATCTCTTGTTGTGGCACGGAATTCTGATCTCCTTTGAGTTGTATTTCCTGCTCGGATTTTTGATTTATTTGATTTTGTTCTTCCATAATTGTATTTTAATAACATATTTAGTATATCAAAAAACCATTCCTTTTGGAATGATTCTCTGATGGGGTGCCTAGAGGGAATTGAACCCTCATTAGCGGTACCACAAACCGCTGTGTTAACCATTACACCATAGGCACCACGTAAAAGCTTGGCTTTGCCAAGCTCACGTGGTGCACCATTTTATTAAAATAGTGAATCACGTGAGCTTTTTACGTGGGTTATTTTTAAAATATTCTTTTAACTGTTTGTCCAAATAATTTTTGCCAGAACCGCTTTTCAAAAACTTTTCTCTACTTAAAGCATCTTCTTTTATAACATAAGCTTCATAATAGATCAATTCCCACGGCCCGAATTTCCTTGTGAACTCATTTAATCCCTTATTATGCCAAATCAAATGCTTCTTAACACTTCTACTAAACCCAGTATAAAGAGATTTGTCCTTTAAACTTTGCAAAACGTATACATAATACATATCGCATTTTTTCTGAAACAATAAATGGTACGCCAATCAATGTATCGGTGTACCACGTGGCGAGCTTACTCGCTTTACGTGGTATCCCCAGTAGGAGTCGAACCTACATCCACAGCTTAGAAGGCTGTTGTTCTATCCGTTGAACTATAGGGACAGATAAAATTAAAACATACTACTTATACCATATCATACCTATCCGTTGCCACCGCCGACGCGCAAAGCGCTTTGGCGGGGTCCCGCCACAGGCGGGAAACTATAGGGACAAAATATTTTAAACAAAGCAAAGTATAACAATAATTTAACAATTAGTCAATACTAACTGCGCTAAACTACTGCCGATTGCTGTCGCCACAGAGCCTCATACAAACCGCCTGATTTCACCAATTCCTGATGAGTGCCCTGCTCTACTACTTTGCCATTTTCTAAAACATAAATATTTTTGGCGTGAGCTATAGTAGACAGCCGATGAGCCACCAAGACTGTAATCAGGTTCTTGTGATTCTGCTCAATGGTCTTGATAGTATTCGTGATATCTTTTTCTGTCAGAGAATCTAGACTAGAAGTGGCCTCATCAAAAATCAAAATATCCGGATTTCTCAGTAGCGCTCGAGCAATAGCCAATCTCTGCTTTTCACCACCAGACAGTCTGATACCACCCTCGCCTATCTTGGTATCCAGTCCTTTGTCACCTCTATTGATAATCGTCAAAGCAGAAGCTGCTTCAAGTACACGGTAGCAATCATCATCGCTAGCTCCAGGGCTGACAAAAAGAAGATTGTCTTTGATAGTACCAGAGAAAAGCTGAGTCTCCTGAGAGACTAGACCTATCTTGCTACGAAAATCCTGACTACTCAAATCATTGAGATCTGTATCCTGATTGATGACAATCTTTCCTTCCTGTGGGCGATAAAGCCTGACCAATAATTTTATAATCGTACTCTTGCCACTACCAGAAGGGCCGACCAAAGCTACAGACTGGCCAGCTTTTATTTTCAAATCCAAATTTTTTACTGCTTGTTTATCTCTGTTTTGATAAATGAAACTTACGTTATTGAAAGTAATACTTTCTATACTATCCACTTTGACTGGATTTTCTGGCTCTTTTTCTGGTGGCATCTGTAGTACCTCATCCAGAGCTCCACTACTGGCCTTGGCTTCTTGATATTTCTCTGCCAAACTACCCAGCTCACCCAAAGGATTGAATAAAAAGAAAGAATAAAACAGCAAAGTAAAAAATTCTCCCAAACTCAAGTCACCATTGAACATCAAATAAAGCATAATAAACATTATCAGAGCCCTGAGAGCATTGAGTAGAGTCCCCTGAATAAAACTAAGCGTTCGGACCAATTTTACCCTCTCCAACTCAAGCAGAAGAATACTCTCATTGGCTTTGTTCAGCCGATTTATTTCCTGCTCTTCCAAACCCAAGCTTTTGACCAATTCGACATTGCGCAAAGTCTCAGTCGTAAAGCCGGCCAAATCTGCCTGCTGTTTGACTACTTTATTTTGGACAGTTTTGATGCGACGAGAAATAATAAAAATAGTAATGGCCAAAGATGGCACTATCAAAGAAATAGCGGCACCAATAACCCAATTGACCCAAAAGGCATAAAGCAAAACAAAAGCTATACCCAAAACATAAACAAACAAAAGATTCACTAGGCCGGTGATAAGATGTTGGATATCGTCTCTAGCTTTTTGCATTTTTTGTAGTATCTGACCTGAGCTCTGATCTTCAAACACTGTGTAAGGCAAGTGGAATGAATGATGAACACTCCGCGCATAAAGCTGAGTACCCAAACGATGCGTTATGACATTGACATAATAGTCCTGAAAATTTTTGGCAATCCGAGAAACTAGTGCCACGCCGACAAAACCCAAAAGCAACAATCCAGAACCGCTAAAAAATTCTTCCCTACTCAACTGATCTACTTTGGAAGCATAATTATCCACTAAGAGCCTAAAAATCTGCGGATCAAGCAAAGAAAAAATCTGGTTGATGGCTGCCAAAAGCAAAACACCAGCCAGCATTTTTTTGTAATCTTTTATATATTTAAATAATAATTTCATAAATTTGTAATTAGAAGCCTATAGTAACATTATTTTTAGTTTATATCAATTCAAAAATATGCTAATATATAAGCGCAAATCCTTTGGCTCTAAAGGACAAAAATAACAATTAATTTCAAATAGCGTGAACATCATAAACAAGCAAGAACAGAACTTTTGGCGCGCCTTATCCAATTTTTGGGGCATAGTAACAGCTATTTTCTTTATTATATCATTCTGGGGAATCATGGATTTGTCTTCTGCTCTAAAATCGCTGACCGTTATCTACATAGCTGTCTTGTCCATCTACACTGGTGTCAAAGAAATAAATCGTTGGAAAAGCAAAAACTTTATTTCCAAATATAATGGTGAAATATATATCATGATTTGGACACTGCTAATGATAATGTTTATTTTCCTCAATGCCTACAACCCCACTCGTTTTCATTTGACCGGCGAATTCACGGCCACCTATCTATCAATATTGGGAATCTTTGCTATTTCCAAAAAATCAAAAGCTTTAAGAGTAAGATAATATTATGAAAGAAAATACAAAAAAATCCCAAATTTATTTGGGATCTGATCACAACGGCTTTGCTATCAAAGAATATGTCCAAGACTACCTAGAAGCCAAGGGCTATAAAGTTGAAGATTTGGGCAATGTAAAACTCAATCTGCGTGATGACTATCCCGACTATGCCAAAGCTGTGGCCAGAAAAGTCCAAAAGTCTTCTACTGCTTTGGGTATACTATTTTGCGGTAGTGGCCAAGGCATGTGTATCACTGCCAACAAATTCAAAGGCATCCGAGCGGCTCTAGCTTGGTCAGTCGGAACAGCCAAAAAATCCCGCTATGATGACAACTCAAATATTATCTGCTTGCCGGCTTGGAGTATCAATCGCGACCAAGCCAGACGCATCATCACTGGCTGGCTGACAACTGATTTTTCCCAAGCTACCAGACACAAAAGAAGGATAAAAAAAATATATTAGCAAAAACATGAGTCAGCTCAAAACAAAAATAGTACCCGCTATTTTGGTAAAAAATAAAGCCGAATTTCAAAAACAATTTGCCAAAATAAAAAAAGATTTTACCTATATCCAAGTGGATATCATGGATGGTGTTTTTGTCAAAGAAAAAAATGATATCCGACCAGACACAATCAAAAGTATTATCCGCGGATACAAACTGGAAATACATTTGATGGTAGATGCTCCGTCAAAATATGCTGTTCGTTGGGCTGGACTATCTAATGTCAAAAAAATAATTTGGCATTATGAAGCCAACGTTGATCATGAACGCATCATGGCTCTCAATAAATTTCTCAAAAACAAAAAAATACAAACTGGTCTAGCCATCAAACCCAATACATCATTGGCTAAGATAAAAAATCTAATCCCAGAATTCCATACTATCCAAATCATGGCTATAAAACCTGGTGGCCAAGGCCGAAAATTCCAGCCCAGTGTTTTGCCAAAAATAAAAGCTCTCCGAAGCAAATATAAGGACTTAAATATTGCCGTTGATGGCGGAGTAAATGACCGAAATTTCCTGGCAATCAAAAAAGCCGGAGCAAATATTATTGCTGTCGGCTCGTATCTACAAAATGCTAATAATTTAAAAAGTGCTTTGGCTAAGCTAAAAATCTAACGTTTATAAATCTTATCCTTGATAATAAATAATAAAATTGCACCCGCTAAAGTAAATAATCCTACCATCAAAAACAAAACATCAAAACCATAGCCATCAGCCAAAAATCCTCCTAAAGCGGCAGTGGCCGCCATACCAACTCCTAACAAAACATCATAGAGGCTCCATTCAAAGGCCTCTTTTCCTTTGTCTACATGGCGAGTAAATATTGAATACCAACCAGGGAAAGCAATAGCAGCACCAAGACCCAATACGGCCTGTAAGAAATAAAGTTGAGCTATAGAATCAATAAAGATATAAGCAAAATAAGCAATCGCCGTCAGTACTGTGCCTAATATAGAAACAAATAAGTCATCTACCTCCGACTTAGATCGGTCAATATAGACACCGACTGGGATCTCAAACAAAGACTTGGACAATAAATAAATCGCCGATGCTATACCAATTGCTTCGATACTACCGTTGTGGATCTTGTCGGTAACAAAGATGGCAAAAAAAGGAGTAAACAGTTGATAAGATGACCAAATCAAAAAATCTGATATTATCAAAATTTTTATTATCAAATTCACTTGATAATGACTGATTGAACGCAAAACTGAACGTGAATACATAATTTTATTTTTTATTTTTTGTTTCTACCTCTAGCTTATGTAGCTGAGGATTATATATAGGAATTGTAAAATAAAATTGTGAGCCAACGTGCTTGATACTATCTACATAAATATTACCACCCATCAACTCCACCAGCTGTTTGGTAATCCAAAGACCCAAACCAGTACCAATAATACCTCTAGTTTCTTCCCCTTGGATACGATAAAATTTTTCAAACAGCTTAGCTCTTTCTTCGGCTGACATACCAATGCCACTATCTTTGACCATAATAGTCAAAAACTGCTCGTTTTCTTTTTTACCAATGAGTTCCACTTCCCCTTTCTTGGTATATTTGACGGCGTTGCCTAAAAGATTGATAACTACTTGTCTAAATTTATCTTCGTCAGCCCAAATCTGAGGCAAATCCTCGGGTATTTGTCTGACAAATTTCAAACCTTTTTGTTCCAAACGCAGATCAAACTCATCAGCCAAAGAATTGAGTACTACTGCTGTATCTACTGGTTGAGCTTTGACAACCAAACGATTCTGCTCAATGCGAGAAACATTCAAAAGATCTTCCACCAAATTGCCGAGTCGATTGACTGAAGCTTCCATAATTTTGAATCCTTTTTCTCCGTCTTTGTTGAGCTGACCATAATCGCCTTCTAGCATCATAGACAGAAATCCTTTGATGGTAGTGATTGGGGTCCTGAGCTCATGTGAAGCAATAGAGATAAATTCGTCCTTCATCCGATCTACTTCTTTGAGTTTTTTGAAAAGCAAAGCATGCTCAAATAATCTGGTATTTAGAGCCAAAAGAAGAATAACCACCAAAATAGTAATACTCAAAATGACATATGACTTGGTCAAAGTGTCCTTGGCCAATTCATCCATTATTTTAAGTGACATCTGCAGACTAAGTAGAGCCTGCTTCTGACCGGACTCGTCATGAAGTGGCAAAACTATTTCCCACAATCTCTCATCTGAACCAGTCTCTACTACTCCCGACACCAAAGTGCCAATGGCTTCATTTTTGTGCCAAGCAATCACATAGTTCAAGTCGTCTCTACTTTTACCCAGCTTACTCTCGTCAAAGCTAGCTACTACCTTGAAAGATTCACCCTCGGCAACCAATACATCAAAATTACGCAAAGAAGAATTTGATTCTTTTATAACCATTACTTTATCCTGTAGATCATCATAATTTTCTGTGTATCTGAAAACCGTACTATCAAACATCTGACCCAAAGATAATGCTTGACGCTGAAGACTAATATCAATATTTTTCTGAAAAGAAGAAACTGAAGATACTGTATTTAAAATTATAAATATAGGAATCAAAAGAATCAGTGTGACCCCATAAATCACCTGATAGCTCTGTCTGAGAAAAAAACTATTTTTAAACTTGGCCATTATCTGGTCCTATGTTAGGCGTTCTATTTTTTCGGCTATGAATAAACATAATCACACCTAGAGCCAATATCACCAGCAGTACGCCTCCTAAAATATAATAAATCACCATGTTCTGGACATTGTCCGGAGCTGAAGCAGTATCAAAATAATCTTCAGCTGTGACTGCTTGCGCTTGGTTGATCAAAAAAGATACTGGTTTTGACTGTTTAACTATCTTTCCTGTTTCATCATTGACTGTTACATAAACCTGATGGTGTCCATCGGCTAGAGAATGCTTGATGTCATAAGACCAATTACCACTGGCATCAGTCTTGGTGGACATTACTAATGGCAAATCACTATAGAGATAAATCAACACCCAAGTATTAGCTTCTGCTCTACCGCTCAAGCTCACCTTTTCTTCGGTGGCGCTGATATCTTCTACTTTAAAATTTTCATCGGCTTTTTTAGATAAAGTCTTTGGCTGCTCCAGTACACTTCCTGACAAAATAATTTTATCAAAATATGTCCTAGATTTACCGAGCTCTCCTTCTCCCAAAGGATTGTAGCCATTGGTAACTTCAACCGCATCAGTATAGCCATCATCATCGGTGTCTGTATCAAGTGGATCGGACTCATAATATGCTTCCAAATCATCTGACAAACCATCTCCATCAGAATCTATTATTATTACTGCCTGATTCAAAATAGTCAGCCTGTCTTCATTTTCTAAAACAGTTTCTTTACTTGATTTGGCCAAAAATACTTTGGTGTCAGCATTTGAATCCAAAGACAAAGAATCATTTTTTATGCCCCTTTGTAAAAGTTTTTGGTTTAAATCAAATAATTTTATATTCTGACCAATCAAAGGCTCGACTACTTCGCCTATAACGACTTGTTTTTTCTGACCAACTACCAAACGATTCAAAAAATTATTCCTTAATATCTGAGTACAGAGTGCTTTGTCGGCTAATTGGCAGTCAACACTAGCCGCATATTTTTCCAGCAGATAGTCCTGACAATCCGAAACATTCAGCATACCCTCATCACGACATTCGGCGTCAACTTGTGTTCTATTCAAATAATCTTCACAAGCTGAAGCACTATATATACTGGCCTCAATACAAGCTGGATCAAGCCTATCTATAGTAGCTCTGAATCTATCACAAGCAACCTGGTCAGTTAGTCCGACTTCAAGGCAACTATAATAAGGATCAATCAGCAAAGCACTTCTATTGACTGCCACTCTTTCATTTTCCAAAATATTTTCAACTTCATTTTGTGGCGCTTCTTCTTCAACTATTGGCTCGTCCACCCGATTTGCCTGCCAACCAGATACCAAACCATTTAAAACACTAAAAGATACTTCATCTGTAGCAATTACTTCTTGAGCATTGTCTAATATATTTATTTTAAGATAATACTTTCCGTCAGGAAAACGGCTAGACGAAGCGTCTGACAATGTTATGCTTATTTTACCAGCATAAGGTGTATCAGCGTGCTCTGCTTGAAGGATATTATTGGCTTCAAGTGTACTCCAACGCTCATTGTACATGGCAGCGTATGAAGTATAGTTAATTTCATTTTCGGAAATAACATTATAATCAGAGTCTCTCAGCTCCATATTATAAACTACTCCCAAGGGAATGCTACTAGTCAAAAAATAAGTCATGATCCTACCAGTAGAATTCACCACATAATCATCGTTGATAGTAAAAATAACTTCCTGCTCACTATCCCCTTGATTGTATTCATTGAAAATTTGTACTACAAAAGAATTGCTGCTGGGTATTAGGGTATTTTGTACATCAGCTTCAGCCAAGATTTCATAATTTCCGTTGGGTAACTGTCGAGTATCTAGAGCCGCGACATAGTACTGATCTACTTCACCCGCCAAACCTCGCCAGACTTCTTCTTCTGTCAAAGTATCAATGACAAAAAATTCTACATCCAACCCAGCGTAATTGGCTTGAGCCCTCAAACTAGCCTGACCAGACAAAGAGCCTGGGTTTGAGATTGATAATTCCACACTAGCTGGGTCAATATTTTCCGCTGCCAGAGATTCTATGTAAATAGGAAATTCATGCTCTACTACTTGATCACCGCTGCCAGCCACCACGCTCAAAGTTGACAAACCAGCTGGCCAAGCATCACCCAAAACAGCGTGCCAAGTCCAATGATCACCTGACTGATCCAAATTATTTTCTTTGCTAAACAAGCCATCTTGGCTAGTCAAAAGCATATTTATATAATTGGCTGTAAAACCGGTGTGTAATTGTAAAATAAAATCTCTGGCCACTGGTGTAGTGCCACTGGGACTGTCTAGATAAATAGCATAATCATCCCCATAAACAACGTTGACGGAAACTGTCCGCGAAAATGAGTGTCTAACTTGCTCACCATTATTGCTGACATAGGTCCAAAAACTAAGGCTATAGACGCCGGCTGGATAATTTTCTTCCACTATGTCCAGCTGTCCAGAGTAAGTGACAAAGCCTGAAGTGGCCTGAACCAAATCACGCGTCAGAGCCATACCTTCACTAGTACTGGTGCCAAGTTTGGTATAAATATCAAAATCAGCCAGTAGCGGTTCTGGTAGTGCTACTTTAATGTTTAAAGGACCACCAACTTCGGCGTTGGCTGTTGGTGATAAAATATCCAACTCTGGCGCTACTATTTCTGGATTTGCTGTCCGCTGGACAGTAAAAATAACCGACCCAGCTATGCTAATAGCAGGCACACTATCAGGAACCTGAAGATCGTCTGAGTTAGTATCATTTATAATTGCACCCTCAAAAATCGCTGTATATTGATCATTGGAATAACTACTGATATCAACATTATTAATTCCCCAAAAATCATTACCTAAATAATTTACATCTAAAGTAGCTATCAGGTTTTCAGTGGCTACTTCTCCGGCAGGATAAATACTAATAGTACTATAACTCACATCTACTTGTTCTGTAATTTCCAAAACAAAATTTACTGAATCACCAGATAAGATTGCATTATTAACCGGTTCAATAAAAGAAACGGGACCAACAGTAGGTTGAGCAACCTCGGCTGCCATTTGAACATTATTTTCATAAAGACGTATTAGCCCCGGTTCTGATTGATAACTGCTATCTAATGAACCATCTTCCTTATATATATAAGCAGTAGCAAATATCTGGTGCAGACCACTTGGCCAAGTGCTTGTATCCCAACTAGCAGCTGAGAAATAATTATTGTTTTGTTTTTGTGTTTCAAAATTAAGTTCCCGCAGGGTGTCCAAACTAAGCACAGTAAAAAATACTTTAGCTGAAGATAAGTCTTCAGTTGAACTAATAGCTGCTTCCAAATTTAGCTCTTGGCCTATTTCAATATTTTGGCCAATTAACGGCTCGACAAAATTGGCCTGCAATTTGTATTCATCACCAGTTGCTTTGGAATAAACAAATATCAGCCCCTGAGTAAAGACGAGCATCAGGACAAAAATTGCCCGCAAATGTTTTTGAATTCTTTCTAAAATCATAACTATATTATACCATAAACTAAGCCAAATAAAAAAACAACCCTTTGAAGGCTGTTTTAAATTATTGACAAGGGCAAAGGTTAAAATAATTTGAATCTTTCTGTGAACAATCCAGAGGATACTCCCTATATATACAACTAGAAGAGCCATCATAATTTCCTGGGGAATCAGTAGTAGTTAGAGTACAGCCGGAACCGCAGACAGATTCTCCTCCAAGAGCTCTATTGAGAGCACAAAATCCTGAACCACCAGAGCTAACATCAGAACCATAACTGGCTTTTTCTATGCAAACCAAGCCATTATCGGCGCAGACATTATCACAATCTTCATTAGTTGAAGATCCCAAATACCAACAATGACCACCGCCATAAGCACTACAATTTACTTTTACACTAGTAATCTTGGTAACGGCTGTACTACCATAAGTTGAGCAAGCACCAACCACCAATTTGCCGTTAACGTCTTTTTGCAAATAATAACCAGTATCGGTATTGGCGCTTTTATTAGGATCAATCGGCAACTGCCAAAGATATTTATCATAAAATTCTTCATCAGCAATACGCAAACAAGGCAGGGTGTCAGCTCCACAAGTAATATTACTACCCCCCTGGACAGTACAAAGAGTTTTTTTGGCAGTAGTGACAGATCCCAAAACCGGCAAAGCACCTTGGTGATCATTGACGTAATCAGCGATAGCATTGGAAATAGAGAGCACATCCTGCTCTCGTTTCTGATCCTTGGCACCACCGACCCGAGCTGCCGGATCAACCCACAAAAAAACCGCTGTGCCCAAAATAGCAATAATCAAAACCACGATTACCAAACCAAGCAGGCTCATTCCTTGATTGTTTTGTGATTTTTTCATTAGGCAAATGCTTGAACGAATTTTTTGATATCTTTGACCTTCATTGGTCGCTTAGCCAAAGCCTGACCTTTGAGCTGAGGTAAGTTGCTATCATAAGTATCCCTGACTTTCTGATAAAATATGCCGTAAGGTATTTTATTACCAAATGTCAGAGCTTCATTAAAAGCCATATTGATATCAGTTTTATTGTAGCCCGGCTTATCAGATAACTTATAAAGTCGGTCAAAATAATATTTGAAGGTATTTATTTTATTGAAAGTAACGCAAGGTTGGAAAACATCCACTAGAGAAAATCCCGGATGCATAATAGCGGCCTTAAATATTTCTTTGAGATTATTGGCATCACCAGCAAAGCCTCGAGAAACAAAAGAGCAGCCGGCAGACAAAGCTAAGGCCATAGGATTGACCGATACTTCTATCAATCCGTCAGGTGTTGATTTGGTCTTAGTGCCTTTGTCAGAAGTCGGAGCAGCTTGGCCAGTAGTTAGGCTATATAATTTGTTGTCATGCACTACATAAGTAACATCGGCATTACCACGCAAGGCGTGAATAAAATGTCCCATGCCTTCACCATAACCGTCACCGTCACCAGCCATAATAATTATTTTGAGATCCTTGTTGGCCAACTTAGCTCCGACGGCTGATGGTACTGCTCGCCCGTGTAAAGAATGCCACGCATAAGTCTTGGTAAAATTCACCCCATTGCCGGAACAACCAATACCATAAAAAATCAAAACATTTTCTGGCTTAAGCCCCAGCTCCACCAAAGCATTCTGCATGGCTATCTGCATACCAAAATTACCACAGCCTGGACACCAGCTTGGTTTATAACTTGTATTAAAATCTTTTGCTTTCATTACCTTGGACATTAATTTTTATTTTTAAAACTTTTTTAGGGCTTCACTTATTTCTTCTCTAAAGAAAGGACGACCGTCATATTTCAATAATTTTTTCTTGATGAGAATACCCGTTTCTTGCGCTATCAACTGTCCCAATTGTCCAGCCTGATTGCTTTCAATGAGCAGTACATCTTTGGAATTTTTCAAAATACTAGCCACAAATTCTTTAGCAAAAGGCCAGATATATTGAAGCTGGAGTATTTTTATTTTCTTTTTATATTTATCTTCCAGGTGGGCATAAGCATCCAAAACCACACCTTTGGTAGACCCCCAGATGACCACTGTTTTTTTGGCTCGCGGATTGCCGTAGACCAATGGCTGTGGCATTTTCTCAGAAAAAGTTTCTAATTTTCTGGCTCGCTTATTGGCCTGAGCCAATCTATTGGCTGATCCTTCTTCAGAAAAACCATAAGGATCATGCTCATCGCTATTGGCGATATAGAGACCGTTTTTCACTCCGGGTAAAGCTCGCGGAGAAATACCGTCATCAGTTACTTTATAACGGCGATAATCTTTTATTTTAGTCAGCTGGGCTGCAGTCAACAATTTTCCTCTTTGTATTTTTACTTTTTTGGTATCAAAAAACGGTACCGTGGTATTGCCCTCAGCAATTATTTTGTCAGACAAAATAATCACTGGTAGCTGATAAGTCTCCGCTAGATTATGGGCCTCCGCTCCCAACTCGTAAGCCTCTTTGGCATCACCGGGAGCAATGAGTATGCGCTGAGCCTCGCCCTGAGCAGCTCGAAGCACAAATTGTAGATCTCCCTGCTCGGTCCAAGTGGGCAGTCCGGTGGCTGGTCCGCCTCGCTGGACATTGACCATCACTATCGGCGTCTCGGTTATGCTGGCCAAGCCCAAAGTCTCTACCATCAAGGAAAATCCTCCGCCAGAAGTAGCTACCATAGCTCTAGCTCCGACATGAGCTGCTCCCAAAGCCATATTCAAAACTGCGATTTCATCTTCAGCGTGTTTGACGACAATTCCGGCCTGCTCGGCAATAGCCGCCAGATAATGCAAAATAGATGAAGATGGCGTCATGGGATAAGCTACATAAAAATTCATCCCCGCTGCCAGAGCACCCAAGGCCAAAGATTCATTGGCGGTAATTAAAATATTATTATTTTTCTCCCTGGTTGAAAGATTACAGAAAAATTCTCCCTGGAAATTTGTTTTGACAAAATCATAGCCCAATTTCAAAGCTTTGATATTTTGATCGATTACACTTTTACCCTTATGTTTGAAATTTTCTGTTACCACCCGATTGGCAATTGTTAAATTTTGTCCGACCAGAGCCAAACTAGCACCAATAGCCACTACATTTCTCATTAAGTCTCCACCAGCTTCTTTGGCTAGACTAGTAAGCGGTATAGCCAAAGCTTTGATTCTCCTCTCACTCACTTTAGCCGGAGAAACTTTGACTTTATCTTTGTCATAAAGCAACACTCCGCCATGAGTCAACTCCGCTAAATTTTCAGTTACTGTATTTTGGTTTAAAGCCACCAAGATATCAATCGCTTTGGTTACACTATTGACTGGCCGAGTATCCACTATCAATTGGAAAGTATTGTGGCCGCCACGAATGAGTGAAGGATACTCAGTATAATCAAAAATTTCGTAGCCAGCACGCATAAAAATTTTACCAAAAATCATACCGGCTGATTTGATACCAAAACCTGCTTCACCCCCAATTTTCCAACTTAAGTCATTTTTTGTTTTCATTTTAATTTTAGAGATTATTTTTCAAAAGCAAACTTATTATAACATTTTTTCTGGTAAATAAAAAACCTCTTCTCGACTAGAGAGTCGAAGAGAGGCCTAAACTTGCTCCCTAACAAAAGGAGCTTGGTTTATCATGTTGGAGAATCCTTATTGCTAATGACTTCTCTTTTTACACTATCAGCTGGTAGCTGATCTTTGGCTGGAGTCGTCATTAGCTCGTCTGGTGGCGACTCCATTATTTCGTGTTTGGGTTCATTTATTATTTGCTTATTTTTTCTTCCTAAAATTTTGTCTAAAAATGACATTTTTGTTTTTGTTTTTAATGTTCATTAACAATATGCCGCTACGGGCATGGTGCTAAAAATTAGCAGAATATAAAATGCTTGATACATTTTTGTTTTTGTTTTATCTCATTGATCCCCTTGTCTCTTTGAGATGGTGTATTAAATTGTCTAAAACCTTGCGCCCATCAAAACTAGGGCAAATAAATAAAGGGACAAAATCGACCAGTTTTCGTGGGTCTCCACTTGAGGATTACAATAGAATCCCGCTAATCGAAATGATTTTATTTCTTTCATTTTTTTGTTTTTATTTTTTTAAACTGTTGATCCTACTACAGCCAAAAGGACAAAAGCCCCAACAGCACACAGGACAAAAATTGCCCAGTAGTCGCCTGATTTGAGATTTTTATCTCCTGGCCTGATTATTAATTTAAAAGACTCGACCTTATTTTCTTGAACCATAAACAATTGTTAATTATTAATGATTTTATCTTATGGAAGTTTTTTATAAATATTATATAAAAAAAATTGGTGGCCAAATACAATTTGGACTCACCAATTCTAGCTA
>QZJA01000008.1 GCA_003599205.1 Candidatus Parcubacteria bacterium
AAAAATTTTCTTCCAGACCAGTCTTGGCCTTAGACACTAATTCTTTGGCCAACGTTTTGTCATTCAACAAAGTTTCTATTTTATCAGCTAAATCTTGACTATCGGAAATATTTGTCAAAAGCCCGTTTTGCTTATCAGTTATTATCTCTCTGGCATAGTCCCCTCTAGTAGCTACTACAGGTAATTCAGCCAAAATACTTTGCGTAATATCGTGAGAAAAATCAAAGCCGGCTAAACCAGAAACATAAAGTTCTGATGCTTTGCGCCAATACCATTTTTCTACTTGAGATATCCTCCCTAAAAAATAAATATTATCGACAATTGACAATTCTTTGATCCGTTCATGCAACTTATCATTAGCCAAGAAATCTCCCGCCACAACTAATTTTAAATTCAAAAATTTTGTTTTTAACAAAGCTATTGCCTGCATCAATGTGTCCAAGGCTGTCCAATCCGGCAGACAAAAATTAGTAAATAGTTGTTGCTCTTTTTTGCTGACTGCAAAAGGCAAAGACTCGTGCTCTAACTCCACTGGATAATTGATTACTATATTTTTCTGAGAAACTTTATAATACTTTACCATTAAGTTGGCTAGTGTTTGAGATCCTACCTGAACCCTTGCTGCCCGACGCAAAGTCCAAGACTGTAGGGCCATAATCAATTTTATCTTTCTATTGCCATGTGACTTGGCCAAAAAATTATCTAGTGACGTTTTGTTTATCCCTAGAGCCAGTGATCTTTTCCAAGCTTCATCTTCGGCAAAATTTATCACTACTGGAATACGACGGAAAAATTTGACGACAACAGCTGGCAAAGAAACAGCCAATGAATTTTGCACATAAATCAAATCTGCTTTTCGGCTCAACTTAAAAAGTTGCCAGCTAAAACCAAGCAATCTAAAAAAAATAGGCTGCCTTTTATTGACGGCGATAATATTTATTCCCGCTGTTTTTTCAAAATGAGTAGCGTATGCCAAAACAGTCAGTTCATGCTCGCTCTTCAACTGCTGGGCAATCGCCTGACTATAAAATGACAGCGTCTCTATTTCCGGCGGATATAAGGCTGTAGCCAATATAATTTTCATACGTCCTTTATTTTGCCCTAAATTAACTATCTAGTCAAACCCGATAAAAACTAACTTTGGCCTCTGTTTGAGGAAATTTTAATACCTTTTCTGCTTCTAAGCCTTCAATCTCATCGTTTAAAACAATTACTAATGTCCCCGGTTTAACTTCTTTTTTTATTTTTTGCCAGGCTTTTTGTACTACATTGTTTACCAAAAACAAATAAACAATATCAGCATCTTTCAAATCAACTTTGAAAAAATCTTGGCACTTAATTTTGACTCTGGATTTTCTCAAGCTAGCTTTGATTTGCCCATACCAACAAATAAGAGGAGAAAGCTCATAACCATAAAGCTTAGCTGCTTGATATTTTTCAGCTAAAAATAAAAATTCCGCTGTGCCACAACCAAGTTCATAAACATTGTCTGTTTTTTTGATATCCAAGTTGGCAAATATTTTTTCTAAACGACTATTTTTGGATCTTACGTGAGGTACTCGCGTAAAATAATAAACACCTATATTGTAGGCTAGTACTAATAATAAAAGTAAAATCAAACTAAGGAAAAAATAAAACATTAGTTGCTAAAATAACCAATTAGATAACTAGTAGTATTAAAATTATTGTTCAATAGATAAGCTGAATTGCTATGGTCAACCAATTCGAAATCATCACTATCTACTAAAATCATCAGCTCCAGCAAGGTAATGAGTGCTGGTGGTGAATCAAGATAATCGCTGTTTAAATTACTGATCAAATTATAATCTTTATTTTTGATGGCCTCAAGGACTATAGCGTCATTTTTCTCTGCTGTCTCTAAATCAAGATAATGAGAAAAATCCAAAGAACTAATAACGACTGTATTTTTATCCTCCAAGTAGGGACTTAATTCTTTGGCTAATGACCTAGACATTGATAGATCGTGCTTTGAGGTCATAATAATTGGTACAATAGTAGCTTGAGGAAAATAATTTTGAATAAAAGGTAGTAGTACCTTGATAGAATGCTCTGCCGAAAAATTATCCTCATCATAAAAAACTTTTTTACTAGCAAACAAACTATCTAATATCTCAGACTGATTATAAATTGGCCCCAACTCTGTCTGCCAATATGTTTTGGTACTAATGGCCGGCCAAACAGCCACATCACTATGATTCGGCGCCAAAATTATAAAAGTATCCACCGTCTGATTTTTGGCTAATTGAACAAAAAACTTAGCTATAAAATCAGCCGCCAAATCATGATGAGGTAATATTGCTCCTCTAAGATGTCCTTTTATTTTAAAACTCTCGGGTTGATCTATAGCCTGATAAAAAAAGTCCTTGTTAAAATCAACTAACAAAAAATCTTTTCCCTTGGCTATCTTGGCTGTATCAATGTAGAAATCACCTTGCTCTTTTTGCCTAAAAAACAAAATTACACCAGCGATGATTATTATCGCTAGTGTAATTATAGAAATTATAAAAGTCTGCTTTTTCATTAACGACTAATAGTCACCTGACTGCCGTCAGAATAATCATAAATGGAAGTATCCTTATAATTTTGAATCTGGATAGGTTCAACTGTGTACTGACCCGGATTGACCACTCTAGCATAATATCTAAAATAATTATCACACTTATCATTCCAACCACGACTGACATTAAATTTTATCCTCTGACCATCAATGTTGTAAGGGTAACGGAAACTACAGCCATAGTTGTTGTACACATAAGGACTATAAACACTGGTTAAAGCTGCCATACCGCTAGGCATGAGATCTGTCACCTGATAATAACCCTCCAGAGCCTGATTGGAAATACCAGGATAAATTCTCACCTCTACCAAATCATTTTCTTTAAAAGTATTGGTTTTTTGTCCAGCAACATAATACTCTTTATAAATATCCAGATACGGACTAGATTCGGTCGGTAGAGAAACTAACGGCACTTCATAGGAGCTAACTAAGCCGACATTACCCTCAATATCATAAAATTCTATATTCTTTAACTCCTCGGGGCTAACTGATATCTTATATGTCATGCCTTTCTCCAGAGTCTGCTCTATTTCTTGACCAGCTACTTTCAATTTAAATTTCACTCCACCCGGATTGAGATTTGGCAATACCGCTGATACATAACTTAATTTTTCTAAATTCAACAAAACTTCTTTGCTATAATTATCCTCTACATACTGCCACAGTGACTCATGATAAGGGTCATTGATGGCTCCTGCTAAGATAGCAATCAATGAGGTATGAATCAAATAATCATCCTGATCCTCACCAACTTTTAGCCTAGTATATTTGTCACCCATGTTTTCACCAAATTCATTCATCAGAGCCAAATAGATTTTTCGAGCCATTTCTGTATCACCTATTTTTTGTAGCCCAAGAGCAATATACAATCTCTCTTTGGCCGTCAAATTATCAAGTTGGGCAAAATTCTGTAAGGGTATCAAAACTGGCTCATGCAAACTAGCTAAACCAAACAAAGCTAAAGCCACTTCTTCCTGATTGGAATTTTTGCTGTTGTAAGTATTGTAAAAATAATTAGCCAAATTCACCTCATCAAACTCACTAGCCGCCAAATAGGTCAAACGAGCACTCAACTCCAGCTCAGAAGAGCTGTAAGGAAGTAAAGCTATGCCACCATCTGACAATTGATACAGACCACTATTAAAATCTCCCTGATAGTAAGTGTCTTCATCAAAATAATCTTTAAGCAGCTGCTTGGCTAAAGACCGAGAAAGCTCTTGATCTACTCTATCGCCATATGACCAGGAAAGACTTTTGAGCTGTCTATACATCATGCCTTGATTGTGATCGCTAAAAGTCAAATTGGTACGATACTGATCGCTACCAACTGGCTTCAGACCATTTTCTAATTTATAAAAATTTTGTAAACTCTGTCTCAGACGTGACTGAACAACTTCAATCGGCTTAATCACCGTATCGTCATAAGAAGAAAAATCAACGCTGTAATTTATTTTATGTTCTCCCAAGCTTAACTCGGGCAAATCAACATAATTTTCCTGGAAAGCCTTGCCCTTGATATCTTCTTGGGAAAAATTAAGTGTGTCGGCACTCAAAGAAAAATTCACATCATCGCCCGACTTTAAAGCCGTGCCATAAGCTCTTAATTTTATTGTTGGTTTGTCTGACAATAAATATTCTTTGGCGAAACTTCCTTCAACAAAAACCGGTAAAGAAACATTTATGTTGGCGGTATTGTCACCAGCAAAAACGTCCTTGGTAATAGCTTGGGCGGTAATACGCCAAGAAGTTATATTGTCTGGCAAAGTAAGTTTAGTGCTAGCTTGACCGCTGTCATTGGTAACAACTGAAGTAAATAAAGCATTATCGACAAACTCTTCTCTGGTGCCTCCTTTTTGATTATGGACATATATACCATTGGCAATATAAGTATGGTAAGGCTCGGTCTGGAAATTATAAACCTTTACTGGCTCACGCCTCCATTCAATAGAATCAATCAAAACCTGCTGACCGTTTTCTGCCAAAAGATAATCTCCTACTTTAGCTTCACCAATCATCTGCCAGCCTCCATTTACAAATATTCTGTGCTCTGGCGTGACCTTAAGATGACCATTGATTATCAAATAGCCATCAACTACATGAGAGGTAGTACTGACTACATCGGCCGCTACTAAATTATGATTTTTATCATCCGAGAAAGTGAGAATTTTATCTCCGACGACTATATCTTCTATATTCTTCTCACTACCATCAGCCAACTTGACCTTGGTGCCCGCTAAAAAGCAACCGCCGCCCTCAGCTCCTGACTCTGCCACCATATCAGCTGCTCGGTGAGAGCTATAAAAACTAATTTCACCGGAAGGCATATAAGCATTATAGATATTGTCCAACGGATCGACGCTTTCGTTTCTCAGTTGATAATAAGCCTCATCAACCAAATTCAAATTAACACTAGCTCTGACTGGTCGACCGGTCTGATCGGTCACTTTGACGGAGATACTAGCCTCTTCTCCCGGTAGATAATCTTTTTTATCCGTACTAACATCAATATTCAGCCGTCGGCTCTCCTCATCAAAACTGACTAGACCACCGCCACTATCTCTAAAGCTACTATACTGACTGGTTTTATAACTGACGCCATCAAACCAAACTCCCTTAACATAAATATTGGGTATATACTGCTCCTTAAAATTGAAACTATGCTCTGGCTGGTTGCTGGTTTCTCTTTCTATCAGCCCATTTTGCAAATGGTAATAAAGAAAATTTTCCTTTTCTGCTTTTGGCAATAATTCTTCGTTATTTAAAAATTCAAATTCCACCAAATCCCCAATAGCAAATTCATTATCTTCAGGATTTTTCAAACTCAATCTATACCAAGCATAATCTCCTGATCCAGAATAGCGAGAATATAAATACCTCACTTGCAAGTCATGCCTGCCCTGGCCATCGTCAACCATCACTCTGACATAATAAGTTTTTTGTGGATCAATAGTCAGGCTGTGAGTATGCTCGCCGTTTTGGTTGGTAGTACCACTATACTTGACAAAAGAAGTCTCCTTACGATTATATTCATATTTTTTATGAACTATCTTATTGATAAAATCATAGTATTCACCAACTTCTTTTTTTTCATAAACAACTTCAAAAATTTCGGCTGTTATATTTTTATTGCCTGCTGGTCCGCCCTTAGCATCAAAACTATCACCGTTATTTATTTTATCCAAATCAATATTATAAACAGAAGTGGTAATGCTTGCTTGGTTACTATCTTTTTCCTTAACAAATTTCACTTCAGAGTCAACATGAGGACCAAAAACCTGGACATATGAATAAGCATCTATTTGCCCCTCTTCTGCCTTAACTGGAGAAAGCGCTATCTGTGAAGTCTGAGGATAATAACAATAGTAGCTTGCTTCTTGACAATCACTATAGGTGGTGGCAAAAGAAAATTGCGCCTGACCCTGATCATCGGTAGTTATATTAATCTTTCTATTAGGCTCAACTAGATCCAAATCAGCCACTGGTGTACCTTCAAAAAAATTGGTTTTTACATCAACTACTATATCCTCACCAGCAAAAATCGCTTTCTTTTTTGGAGTTACTTCGATTTTATAAGCTGGTTTGGTATAAGTTTGGACGGAAATATAATTACTTGATACAACCTTATCTCCGATCATTAACTGTAAGTTATAACCACCAGGAGTAAGATTATCTAAGCGCAAATTACCAAGGCCAACACCATTGGAATCTAACTCCAAATCAGTTTCAACAACAGCTATTGGTTCATTATAATAATTATAATACTGACTACCAAACAAACGGACTTTGAGTTTGCCATTTATCGGGCTGTTGTCTCTGTTTTTTATAAAAGCCCAAAAATTGATTACATCGTCCGGCTGATACATGGTTCTATCAGTATAAAAATGCTGCCAGTAAGCTGTGTTGTAGCTATAATCATAATAACTATTATAAAACCAAATAGGGATAACCACCAAAGACCCCTGTGATTCTGCCTTTAAATATTTATTCTTTCTTGTATTTTCATTATCACCAAAAGCTTGTTGAGTATTAAAAGTCGCTATTCCATCCTGATCAGTAAAAGCCTCAACATTTGAATCAACTACTTTGATACTAGCTCCTGACACTGGCCCTTTGGTCTCTAAACTATTTACCCAGACCAAAGTATCAGTCTTGGTGATAGTAGAATAAGTGGAAATATTGCTAATTTGGATAAAAGCCTGACTAAAACGACCATTATATTCTGCCTCTATCAAATAAAACCCTTTGCTCAGTGCTTCAGGCAAAATCAAATATTTGCTATTTTCATAATCAGTCAGAGGAAGATTGTAAGAAGCTACTTCATCCAAACCAGAATGATCAAAACGATGTGCTCCGCGAGAATAACTAGCCCAATAAGGGATATGATCTGAGCTCTGGAGAGCTTCAATAAAATTATCAACGCTCTTAAAAGCATATATTTTTACTGGGAATTCTGACTTATTTAAATTGTAGGCTTGCATCACAAAAGCTGGCGTCATGGTATCAGGAAATTCATTGAAATCAGCAGAAAAACCAAAGCTTGAATTATAAACATCCCCCCGTTGTTCATTGGTGGGACTGGTTTCAAAAGAAAAAACATAGTCTTCGGCCAAAGTTACATCACTTTCACTGACGCCGATACCACTCTTTACCGTAACTGTATAAATTTGTCCGGGATTTAATTTTTTAGGAATAAAAACTAAAGTACGTTTATGCTTTTCAAAACGACCTTCTGTCTGAGGTTCTATACTAACCTTATCTTCATAGTTGATAAAATTTTCGTGACTAAAAGTAATTTCAATACCAGTATCTGTCGGCACATAATTTCCTTCATTTCTCGGTAAGGTGCCTAAAATTTTAAACTGATCTTTGACTTGAAAAGCCCAAGAGTAATCTCTTTTTTGCTCGTTACCTTCATCATCAATATACTTGGAATTTATAGCTAAGCGGTAGACCTGTCTTGACTCAAGCGGGGTCTTGGGAATAATTTTGAAGTTGTGCTCATCTATCTGGGTCAAATCATAGTCAACTGTTGGAGAAAAACTGACATTGTCGGCCAAAGCATCACGACTAGCAATAGCGTCTTTACTCTTAATCATAAAAGTAGTACCACTGTCTATACCTGTGCTATCAATTGCTGCCGCTTCTACTTCAAAATTATCCTGAGCATAAGCGGTATTAATAATTAATTTCGAAAAATTATCAGGTGGGAGTATAATTGGTTTTTTATCAAAACCAAAATAAAAATAGCCTATCAAAATAGCGGTAATCAAAAATACCACAATGATAGGTGTCCAAACTTTTGCTTTAAACATAATTTATTGTATTAGTTTTATTTTTATATATAAGACCTCTATATTATAACACTTTTCTTGTTTAAATAAAAAACTGCGTAACTCTCAAATCACGCAGCTATTTTAGGCAGAGGTGCTAGGCAACTCCAGCGGAGAAGCTTCGATGCCAGCTACCAGTTCTGCTATCAGTTCCCTAACGGGCATGATACGATTTACTCGCCAGACATTGGCACCAGCGAAAATCAAACCATTTTCAAGATCGCCTTTCTTGGCGTTGAACAAAGCTCGCGCAATACAGAAGCCGGCTGTCTTGATGTCACAAGACTTAATGCAGTGATAAGGACAGTTCATCTTGACTTGCTTGGCGGCGACTTTTTCAAGAAAACGATTCTTGATAACTCGCCCCAGCATACCGACCGGTGAGTGAATGATCTCAATATCCTCTTCCCTGGCATCCAAATAAGCTTGTTTGAACTCTGGTGCCGCCGGACACTCGTCTGTGGCTACAAAACGCGTACCCAGCTGCGCTCCAGCTGCCCCAAGGGACAACATGTAAGCAATATCTGCACCGGTATAGATTCCACCAGCCACAATGACTGGTATTTTTCGACCCAGCTGTTGTTCATAAGGACGGACAACGGCCAATACTTCTTGTAGAATATTTTCCAAGGAATATATCTCGGGCTGATCAAGCTGTTCTTGCTTGAAACCAAGATGACCGCCGGCCTTCATGCCTTCGATGATAAAAGCGTCAGGCGCTCGTCCGTAATGATTTTGCCACCATTTGAGGATGATTCCGGCCAACTTAGCCGAACTAATGATCGGCACTAAGCAGACACTAGGATCAGGTACCACCTGGGGCAAATCTTTGGGAATACCAGCACCCCAAACAATCATCTTGATGCCCTTGTCAACGGCGGTGGTGACCAAATCGTTCACGTTGATGAGTGCACCCATGACGTTTAGTGCTAGTGTTTTGTCTGTGCCGCCGTTATTTTGATCACGGCTCTTGGCAATCTCCTCCACCAGTGCTTCCCGTGAAACACGGATAAAGGTTTTCTGGTCAGCGTCAATGCTGCCCAGGCCCATACTAGTGATGGTCCCTACACAACCCTCCTCAGCAACGGCCGCTGGCAGAGGATGAGCCGATACCCTCACTCCCATAGCGCCCTGCCAGATTGGCCGCTCGAAAACGAATTGACCGATTTTAAACTTAGGAACTCTCATGACAACACCCCTTAAGGTTGTAAGGTTCGAACTTGTTTACTCCAAGATTCCACCGTTAAATATGCTATAGATAACTTTTATTGTCAATAAAAATAACCAAAAAAACAAGGGTCAAGCGTGCCTGTCTTGATCCTTGAAAAGTCCCCTTACTTTTACTTTATATAACGATAACTAACGGGGAAAGGTAACAAAATAAATTTCTACACCATATAATCGCCAAAAGGCAGATCCAGAGTTTTCAAATCATCAAACTCCTTGATATCCAAATACCAATTTTCGCCAAAATTACGAAGAGCTGAATCCTCACTCACAATCCACATCAATTCTCGATTTGGTGCCACATAATATACCCGAGGAGACAATTTGTCTTTTATCAGCCAACCAGTCTTAATTAGATAGTCATCATCAGGCTCTGGTACTGCTCCATCATCATTTACAAAAGTACGCGTGATAACACCAAAAAATCCAGCGGCCGGACTGATGTTGTTGGCTCTTTGAAATCTAGCCAAAGCGTCTTGAGTGGCCGGCCCAAAATAAGTACTTTCATTGCCCGGTGATCCAGCTCCACTAGTGGCAACATAAAATCCACTTTGATTCAAATAAATTTGCAAGGCTCGTACATCTTCACCTTCACTACCCAAGTCCAAATCACGCATAAAATGATAGGTGTTATTTACAACATCACCAGAGTCTTCGCTTACTATCGGCTTACCAATAGCTGCCATAAGACTAGCATAGGCATTGATAGAGTCTCTGTCAGGCGTCCAGATTTCAAAATGAAGATGATGAGCTACTGACTCAGCATTACCACTATCACCAGCCCAGGCTATTACCTGACCAGCTTCTACTTGTGCTCCTCGTACAATATTTTTGGGAAAAGCATAAGCCCTGATTTCTTTACCATCATCAGTACCAGGAGTGTCATTATTGATGTGAAGATAGCGATAAGAATAGCCATCAGTATCTTCTATATAAATTGCTAGCCCCCAGCCCTGATCTTCATCAACCAAGTAGCTGACTCGTCCAGCAACTGCTGCTACCAGTGGCGTCATCTGATCAACCATTATGTCTGTACCTTCATGAGAACGCCCACTAGAACGAGCTGCACCATAAGTGTCAGTAAAATTATAATCATAGCCTTCCTCAACAGGAAAAACAATATCTCTGGTTTCCTCCGCTTGGACAGAAAATGGGCTAAATATTAGAGTATATACGATCAGGGGCAACACTATTGCCTTTATTTTTTGCATAGAATTTCATTATAACAGAAAAATAGCAAAACCAGAACTCCTTGCGTTTATCAATATTTTTCTTATATACTTAACTAATGCTGAAAAAAATACTAAAAAAACTTATACCCGCCTATCTTTGGCGAGCGACAAAATTGATCCGGACGCTCCCTACTAGATTTATTTTTAAGCACGCGCCAAACACACCAGCCTATTTGGATTTTGCACAAATATCAAACTTGCTTGGACATTTTCCTAAAGTGGCTAAATATGAATATGACGAAGAAGCTTGTCGCCAAAGAGGGAAAGAAAGAGCTCTTTTTTTATCAAAAAAATTTACTACTTTACAAGCAAAAAAAATCCTTGAACTAGGTTGCTCCGACGCTATGACATCAGTCGCCCTCAAAGAGTATGGTTCTTGCCCGCTTGCCTTAGACATTGTTGATCAAAGACTGGATGTTGCCAAAAATACTGGGATCCAATTTATAAAATCATCAGCTGAAAAAATACCACTTGAAGATAATAGTATCGATATTGTTTTTTCCTACAACTCCCTAGAACATTTTATAGATCCTCAAAAAGTGATTGATGAAATCGCCAGAATACTCAAACCTGGCGGATATTTTTATGCTGATTTTGATCCTTTATATTTTTCTCCCCGAGGATTACATGCTTATAGGAAAATAAATATCCCCTACTTACAAATTATTTTCAAAACAGATGACCTCAAACGTTATGCTGATGCTCAACAATTAAATTGGGAAGAATTGCCCTATGTAAATGCCTATACTATTGAAAAGTTTCACAATATTTGGCTAGGCTCACAAAATATCTTTGCACTAAAAAGCTACCAGGAAATACTTGACACCTCTGGTCTTGGACTAATAAAAAAATTTCCCTCTTGCTTTAAGAAAGAAAATGTTTCTTTTAAAAATTTTATTGTCAGCGGTATAAAAATACTACTGCAGAAAAAGAAATAAAAGTTGACTAAACTATAAAATATTTAAAACCTCTTGCAAAGATTCTACTATATAATCTGGTTTGCCTGTTTCGCTATCTGGCTCTTCATTAGAAAATTTCCCCTTTTTTACCCAAATCGTTTTACAACCTACTTTTATAGGAAAAGATAATCTTTTTATTCTATCATCTATCACTATTATATCTTCTGGTCTTAGATTCAAATTACCTATAGCATTTCTCAGCAGGCTTTCCTTGTCAGACACATGAAATAAAATAAGTTTAAAATATTTCCCTATACCAAAACGGCTAATGAGTCCAAATCTTTCTTCTATACCATTATCTATGGCTAGAGAAACTATAGACAAATTATATTTTTTAAAACAGTATTCCAAAACACTTTGTGTTTCCGGAAACAACTTTCCATTTTCTTTGTCATATATAGTCCTGCCCCAATCAAAAATTATTGCTTTTATCATAGTCCTATTCCTTTAAATATTTATGCCCTTTTAATTCCTCGGGCAAATACTCTTGCTCCTCAGCATAATCAAAATCTGGACTATATTTGTAGCCCTTGCCGTAATCCAACTCCTTCATCAATTTGGTCGGAGCATTTCTAATATGCAGTGGCACCGATAAGTTGCCATATTTTTTTACGTCAGCCACTACTCTGCCGTAAGCTACATACAAATCGTTAGATTTTTTACACTTAGCCATATAGACTACTGTCTGAGCCAAAATCACATTACACTCCGGCAAGCCAATAAAACAGCAGGCCCGATAGGCAGCTACTGCCTGCTCCAAGGCTCGAGAATTGGCCAGCCCAATATCCTCAGAGGCAAATCTCACCAAACGCCGAGCGACGTAGAGTGGATCTTCGCCGGCCTCAAGCATACGCGCTAGCCAATAAAGAGCCGCGTTGGCATCTGACCCGCGCATTGATTTGTGCAGGGCAGAAATAATATTATAATGCTCTTCGCCATCCTTGTCATAAAGCAAATGTGATTTTTGAAAAGCCTCTTTGATTAGTTCTAGATTAATATCTTTACTGATTGAACTGGCATATTCTAAAACATTCAAAGCCACTCGCGCGTCACCATTACTCAGTTGAGAAATTACATCTTTTACTTTATCACTTATCTTTAATTTTAATTTACCCAAACCATTTTCTTTATCAGCCAAAGCGCGATCAACAATACTTCTGATATGCTCCGTGCTTAATCTGTCTAGGACAAAAACCCGACAGCGAGAAAGTAAAGCACCACGCACTTCAAAACTAGGATTTTCGGTTGTAGCACCAATAAGGACAATAACTCCTTTTTCTACGTGTGGTAGGAGTGCATCCTGCTGAGCTTTGTTCCAGCGATGGATTTCATCAATAAATAAAATAGTATTTTTATTTATTTTTTTGTTTTGCTCAGCGCGAATAATAACTTGACGCAAGTCAGCTACCCCGCTACTAACAGCCGAAATTTGGACAAAATCCGAATTAGTAGAATTGGCAATAATATAAGCTAGTGTAGTTTTGCCTGACCCGGGTGGCCCCCAAAAAATCATTGGTGGCACAGCATCGCTAGCAATAGCCTGCCTCAATAGCTTGCCAGGACCAATTATTTTTTCCTGACCAAAAAACTCCTCCAAAGTCTTGGGGCGCATTCTATCAGCTAGTGGTGAACTGTTTTTACTTGCCATAAAACAATCTTAGCAAGCAAAAATAAAAAAGACAAACTAAAGCAAAAAACGCCCTAAGGCGCTTTCTCTAAAAAGCAAGCTCTGTACTAATTTACCGGTGAGGGCAACCAGGCCAGCAACAAGGCCGACGCTTGCCTCCCAGAAGCTCTTTGTAGATTCTATCAATGTGTTGCTGTCTTGTTTCTGCTTTTTTGACTGAGATAGTCCAACAAATCCATTCGTTTCTAGCCAATGGCGTCAAATCATTCCAAGCTGCCAGCGCTTTTGAAGAAATACTAAGGGCTTTTTTTAAATCTGCTGGCACAGTATGCACAACACCGCTGGATATTTTTATTTTAGCCATAAATTTATAATTATTTTTTCCCCAGGTAGGGCCGAGGAGCCTTGTAGACAAACCAATCTTCTTTGGTGATTTCATAAAAATAATCTGCCTCATCAATCAAAGCTTGAGCAGCTGTTTTTTTGACAGCGGCTATCTCTACCCTTACTCCCTCTCCCTTCAAGTGATCAACTAGATCTATATAATCAGAATCGCCGGACATGATGATAATAGTATCTACTTTTGAAGCCAATTGAGTGGCTTTGATAGTCAAAGGTATGTCGGCTGATTTATGGCAAGCTATCACTGAACCATAATAATTTTCGTGCAGTCTTTCAGCAAACTTAGAAGATATAGATTTTCCTTCACGGAAATATAATAACCTATTGAGTCCTCGACCATTCAACAAACGCGGGATAACCTTGTCAAAATCAATCATAGTATTTTGATTTTTGGAAATATCATGGATACTTCTTTCGATATTATTGCCATCACAAAGTATGGCCACCGATTGATTGATCATAGCGTCTAAAGTTGACCTACTTGGACTTGAGCTGTTTTTTATCATGGTATTGTTTTAATAACATTTTAAGTATACAAAAAAACGCCTCAATTGGCGAATTTTTGAAATAGAACCCAACAATATATACTATTATAATCTATTTGTATGACAGTTTTATAGCTTGTTACCCCTAATTTATAAATTTAAAACTATTCACTATATCAAGCATTTCTTGCTCCGTAATATCATCGACTGAATGATGGGTTTGATATACAATATCATAAACAAAATCATCTTTAAAAAAGATTAAATGCTTAGACTCAGTAGTGGGAGTTAACAAAAATGAACCATCATCTTTTTCTTCATAATGAATATAACCTTTATCTACATCATCCTGACTTCTTATTCCAGCACCTACCACAAACTCCTCAATACTATCATATGAATCATTATTATAAATATTTACATAAACATATGCCGATCTTATACCTCTCGGCTCTTTGGCTGGTATTGGCGCCAGAATTTTTAACCTATCCCCATTATAATATTCTATCCCCTCCTTAATATTAGTCTCTGACGGTTCCCAACAAACAGTATAATTTATTTCATAACCATATTCTTCATTAATAATAGTAAATTTTTCTTCTGTATTTTCTACTTGATATATTTTTCTAAATTCATTTATCTGATCTTGATGAAAAAATGAAAAAGGAAAAACATATATTGCATCACCCGTACTTATTTCTGGCATACCATTTAGAGTATTGAGGCCACTATTATCTGCCAACAAAGGCCAATAACACCCCGAACTATAATACTCCTCTGCCATCGTCCATAGGGCATCACCTTCTTCTGCTAATTCAATATATCCATCCCTTACTTGCTTATCATATTTTTCATTGCTTGCAATTATTTCAAAATTATTTTCTTTATACCTAAAATCAATTGGGTTTATCGATTCCAACGATTCTGAAGACCATCCTTCTTGTAAAGACAAATTATAAGCTCCCAACTCCTCAACATAAAGCTCAAATTTACCATCTAGAAATTGAAATTTACCATCCTTTGTTTTAAAGCTTAATCTTCCCACGTCTTCACTAATACCTGTACCCTCGACCGGATCCAAATAAATCTCAATTACCTCTTTTACTGGATTCTTAAATTCGTCTACTAAAATCCCTTCTTTATAATGACGTTTTTGCTCAAGCTTCCAAATCTCCTCTTCGCTAAAATCAGGATGGAGCTGCCTTAGAGATTCTAAATATGCTTCTTGCTCTGCCTTACTATTGTTTCCTCCTGAAAATTCTTCTTGAGGTGGATTATAATCATCTCTTCCTATATATATTTCTTCTTTAGTCCATGAGCCGTCATCGTGTCGAGCGTCAAATTTTATAATATCATCTTCTACTCTTAAATTTTCCAAATAATCATACACTACATAATCTTCGTGGTTTATCACTAAACGCCATTTGTTGTCTTTCTGGGCTCGGTACAACAATGTATCGCTATCATACCAGATAATAGAGTCTGAATAATTATATTCCGGTCCATTACCAATATTTGATAAAACTATAAAACCTGGATCGGGCACATCTTGTCTGACATTTGTCCTAACAGCATAAAGGTCTTCATTGTGATTAAAAGTCAGCAGATCAAAATTATAGCCTTCCCCTAGATAAGGATTACGTTCTTTGTTAACCACTAATTGGTGAACCCCACCAGGACTTGAAGGTGGGCTGATAAGATAAACTTTATTATTTGTCCTCTCATCAATAAAAAATCTCCTTGTCCAACCAAACGGTCCATCATATATATCTTTGTTAATATAAATTTTCTGGTCAGTAGCAGTAAATAGGTCCCCTGTATCAGTGTCTAATCCCCAGCCATCGGAAATACCACCGGCTGTTTTATCGTTATAAGAAGAAGAAAACTGTAAAGCCTGCCATAAAACTAGTGTGGTCCCAGGCATCAAGGCTTTTGGATCATCAGGAGATAATCTTGTTATATCAAATTCTTTCCCTTCATCGTATAGCTTCAACTGCTCCCATAAATACGGATCACCATAATACCTCTCCGCTATACTCCATAATGTTTCTCCTGGCTCTACCACATGGCAATAAGCATTATAGCCCCACATTGAAGAAACCTGCCCCGTTTCTTTATTACAATAAAAATGTTTATACCTTTGTTCTATATTTATATGAATATTATCTATAATTTTTTCAAAAGTAGGCAGCAAATCATGATTGTTATATTCATGATACAAAACGAGGTAATAATCTTTAGCATAGATATAATTAGTTGTCCCCGATAGATATTGATTCTCAGTATCAATTCGGCTTGTCTCGCCACTTATTTTTATTTTTGTAAGCTCCTCTATATCAACTGCCGGCGGACAATCTTGCTGTGTCTCCAAACAAGTCTGATATTCTGCATCTAGAGCTTCTTGTAATTCTGTCTTGTTAGTAGCTTCTATTTTTCTAACCTTTATTAGAGCTTCCTGTTCGCTATCTTTATTATACAGGGCTGCACTAAAATAAAAATTCTCATCATCTAATATTTGCCAATTGCTGGGATAATAAATTTTAAAATGTTCATCGTCACTGATATAAGATAGCCACTTTATTTCCTCTTCGGCTAATTTTTGTTCATCTTTTTCCAAATTATTAATCATTGGTGCAGATCCTTTTTGTTGAATAAAAAAATATGCTCCACCACCCAATAGAAGCAACACCAAAATAACTAAGCCCACCATCATACCTAGATTGTTTTTTTGTCTGGTTATTTTTTTATCAGAAATAATCTTATACTCTTGGTCCGTGTCTACTTCTGGCTCAAAATTTTTTTCTCGTTCCATTTTTATATCTTAATAATATTTTAAGTATACAAAAAAACGCCACAATTGGCGAATTTTAATTATAATTTTGTTTATCCTTCAACTATAACTTGAAATCTCTCAAGACGATCTTCTCCAGCCTGAGCTTGTCGAAGGCTGGAGCGGGTGAGCGGAATCGAACCGCCCTCTTCAGCTTGGAAGGCTGACATAATAAACCACTATACGACACCCGCCTGCGTCCCGCTATGCGGGACTACGGCGGGCTAAGCCCGCCTTAGGCAACATTACTTCACTAACAAGCTGGTCATAGACCATCCGAAGCTTTAGCGAAGGGTGGTCGGGGTGAGAGGACTCGAACCTCCGACCTCATCGTCCCAAACGACGCGCGCTAGCCAACTGCGCTACACCCCGTCTACGTTTTTCACTTCGTTTCAAACTTCGACGGGCCTAAGGCCCGAAAGATTGGGATTCAAAATGGCTAAAAGCCATTCGAAGCTTTAGCGAAGAATGGTGCCACGGGGCGGAATTGAACCACCGACACAAGGATTTTCAGTCCTCTGCTCTACCACTGAGCTACCGTGGCATGGTGGGCATGGGAGAACTCGAATCTCCGACCCCTACATTATCAGTGTAGTGCTCTAACCAACTGAGCTACATGCCCCTAAAAATAAACTAAACAAAGCTAACTATAAAAAATTATCTTATTTCAAATAACACCGACTACAATACCAGAAAAAACTATTTTTGGCAAGGGTTGATATACCAAAAAAACCCCGCTATAAGCGAGGTATTCCGCCCCGCTCGCTAAGCTCGCGGGATTCCATTATCAACAAAAAATATTTAGTTCAACAACTTGGAAGTGAAAGCTTCTAATCAACGCCCTATTTTGAAAACAAAATAGGTCGACAGAGTAAATTGAAGTGAGAATCAATCTACAAATTATACTCCTTAGAAAGGAGGTGATCCATCCACAGCTTCCGCTACGGATGCCTTGTTACGACTTCACCCCTATTGCCGATCTCACCTTAGTCCAACTAATGTCAGCCTTTGGGTGCTACCGACTCTCTTGGTGTGACGGGCGGTGTGTACAAAGCCCGAGAACGTATTCAACGCCACGTAGCTGATTGGCGTTTACTAGCGATTCCAACTTCATGAGGTCGAGTTGCAGACCTCAATCCGAACTGAGACTGGCTTTGATGGGATTGGCTTCACCTTGCGGTTTTGCGACCCATTGTACCAGCCATTGTAGCACGTGTGTGGCCCAAGACGTAAGAGCCATGCTGATTTGACGTCATCCTCGCCTTCCTCCCCGTTAAACCGGGGCAGTCTCCTGTGACCATTTAACACAGGATGAGGGTTGCGCTCGTTAAGGGACTTAACCCAACATCTCACGACACGAGCTGACGACAACCATGCAGCACCTGTATAGCACTCTCGAAGAGGCTCTAGTTTCCTAGAGTTTGCAGCTATATGTCAAGTCTTGGTAAGGTTCCTCGCTTATTGTCGAATTAAACCACATGCTCCACCGCTTGTGCGGGCTCCCGTCAATTCCTTTGAGTTTTAGCCTTGCGGCCGTACTTCCCAGGCGGGACACTTAAGGCGTTAGCTTAATTAAACAGCACTGATAGGGTCGATACTACCAATGCTTAGTGTCCATCGTTTACGGCGTGGACTACTGGGGTATCTAATCCCATTCGCTACCCACGCTTTCGTCCCTGAACGTCAGAACTGTTCTAGCAAGCTGCCTTCGCTTTTGGTATTCCTGCTGATATCAACGCATTTTACTACTACACCAGCAATTCTACTTGCCTCTCCCAGTCTCTAGTTTATGAGTATTCTTAGCAGCCCTGAGGTTAAGCCTCAAGATTTGACCAAGAACTTTAAAAACCGTCTGCGGACGCTTTACGCCCAATAAATCCGGGTAACGCTTGCCACCTTCGTATTACCGCTGCTGCTGGCACGAAGTTAGCAGTGACTTATTCATCAGGTACCGTCACAAATTCGTCCCTGATAAAAGGTTTTTACACTCCGAAGAGCTTCATCAACCACGCGGCATTGCTCCTTCAGGCTTTCGCCCATTGAGGAAGATTCTCGACTGCAGCCTCCCGTAGGAGTCTGGGCAGTATCTCAGTCCCAGTGAGACGGGTCATGCTCTCACACCCGCTACACGTCGTTGCCTTGGTGAGCTCTTACCTCACCAACAAGCTGATGTGCCGTAGGCTCCTCTCTATCCGATAAATCTTTACATGGGAATGACTTATGTCCCCCCATGTCTATCGGGTATTATTCCAGATTTCTCCGGGTTATCCCCGAGATAGAGGTAGATTACCAACGTGTTACTCTCCCGTTTGCCATGCCTGTAAACAGACATTCGACTTGCATGCCTTAAACATGCCGCCAGCGTTCACCCTGAGCCAGGATCAAACTCTCAGTAAAAACTTAGTTAAAAACTAAGTAAATATGAGTTTGAGTCTGATGACTCTATAAAAAAATAAAAATTGAAATTGACTAGAAGCTTATCACTTCCAAATTGTCAAAATTGAACATATTCAATTGTCAAAATACGATTTTTTTCCTTTTTTATATTAAGAAAAAACAGCAAGGTCCAAACGCTTAGACACTACTGTCTTTTCTTTATATGCAACTCTAGGTTTTTTCAATCAGCTACGAAAGGTTTAACCTTTAAAATTAATGCTCCACTATGATAAGGCAAAAACAATCTTTTGTCAAGTCCTAAATATTAAGTAAAAAAATAAGGGGAGAGCCTGTCAGTACAGGACTTATCTCCCCTCTAGGGTTTGAGCTGACTGCTGTCAGCTATGGAAAGGACTATTGACGCCGGATGTAGGCGTCGCGCTGGGGATCGTCGAGGCGGATGACCTCGACATCGGCCGACTTGTCAGCCGGAATGGAGGCCGATCCGGAGATCAGCTGCCACTTGTCCCAGCCGTCGCATTTCTCGCCGTCGGCCTTGTCGTTGCTACGCCAGTACAAGTTGAAGGTCATCTGACCGGTGAGGTAGATTTCCCCCAGCTCGTAGTAGACGACCTTGGGCCGCTGAGTGTAGATGTCGTAGAGTTCCCAGACCCAGCGGTGTCCGTTGGGCAGGACAATCTCCGCGATACAGTCGCCGCGATCATCCAGCTGAGTATCCCACTCAAACTGGATAAAGGTCTGGTACTGCCCAGCGGTGTCGATCGTCGCCGTAGTGGTAGCGAAATGATCCCGAGGACCGACCTGGATGGCGGGGCAAAAGCTCCACCAGACCGTATCCGAACCCTGCGGTTCGAGCACGGTGATAGTCACCGAGTCAATGTCCTCGTGGCCGCTGTCATCGTTGACCACGCAGATGAAGGTGTGCATTCCGGATCCCAGATCAGGGTAGACCGGGAAACGTTCGGTAGAGAAAAGGGTCGCCGCAGTGGGGTAGTACCACCGGTAGTGGTAGCTGCCGTCGCCGCCAGAGGCATGCGCCTGGAGGGTGACATCCACCGGTGCCGGCAGACCTTGCGGACCACCGGTAACATCCAAGTAGATGGCCTCGCCGCTGTTGCCAGCCACCTTGATCGTATCGGTCGCCACCAGACCAAGGCTGTCGGTCGCTCGGACCGTAAACAGCTGTTCGCCGATGACGTCGATCTGCCGATAGAGGTCACAACAGCCGATACTGTTGCCACTCGCATCGTACCAGACGATGTCGTAGGGAGGCGTACCGCCGCGCACATCGGCGTGGAAGGTGGTGTAGAAGGGAACGACTCCGATCCAGGGCGTGGCCGTAGCGTCCACCGTGGGAAGCTCGGGCTGATCGGGCGGCAAGGTCAAGACCTGCACCGTATCCGTAGCTACCAGCTCTCCCTGCTTGAAGACGCGTGCTTCCACGTCGTGGTAACCGAGATCGAATTCGTAGCTGACGTCCTCGCCCGTACCGATCAGGGTCGGCATGGGCTGGTTGTAGTTGGTGTAGAGCCACTCGATCAGATCGTACTCGCCGCGCACATCCGCGTGGAGGAAAATCGGCTCGCCGATCTGCTGTTCGGGTGGCGTGGCCGTGATGTCGACGGTGGTCGACGGAGTGTAGACGTAGGGTTCGTAGCCGGTCATCCAGGCCACGGCTTCGCTGGTCATACCGGTGGCATCGGTCACACTGACCTCGGCCATCAGCTCTCCCAGCGTATTCATCCGGTAAAGAAATGTCGGCTCGGTCGAAACCACATTGTCGTCGACCTTGATCTGGAACTGGAAAGGCGGCTGCCCTCCCAAGACCTCAGTGATCAGACCGACATGGTGACCAAGTGGCACTTCAGCCGGAACGGCGATGAAGTTGATCCGCATGAGCGGTTCTTCTTCGGGTTCGAGCCCGAGGATGTTGACCGCAGATACGGACACAGCGCCGACTGCGTCGGTTGCGCGGAAGACCACCTCGTGGTTGCCCGCTGCGGTGATGTGAATCGGTGCGTTGTCATCCTCGTAGAGCGACACGCCGTCGACGATGATCTCGTAGTTGTAGGGCGGCGTACCACCAGCGACGATGCCGAGCACCGAAGCTGTGAAGGGGACAACACCGAAAAAGTCAGCCGTGTAGAGTGTCGCTTCCAGAGGAAGCCCCGGCAGCGGCTCCAGACCATTGACCGCAACGGTAGCAGTCTGGCTGTTGCCAGTGCGCAGATCAGTGACCTTGAGTTTGACCTCGTAGGTCTTGACCTCGTCGAACTCGATGATGACGATCGGATCGTTGCCGACCAACTCGTCATCGACAGACAACTCGTAGCCGTACTCGCCGCTGCCGCCGGTGACCAAGGGAATGGTCGCCGCAGCAAAAGGCACGTGATCCTCGGTGCTGGTGAGACCCAGCTGGACGCTCAAGACCGCCGGCTCTTCCGTGACCTTGGGGCCGGTTACCTGATCGGTATCGCAACCACAGGCCAGCCAGGCCAGCAAGACGAGTGCGCCCAAAAGCGCGTAGATGTTCTTCATCACTTACCACCCCCAGGTGTTGCCGACCATGACGGCGAAACGCACGCCGAAATTGGTCGTAAGTTCGTCAGCGTAATCCTTCTCGTGGCCGTAGGTCAGCCCAAGTTGGAGAGCCAGGTTCTTCTGCCGATAGCTCAGACCGAGCTCACCGGCGTCGTACCAGGACAGGTTGTCGCCAGCTTCTTCGCCGGCATCGAGAATATTCTCCTCGCTGGTCCAACCGAGACTGAGCCAGAACGGATCAGCGACCTTGTAGCCGGCAGCTACTCCCCAACCCCTTTCGAAGGTCGGTTCGTCGCTACCGAAGTAGTCACGATCCTGCCGCAGGAAGAGGCTGTGAACGCCGTGCCCCCCGAGCATGATCTTCTGGTGGTAGTAAATCGCGGCCGCCGCGATCGGAGCAATGGTGTGACGGGTACTACCCAGACCACCATAAAGCCCCAAAGACCAAGTCTTGGCGGCAGCGGCGGACAGCTCGTCCATCCTTCTGTTGACCTCGCCCAGCAAGGCGCCGGTATCGATGGTCGGAGCCGGCTGGACAGCAGACTTGACCTTGGGCTTCATGACGCCGTAGATCTTGAAGTAGCAGGTCTTGTCCCTGGTGAAGCGCCAATTGATCTGCGCTTCGGGACTGAGTCCTGCCTTGGTCAAGATGATATCGGCCGCCGTCTCCCGACCGCCCTTGGCGAGCGTGTCGTAGTTGAGGTTGAGCTCATCGAAGTCAACGGGCTTGAACTTGGGATCACGCTCCAAGATCTGGAGCTCAGCCCACTTGGTGTCGTCGTTGGAAACGATGACGTTGAAGTAGGCCTCGCCGGCGTTGGCCAGCGCAATCCACTTGAGGAAATCCGCGTTGAGCTCGATGTCCTCGACCACGGTGATGCCGGTCATGCCCGACTTGACGTGGACAATGACCGTATCACCTCTCGACTCGACGTAGTAGTCAGCCGCCAGCGACTGGGTCGCCAGACCCAGAAGCAAAGCAACGACCAAACAGAGACTGAGCTTTTTCAAAGCCATCCTCCTTAGTTTGCCCTTTGACAGGCGTCTATTTTGCTGGCCAAAACCAGCGGTGGACACAAACACTTCCAAGCAAACCAAACTACTGGAACTCCTTTTCTCTAATTGTTTCCTTTGTCAATTAACGCCTTTGATGTCCAAATTACTTCGGAAATCAGAGGACAGACATCAGGACATCAAAAATAATATCCGGATTTCTCTACCCTGATTTTCACAAATAGCCTTTATTTTTATAAATTAATCAGCAACAACCGGCAACTATAGCATTTTTTCTTTATTTTGTCAATAAAAATAAGGCTTTGAAAATAAAGCCTTAAAATCCTAGAAACAAATTATCTATTTTCGCTGTTTTGTCTGTTTATCTCGCCATTCTTTGATTTTTTGGTGATTACCAGAAAGCAATACTGGTGGGACTTTCAGGTTCTTGAACTCCTCTGGACGAGTATATTGCGGATATTCAATGTTAAACTCCCCTTTCTTTTTATCATAAAAAGAAAATGATTCGTCCTCAATTGATTGTTCTTTACCAACTACGCCTGACACCAGACGAGACACACTGTCTACTAGACAAGCCGCCACCAGCTCACCACCGGTCAAAACAAAATTGCCTAAAGAAATTTTTTCATCCACAAAATTATCAATTCGCGCATCAATGGCTTCATAGTGACCAGCAATTAAAATTAATCTTTTGTACTTAGCCAACTCCTTGACCTTGTTTTGATCTAGAGTATTACCACGGGGAGACAACAATATAACTCTGGTAGATTTATTTTTCCGCGGATAAACTTTTTTTAAAGTCTTATAAACCGGCTCAATCTGCAGCACCATGCCAGGGCCACCGCCATAAGGGCTGTCATCGACTGTTTTTCTTTTGTCAGTAGTAGCATTTCTGATGTCGTGAGTCTTTATTTCTATTAATTTTTTATTTTGCGCTCTGGCCAAAATAGAACAGTTAAAATAACTGCTAAGTGAGTCTGGAAAAATTGTCAGAATATCAAATTT
>QZJA01000009.1 GCA_003599205.1 Candidatus Parcubacteria bacterium
CAAGCGTGGGTAGTAATTTGAAATTATATCGAGAAAGTACAGCTGATGTACCAGGCGAAGTTTGCGTATTCAACGGTTCTTGGTGGTGTGAAGTGGCGTTGGGCCGTATGAGTTTTATGGATGACCAAGTAATCCAAGATACTAGTGTTGTTGCTTACCCGAGAAACTTTATGGCTTCCAGTACTACTCACCGCGCTATGATATATGGCGGTGCCGGTGGTGCTTTGAGTAGCTACGGCATGCCGTTAGCCGGCGCTTCTATGAATTATGATATTGATGGTGGCGGTGTTGATGGTTATAGTTGGACTTTTGATACTGGTTCAGACGCTTGTGATATTAGTCATACTTTAATTGATCCAGCTTGGGATATATTTTTCTGTTCAACCAGCAATTGTTATGGTGATTCCAATCCTGGTTCGGCAGGTAATCAACATGAATATACCGCCTTTACTTATGATATAAGAGGTAATCTTTTGACAGTTGATGAACATCAATGGTCCATAATAAATGGTTTATTAAACAATGTGCCAGCCGGTACCGTTGTCAACAGCCAGATAGAAGCTACAGCTACCAATCAAAATGGCACAGAGACTTTGTTGGTTGAAGTGTCTGATTCTCACCCAGAGGTAGCGGGCACAGCTAATGCTCAAGCTAGAGTTGACTTAGTGATGTGCGAAGGTCCATGGCCGGGTTATGCTAGTTTTCCTTGGGAGCCAACAACTAATCTTTATAATTATTCTACTTTTTATTGTCAGGATTCTGGTATTGAAGGAGAAGAGACTTTGCCTTTTATAAACCCAGCTACCAGTCCTACTACGCCAAATCCAGATGGTGTTTTACCAAACGGAGAACATATATTTTTGGTTCAGCCACCGACTTCAGCCTTGAGTAGTGATTTAGCTAATGCTGGCTTTGGTGCTTTGGCTTACAATAGTGACAAAACAGAAGACGATATTGTACTTGGAGACAAATGGTATCAAAAATTTGCTAAAAATATATTAGGTATAAAAAAAGCTGAAGGTCAGTCAGAAATTATAGTTGGTTGTACTCCATCTCCAGGGGTTAATTTGCATATAGTAGCGGCTAATGAAACTCATGTCTATCTTGATTGGCAAAGACCAGCAACAGCTCCTATTCCGACTAATTATTTAGTAAGAAGGCGTATAGTAGGAGAATCTGTGTGGGCCACTGTAGCCGGTAGCATTGTAGCGACTGAGTATGATGATACTAGTGTTGAACCTAATGTTGATTATGAATATAGTATTTGGTCATGGTATAACGGCTTGGGCAATCCAATCTGTACAGAGCCAGGTGGCTACATGAGTCCAACGGGTTCAAACAGCGTACAGATACGTACTACATCAGAGCAACCGACTTTTGATTTGATTGGTATTAGAGTGATGGGCAATGAAGATCATTTGTCTATTAGCGATTGGTACAATAAGTATGCACCAAATCCAGAAATAGCCGGTGCTTTGATAGAAGTAGATGGTTATGAAGCACTTCAGGTCGGTAGTACTACTTATGTTGCGGGTAGTAATATAAGTCCTGGTACAGCTATTTGGACAAATGTTTATATTATCTCTCACAATGAAGGAGCTAGTATGCCGACCAGAGAGATTTATAGTCAGATGATTGCCAACATGAAGTTGAATATAAATGTTGACCAGCAGAACAATACTTGTGCTAGTGATCCAGCTATAGCTTGTTCTAGCGACTTTGATTGCTCAACTGGGGCCTGTAATTCTCGTGGTTTGAAATTAAGACGTGATACCAAACGTCTGGCTGACCTAGTACACATCAAAAATGCAGTAGAAAATTATGGCCAGTCCCATAAGTCTTGTAGTACAGCTCCAGGTAGGTCCTGTGTTACTGACGCCGACTGCGCTTCAGTCAGTGGTTTTTGCATACCATTTTATCCAATGTTAGAATCAGGCTCTTTTGTTAATGGTTTGACAACTAGCAATTGGCCAGAATCATGGGGTACAAATTTCCCTAATCTTTTGAATGTTCCGGTAAATAGTTTACCTCGCGATCCAATAGGTTTGTTTAATGGTTGTCCAGATGACACTATGCCTGGTGGTCCAACTGACCCTAATACTTGTTGGAACGAGATCGATCAAGTATTTACTTGTCCGCTTGATTCTTTAACTTATTTGTTTAATGACTTAGGCTCAACTGGTTCTGATTATACTATTGGTGCCAATTTTGAGTATGATATGAATCCCTTTGGTGCTACTTTTGCTGCTGATCTTGCTCCAGTCGGGGTAAGTGCTATACCTCATCTTAATGCTTCACTGGATACTTGGTGTAATGCCACAACTTATTCACCGGGACCAGTTACCAATCCTCTTTGTGGTAATGGTATACCTGATGCAGGTGAAGAGTGTGACGGTGGATTTAGGAATTTATGCGATGAAACTTTATTCCCCGCCAACTGGTGGAATGAAAGGTTGGGTGGTTGTAATTTGCCGGGCACTTTAGGTGAGTGTCTTTGGTATGATCCATCTCCAGCTTTGACAGCTGCTCAGTGTGGTGGCTATTGTGGTAATGCCAACATAGATGCTCCTTATGAAAATTGTGACGCTGCTGCTTTTGATGGTCTCTATACTTGCTATAATCCAAGCAGCCGAACTTTTGAAAATCCTACTTGTGATGGCTCAATTTGTCAGCCTCTTTGCCCTAGTACTGGTCTTTTGGCAGCCGCTTGTGGCGATGGCTATTGGGATCCAGACAAAGAACAATGCGATGAGTCAGCCTTACCTGATGGTCTAGCTGGTTGGGATTGTAGTGATGAAGGTAGTGCTAGCTGTAATCTATGTCGGATAGAATGTACTACCGGTGTTGTCTATGGTGGTGAGTGTGGTGACGGTACTATTGATTCGCCTTATGAAGAGTGTGAACCAATATCTTGGGTCACACCACCAGCAGAGCAGAGTAGTAGTACCAATGAATACTTGTGTCATGGTGAATATTGCACCACTTACGGTGGTTTTTGTGGTGATGGTTATACTTATATCCCAGGTTTGGATTTTTATCAGCCAGAACAATGTGATTATCTATCTTACGTAGCACCTGATCCAATAGATTCATCTTCAGATAGGCAATATATTTGTAGTGACGGCACAGATATAGATCCAGCAACAGCAACTATAATTCCAAGTTGTACTATTGGTGGTGGTTGGTGTGGTGATGGTTTTACTTTTGATAGTAGTGGTGCTTCTCAATTGCAATTAAATATGAACTTTGGTTTGCCAGAATCATGCGATGATTTTGATGATGAAGATACCAACGTCTGTACCAATGGTTGTCAATGGTCATGTCATATTAGAGAGGTTGGAGGAGTTATTGATGATGATCCAATAGAAGGCATGTTGATTGCTCCGGCAGTTCTTGATCAGTCAGAAGGGTTGTTGTTTGATAATTCTTATCCTACGATTGATCTTTATAGTGGTGACAGTACCACTGTCAATTTGCGTAGCTGTCGCGTATCTGGACCTCTAGCGGTAGATGTTACTATAGAAAATAATGATAGCTATGCGGGTATAGTATTTATCATTGATAGATCAGGAAGTATGGTTACTAATGATATACCTGGTTATTCCAGTAGGATGGCTGCTACCAGAGATGCTATAGCCGGTAGCGGTAATGCCTTAGATAGTATTTTGGCCAGAAATCCGTCAGCTCAGGTGGCTCTAGTCTCCTTTGGAAGTGATGCTTATGTAAACTCTGGTTTTGTCAATATTGCGGAAGAAATAGATACTTTGAAAGCTATAGTAAACAGCATGGATGCTTCGCTTGGTATGACAGACCATGAAGCAGCATTAGCAAGGACCAGGGCTTTATTGGAAGCAGAGAATTTTGAAAATAATATTGTCATATTTATGACTGATGGTGAATGTACTGAACCAAGTGGTGTTTGTGAAGCTCCGGCTTTGACTCAGGCTGAACTTATAAAATTTGATCCACCCACTAATGTTTATGGAGAGATATTTACGGTTGCTCTTTCTCCTAATAATGCAAGTTGGGCGCCTATTAGAGGCTATATGAATGCCATATCTTCATCTGATTGTAGCTATACTAATTATGGCCTTAACTCAGTGGGAGAGTGCGGTGGCGTCAGTCATCAGGGAACCAACTGTTACTCTTATGATTCCAATGATCCAACAGTAACGCGTCCTGTTTGGGAGCAGTGTGATCCGGCTGTTGATGCAGATTGTTATGGTCCAGGAGCTATAGATGCTGATGGTGAATATGTGGAGTGTCGATGGACACCAGCTAGTACGGAAACAAATTATTTTTATGCCGGTCAAGATGTGACTTCTATGTATGCCAATATTTCTGGTTCTATACCAGTCAATACTGTTGAGTTAGGTCTTACCTTTTTAGAAACAGGTGGCGACGGTCCACCAACTAGTGTTATTACCAACGGCACATACTATATTGATACTCGTGGTGGTGGCGTTGACTGTGATGACCCGCACAATCCAATAGATAATATCTTTTCTTTGGGGGCTAATTTTACTGGTAATCCTAATGCTTATTTGCGCTTATCAAATCCCAGATATATGTTTTGTCCTTGGGACAATTGTGTTTGGTGCGATTAATAATCAAAATGTATGAATAAAAAAATATTAATTATTATTATAGTACTGATTCTGCTTTTGGCTGGAGGATTCTTGCTCTACAAGTATTGGCCTTCAGACCAATTGGATAAGACCAATAGCAATATCAGTAGCACCAATACTTCTTTGCCTAGTGGCGGTGAGGGCGGCTCAGATCAGCCCGATGGCCCAGCTATTGTCCAGATAGGGGAGAATTATCTCAATATTCCTTTTTTGGAAAATTTGAGCAGCGAAGAAACATTACTACTTCAGCGTAGTGACAACTATCTGGCACTCAGCAATTTGCGTAATATTTGTGAAAGAAAAGAAACACCGGCAGAAAAAGATGATTGTTTGGCTACTTTAAAAATCAGACAAGTCAGCATTTTGGATAATCCTGAGCTTTGCAATCAACTCTCTGGTGAAAAAAAAGATGTTTGTTTTAAAAACATGGCTTACAAGGGCAGCGATTATGATCTTTGTGCTTATATTTCTAATCAAGAAACCAAAAAAACTTGTCAGGATGATATGCTTATAGCTAAAGCCAAAAAAGACAAAAATATTTTGCTTTGCTTAGATTTAGCTGGTGATATTAAAAATATTTGTATAAGTAGCGTTTTGTCCGGCGAAACTGATGTTTCCTATTGTGAAGTAGATACAGTCAAAAATAATAGTTTAACGGATATTTGCCAGAGTATTATTTATTCAAATCAAGCTTTTGCCCAAGGTGATAGGTCTATCTGCGAAAATATCCCGCTCTCTGATTACAAAGAAGGTTGTTTAGGAGAGCTTCAGGGTTTATAATAATTGATTTTTATATAATTTATGTTTGACGATTTAAGACCAGGTCAAAATTCGGGTTCAACTGCTGGGCAAAGTCCAGTGCCGACAAATCAGCCAGCTAAAAATCCGACAATTGATGATATTTTTGCCGGCACTGATCCTACTCCAGAAAAGCCCAGTGCTATCCAAGCGGGAGTGGTCAAGCCTATTTCAAAAACCACTGTACCAGAGCCAATTGTCCGGACAGAAGAGGCGCCTAGGGTAGATGAGTCAATGATGCAGCCGGCCAATATGTCCATGTCTGTTCCTAGTTCCAGTGCTGGTGCCAAAAAACCGCTTATAATTTTAGTAGCTGTATTTTTGGTAGCGATAGTTTCCTATGGCGCTTATTATTTCTTTTTCCGTGATTCTGGCTTGCCAGCTTTTATAGATAAAAATGAGAATTCAAATATTGCTAATGAAAATACTAATGAGCTGCCCGGTCCGACCGACGAAGATCTAGATGATGATTCTGATGGTCTGACCAATGCCGAAGAAGAACAATTGGGGACCAATCCTTTGGAGACTGATACGGACAACGACGGTCTATTTGATCGAGAAGAAGTGAAAAGTTTTAAAACAGATCCCATTAAAGCGGATACTGATAGTGATGGCTTGTCTGACTACAATGAAATAAAAGTGTGGTTTACTGATCCTTTGGAAAAAGATACCGACGGAGATACTTATGGTGATGGTGAAGAAGTTATGAATGGTTATGACCCTTTGGGTTCAGGTCGCTTGACTAATATGCAAGGGGAGATTAAATATGGTATTTATCTTGATCCGATTTTTGCTTATTCTATTCCTTTGCCCGAGGAGTGGGTAGATATCTATGAGACCGAGGAAGAACCGATATTTTATACTTCAGTAAAATTTATGCCCAACGTCGGTAGTATTGAATATATAAACGTCAGAGTAGTAAAAATAGATTATGATAGCCAAGAAGAGTTCAGAAATGTCTTGCCTAAAGAATTTAGCTGGGAAGAGTACACTCTGACCGATAAACCAGCTTATATGAGTAGCAACAAAACCAAAGTTATGCTTTATCTGCCAGGGCAAGTAGATCTTGAACAGTCAGGCTTGGTTTATTCTCTTTCTTATGAAGGTAGTGAATATTCTGGTGGTGTATATATGGGTGTATTTCAATATATGTTGGACAATTTTGTTTTCGCAGAAAATTAATATAGTTACTAGAAAATATGTTTGAAGATAAAAATCAGTTAAATCAACCTTTAGGTACTAACACTCAAAGTGTAAATACTCAAGAAATTTTGGGGCAGGCAAAAGCCAAAGATATAGATGTTCATGTCATGCCGGGCAAATTTTTGCCCCAGTTACCCAAAAAACAAGTTGGAGACAAACAGAAGATATCCTTGATGGTTATCTTGCTGGTTTTATTTTTAGTGGCTTTGATTGGTGGTGGAATTTGGTTTATTATGAACCAACAAAATAGTATTTTGTCAGCAAATAATAGTAATGAAGTGGCAGTCAACACCAATACCAACGAAAATGTTAATGCCAACGAAAATACTAACACCAATACCAACGAAAATGTTAATGCCAACGAAAATACTAACACCAATACCAACGAAAATGTTAATGCCAACGAAAATACTAACACCAATATAAACAGTAATACCAATACTTCAGGTGCCGAAGTTTCTGCTTTGGACAACGATTCTGACGGCCTGACTCACGAAGAAGAGATTGTTTTTGGCACTGGTGTTGATGATGAGGATACAGATAATGACGGCTTTAGTGATGGTCAGGAAGTAGCCAACTTGTATAATCCGCTTGTACCCAGACAGGCACTAGCAGATTCAAGTTTAGTTAGTAAATATACCAACGTTAATTTTGATTATAGTTTGTTGATACCTAGTTCTTGGTTGGCTAGAGAGTTGAAGACCGATGGTTCACAAGTAGCTATTTTACCTGATTCAGAAGTAGGTGATTCTATCCTGATAGAAACTAATACAAATACTGATCGTCTTAGTCTAGAACAATGGAAGAATCAGCTTTATCCGCAAGTAGTTTTTGAGAATTATACTTTAGCTGGCCAGCCAGCTCTATTATCACAGAATGGTGTTTTGGTTTTGCTGGTGACCAATGAGCGTGTCTATACTATCCGTTATCGGATTTCTGATACCGAAAGCACTTATTATCCGACAATTTTTGAAATGATGATCAAGAGTTTTTCTTTAGAAAAGACACCAAATACAATTATTGATGGGCAGTAGAATTTTTAATATAAATAAACGTACCTTAATAGCTGATTTTTCTTGGTTACCGGCTTTAGAAAAAATTTTTTGTAGTAAGTTCAAAATTAAGAAACAGGTTTCTATCGCCTTAGTCAGCCCAGAGGAAATCAGAGAGTTGAATCGGGTGTATAGAAACAAAAATAAAGTTACCGATGTTTTGTCATTTGAGTTGGACAGCCAAGAAATTTTGGGAGAAGTTATAATCTGTCTTGAGCAGGCTAAAAAACAAGCTGAAGAAAAACAAAAAAGTATAAAATCAGAACTCCAACTCTTGCTGGTTCACGGCATACTGCATTTATTGGGCTATGATCACGAAAGAGGAGAAAAAGAATTTTTGGAGCAAACAAGTATGGAACAAGAAATTTTGGATAAACTAAATTGAAAATGTTGAAAAGAATTGTAAAAAGTTTTAAGTATGCCTGGCTAGGTGTTAAACTAGTTTTCAAAACAGAAAAAAGTTTTCGTTTGGAGATTTTAATTGCTTTTCTGGTGATTGCCTTTGCTTGGTATCGGGGGCTGGAGGAAATATCTTGGGTTTTATTACTATTAGTAATAGCTTTGGTGTTAGCTTTAGAAATATTTAATTCCGCTATTGAGAGATTAGTGGATATGTTGGCTCCAAAAACGCATAGTTTTGCCAAGGAGATCAAAGATTTGCTAGCAGGGATGGTTTTATTGGTTTGTTTTTTTGCTGCCGCTATAGGATTTATCATATTTTTGTAAGAAGTTTGGCAAAATTCAATAATTTAGTTATAATTAATTATTATTTAAGGGAAAAACACTGTGAATACTAAAGACATAATTACAGGTCTTGATATCGGTACTAGCGCTATTAGGATTGTCATGGCTCAAAGGCTGCCTGAGGGTCGCTTAAAAGTGATTGGAGCGGCCGATAGCCCAGCTCATGGTATTGCCAGAGGTAGTATCACTTCTATTGAAGAAGCTGTTTCTTGTATTTCTGAAACTATTGAGAAATGCGAGCGTATGACTGGTATAAATATCGACAAAATGGTAGTCGGTATGTCCGGTACTCATATCAAGACCGTCAATAGTAAAGGAGTAGTCGCTGTGGCCAAAGCCAATGAACAGGTAGAGGATTCTGATATTGAACGAGCTTTGGAAGTCGCTGAAAGCACTACAACTATGCCAAACTACGAGGTTCTCTACGTCTTGCCTATAAGTTATAACCTAGACGATCAAAAGGGCTTAAAGGAGCCACAGGGCATGTCAGGCGTTAGGCTGGAGGTAGAGGCACAGGTAGTTATGGCCTTGTCTTCACAAATCAAAAATTTGACCAAATGCATTTATCGTACCGGCGTGGATATTGAAGACATTGTTTTTTCTGTTTTAGCTACAGCCGAAGCAATTTTGACTCAAAAACAAAAAGAGTTAGGTGTAGCTTTAGTGAATATTGGTTCGTCCACGACTTCGGTTTTGGTTTTTGATGAAGGCAATGTTTTACATTCAGCTGTCTTGCCAGTTGGCTCCGGTCATATTACCAACGACTTGGCTATTGGCCTTAAGACTTCAGTTGATACAGCCGAAGCAGTCAAATTGGATCATGCTCAGGCTATCTCCGAAAGTATTTCCAAGCGTGATGAAATAGACTTACATAAGTATTCTGAAGAAGAAAAAAAAGGATCTTATGTTTATAAAAAAGATATTGCCGAGATTGCCGAAGCTCGCATGGAAGAGATATTTTCTTTGGTCAATGATGAACTTAAAAAAATAGACAGAGATGGCAAATTGCCTTCGGGCGTTGTGTTGACCGGTGGTGGAGCAAAAATGCCTCTGGCTATTGATCTAGCCAAAGAAGTTTTTTCTTTACCAGTATTTTTGGGTACTCCTTCGGGTAATAATTTTCCTATAGACAAACTCAATGACCCTGAATATACCACTGCCTTAGGCTTAGTGCTTTGGGCTGATAAAAATTTGGAGTATAAAGACGGTCTTTTTTCTAATTTTTCCGCTATTGGACAAAGCACTGATAAAATGAGAAAATGGTTCAAAGGACTTTGGCCTTCATCATAGGGTAAATAATTTTTTTTAAAAGAATATAATAAAATGGTCAAGAAAATAAAAGAAGTAACACCGCCAGTAGAGACTTTTGCTAACATAAAAGTTGTTGGTGTGGGTGGTTCTGGAGGCTCAGCTGTAAATAGGATGGTATCCTCAAAGATAAGAGGGGTGGAATTTATTGCGGTCAATACCGATGCTCAGGCATTACACAATTCTATTGCTCCCAATAAAATTCATATCGGTAGAAATACTACCAGAGGTTTAGGTGCTGGTATGGATCCTGATTTGGGTTTAAAGAGCGCCGAAGAAAATGAACAAGACATAATGCAAGCCTTACAAGGCGCGGATATGGTTTTTATTACCTGTGGCATGGGAGGTGGTACGGGCTCAGGTGCGGCTCCACTTATTGCTGATATAGCTAGAGAAGTTGGTGCACTGACTGTGGCCGTTGTTACTAAACCTTTTACTTTTGAAGGTGTCCAGAGGAAAGATATTGCCCATCGTGGTTTGGAAAAATTGATAGATAAAGTTGATACTATTATTACCATTCCCAATGATAGATTGCTTCAGATCATAGACAAAAAAACATCTCTTCTGGAAGCATTTTCTATAGTGGATGAAGTTTTAAAACAAGGCGTTCAGGGAATTTCTGAGGTTATTACTGTTCCCGGCTTGGTCAACGTAGACTTTGCCGACGTCAAAGCTATTATGAATCAATCAGGCTCAGCATTAATGGGCATTGGTCGTGCTAGTGGCGAAAATCGGGCCCAAGAGGCAGCTAAAGCAGCTATTGATAGTCCCTTGCTGGAATTATCTATAAACGGAGCTACTGGAGTATTATTTACCATTGCCGGCAGTTCTGATCTAACTATGTTTGAAGTAAATGAAGCGGCTGAAGTTATTACCGCTAGTTGTGATCCAGAAGCCAAAGTTATTTTCGGTGCTATCATTGATGAAAATTTAGGTGATGAGGTCAAAGTGACGGTCATTGCTACTGGTTTTAAGGGCCATGATGAAATGAAATCTGATCCAACAGCTGTCAGACCAACCATGTCTTATCCTGAGACTTTTGCCAAAAAAACCGAAGAAAGAAAAATTAGAAAAGCTTTTGTCAAAGAAGACAAGCCGACAGAGCGCGAAGAGAAAGATTTGATTGATGTGCCCAAGAGTAGGGAAGAAGAAGAGTTAGAAATTCCAGCTTTTCTTAGGAAAAAACTTAAAGATCGTTAGTATCAATTTTTACGGACCAAGATAGAGAAAATCGATAATTAATTTCTAAGGGGATGAAGTGTCCAGTTTGCAATAGTAGCGATAATAAAGTAGTAGACTCTCGTCTTAGTGGCGGGGGTTTTAGCATTAGGAGGCGTCGTCATTGTCAAAAATGTGATTTTCGTTTTTCTACTATTGAAGAAATGGAGATTTTGGATCTGATAATCATCAAACGCGACGGTCGTCGGGAAAATTATAATCGAGACAAACTGGTTCGCGGTATTGTAAAATCTTTAGAAAAAAGGCCATACCTTGAAGAAAATTTTCAAAAATTGATTAGAGGTATAGAGCGCGATATTCAAAAGAAAGGCAGTAATGAAGTCACTTCCAAACAATTGGGGGAGATGGTGATCAAAAGATTGAAGTCCTTCGATCAAGTGGCTTATATCAGATATGCTTCAGTTTATCGGTCATTTAAAGACGCTAAAACTTTTCAAAAAGAGCTCAATAGATTGTTAAAAGAAAAAAATGACAAAAAGTAATCCCAGTCGGGTTATTTTTTTACTGTTGGTTTTGAGTTTTTTGACTTCAGCCTGTGGTAAAAAAGAGCCAGAAAAAATCAATCCCATTACTGCTCCGCAAGAGTTTGTTGATGAGCAAAGAACGGATCTTTTGGATAGCTGTCTCAATGATTGCCAGTATTATTGCCAAAGTATAGGGGGTGATGAGTACTGCTCTTTGGGAGGCAAATGTCAGTCTGATTGCCGGCGGAAGTTTATAAAATAAAGCTATTTGCCAAGCTTAATTTTTTCTGTTAAGCTATATTCACTTTGAAAATTCAAACAGGGAAGTGAGGTTAATATCCTCCACAGTCCTAGCTACGGTAAACCCCAATGTTATTGGGAAATAGTCCGACACCTGTGTTTTATTCTTTTTCCTAAGGAGAAAAGGGATGAGTTTATTAAACATAATAAATTTGTCTCTGCTTTTCTTGGGCAGAGATTTTTTGATTTTATTATTTCAAAAATAATTTAACTAATATTATGTTTACAAAAAAGAGTTTTAGAGTTTTAAGAAATTTTTCTCTTGTGTCCCTAATGATTTTGCTATTTATTGGGGTCAATATTGGTCGAGCTGATATGGCAGCCAGTATTTCTTATTTACAGGGCCAAAGTCAGAATGCCTGGACAACTCAGGCGTTGTTATCTGCCGGAGTTAACAATCCTGATATTTCTTATATCAATACTTCAACTACTGATCTGATGACGGCTGTAAAAAATATTTTAGTCTTGTCGGCTTTGTCCAGTCAGGACACAGCTGGTTTTAATTCTTTATTGTCCGTGGTAGAAAATAATATTTCCGGTGGTCAGCTTGGTTCAGCAGATTTATTAAATGATGATTTTTGGGGTCTGATGGCTTTGGCTAGTGTCAGCGAGGATGCTCATCTAGAGACTTTAAAGAATTTTATTTTGAGCGAGCAAAATACTGACGGCGGTTGGTCATGGTCTGTTAGTGGTGCTTCTGACAGCAATGATACAGCTGCTGCTATTATGGCTTTACTTGATACTGATATGAACGCTTCTTCCCCACAAATAGTAGCAGCCTTGGATTATTTGCGTAGTACGCAAAACAGCGATGGTGGTTTTGGCTATGATGTTGACAGCACTTCAGACGGTGCCTCAAGCGCTTGGGTTGTGATCGCTCTAAATAAGCTAGGTATAGACGCTGATTCTTGGCAGATTGAAGGAAATAGCCCTTTAGAATTTTTGCATAGTTTAGAAACTGATAATGGGTCATATCTTTGGTTACCAGCAGACGAAGAGGGTTCGGCTATGGTTACGTCTTATGTCTTGGTGGCTTTAAACAATAAATCTTATCCTTTGAATTATATAAGTTTGGAAAACGAGGAGACGAATCTTGGTATTGATTTGAGGATCGAGGGTCCAGAAGATACAATTTGTTTGGCTAGAGGTTTGACAGCCAATAATGTGCTTGATTTATTGGAGCTCGGTGCAGAAGTTTGTGATTTTGATTATCAGCTTCAGGACAGTGCTTATGGTGCTTATGTTTCTTCTATTGCCGGCATCAGCTCCGAGGGTATGAATGGTTGGCAATATTTTGTCAATTGGCAGTCGGGTGCTGAAGCAGCGGCTGATTATGATTTGGTTTTGGGTGATGATGTGCTTTGGGCTTATGGTGGTTGGCCACTTTATCCCGTCAAAGTAGAGGTGAATTCAACGGCTTTGGCCAACAATGAAAGTTTGGTGGTGACAGCTACTTATTTTGATGGTAGCGTTTGGCAACCGCAGTCAGGAGCAAATATTTATATTGGGCAAGATCATTATCAAACCAACGATGCTGGACAATTAACCATTGCTATGTCTGCTGATGGTGTTTATCCAGTCTGGGCGGAGACGACTACTACTTACGTCAGGAGCAATAAAGTTTATGTAGTAGTTGGCGACGGTGTTTCTCAAACAGTTGATTTATCGGTTAATATAGAAAATGATTCTGGCGGACCGGACAACAACGATACAATTGCTTTTTCCGTTAGTCAGTCCAGCGTGAATTTTGGCAATTTATCACCTGGCCAGTCAGCCCAGACGACCTTTAGTTTAGTGAACACTGGCACGGCTGGTATTTATATTGAGGCTAGCGTCATCGGCGATAATGTTTTCACTGATTATACTAGTTTGGATCAAAATAATTGGGAGGATTATAATATAACCATACCAAGGAATGAATCTTCTTCAATTAATATTGGTTTGGCTTTGCCAACCAATCTTGAAACTGGTGGACAGCAGAATGGTCAATTAATATTTTGGGCGATCAATGATTGATTTATCAAAATGAGTATAACTAAAATATCAATTTTATTGTTTTTGTTGCTGCCTTTTTCAGCTAAGGCAATCGGAGTTTCGGTTAGTCCGGCGGCTATTGATTTGCTTTACCCTGATGATAGGGCTACGGAGTTGGTAATAAAAAATATTTCTTTAGAGCCAATTATAGTTTATATTTATCCCGATGATCATAAGGATAAAATAACAGTCAACCCAGAAGAGCTTTCTTTATTGCCCGAAGAGTATGGTCAGATAAATGTTGCTTTTGATTTTTCAAAAGAGCAAAATGGTGTCAAAAATACCCAGCTATCGATAGTTAGTAAAGCGGTAGACAAAAGGAGCTTTAATGCTGCTTCTGGATTGAAAATACCACTCTCTATAAATATAAATAAAGAACCTTGGCACTGGTCGGGACCAGCGGTTTTTACCGTAGTTTTTTTGGGTTTATTGATTTTGGTTATTTTGCTGGAAAGTATAGCTCTATTTTTTAAGCCCCGTAAGAAAAAGCCTTGGTATGAGCCAAATTTTTTGTTAAAGCGTAAAAAAATGAAGTTTTGGGGTAAATAAAAGCAGTATTTAAATAAAACTGCTTTTTTGCTATACTTTAAGTAGTTTAAACAAATAATATTAGTAAAATGATTGATTTGGAAACTAAAAAAATCTTAGAAAAAAATCAACAGTTGCTGGAAGATTTAGAAATACGGGTGAAAAAAATCCAAAAAAAGATGATGTGGGGCACAATCGGTGGAGTACTGAAGATTATTTTTATCCTTGGTCCTATTGTTTTTGGCGTTATTTATCTTTCCCCCTATGTCAACGGTTATTTCAAAGCTTTCAAGCCAATGTTTGAAACTCTTCAGCTGTTGCCCTATCAGGCTATGGTAGAGGATAAAGATCTAGGCAATGATAGCCAAGCTAGTCAGCAAATTATTGATTCTTTTTGCGACCCAGAAGTGAGGGATGTTATGATTAATCAATATTGCCCTAAAGAATAAACTTTGTGGAAGAATTAAAAAAGCAAATAGCTCAATTGGCTAAAAAGGTAAGTCAGGCTATCGACAATCTCAAACTGGACGAAAAAGAAATCAAGCTCAAAGAATTGAAGATCCAGATGTCGCAGCCTGATTTTTGGCAGGATCAAGAAAGCGCCAAGATTGTTGGTCGCCAAGCCAGTTTTTTATCTCAGCAAATAGAAGATTGGTATAATCTAAATGACAGGATTTTGAATTTGGCTAGTTTATTAAATGATGAAGAGGCAGAAGATTTGTCAACTGAGCTAGAAGATAATCTTTTGGATTTGACCAAAATCTACGAGTCTATGTCTAAAGAACTAATGCTTCAGGACAAGCATGACAGTCTGCCGGCAATTATTACTATCAATTCCGGAGCCGGTGGAGTAGACGCTCAAGATTGGGCACAGATGCTGGAGAGAATGTATTTTCGTTTTGCTGAATATCAAGATTGGCAGTTAGTGCCGATGGATCGTTCGCTCGGTAGTGAAGCAGGGATAAAAAGCAGTGTTTTCAAAATTGTTGGTCCTTATGCTTATGGTTATTTGAAAAATGAAGCCGGTGTTCATCGTTTGGTGCGTTTATCACCTTTTGATTCAGATCATGCTAGGCACACCTCATTTGCTATGGTAGAGGTTTTGCCAGAGGTAAAGGATATTAAGTTTGAAATCAAAGATGATGATTTGAAAATTGATACTTTCAGAGCCTCGGGTCATGGCGGTCAGTCAGTCAACAAAAGTGATAGTGCTGTCAGGATAACCCACTTGCCGACCGGGTTAAGCGCTGGTTGTCAAAATGAACGTTCACAGATGCAAAACAAAAAGAATGCTTTGGATTATCTCAAGAGCAAGTTGGAGCGTTATTTTGAAGCGGAAAAAGAAGAAGAAAGAAAAGCTCTCAAGGGAGAATACACTGATGCCGCTTGGGGTAATCAGATACGTTCTTATGTACTTCATCCTTACAAATTAGTTAAAGATCATCGTACTGATCATGAGGATACTGATCCGGACAAAGTTTTGTCAGGCGACATCATGCCTTTTATTGAAGCCAAGCTGCAGCAGTCACTCGCTGACAAATAAATCCGTTCATTTTTATCTTTTTTTGTGTTATAATATAGCCATGTTTGAGCATTTAGGATATATCCCAGAAACTACTCAAGGTAAAGATTCTACCAACTGGAAGAAATATCTTGGTTTTTTGTTGCCAGCAGTGGCTATTTTTATTTTTTTCCTGGCTACTGGCTCTGGACCAAAAACTAGCGCTTCGCAAATAATCTCTGGTGATTATATAAATGTCAGCATCATAGCTGATAGTAGTGATAAATATTTGGTAGCTGATACAACTAGAGCTAGTTTGTTTAGTTTTACAATAAATACGGATACGCCCAGTATTTATTTGAGTAAATTGAAGCTCAAATTGACTGGTACTTATGATCCAGCTATTTTAAAAAAAATTCAGTTGCTTTATAAAGGAGCTCAGCTGGGGAATATAAGTGAAATTAGCGACGATGGTAGTATCTATTTTGATTTAAATGAAGTGGTTTTAGATGAAGGTCAAAATATTTTTAATTTAGTTTTAAATAATTATGACCTTTTGTCAGTCGACGACGTGATTGAAGTTAGTCTAGAAGATGCTAACGATTTGATTCTTAGCTACAAAGGTCATGTTTTTTCTCCTGATGGTGATTTTCCGGTTGTTGGATCCAAGGTTCATTTTGCCGAAACTGGTGAAATTGAAGCTTACAATAATTTTAAAATAAAAAAGTTTCTAGCAGTGGAGAATGTCCCACAGCAATTATCTTCCTTTGCTTTACTCAATTCTAGAGAAATGGCTGATTTGAAAAATTTAGTGATAGCTTACGATTCGGTCAATGATTTATCAGGTGCTCAATTTTTATTATTGCAGGACAAAAAAATTGTAGCTGAAGGTCGAGTAGAAGGAAAACAAATATTTTTTGCTACCAATCAACTTTTAGTTTTGAAGACGGACAAGAAGCTAGATCTTGATTTTCATGCCTTAGGTTTACCCAAAGGTGAGTATAAATTTTATTTAAGCGACGCTAGGGCTGTTGGTTATTCTTCCAAACAACAGTCATCTTTGGCTGAAGAAATACTCTTGTCTAATTTAGACGTTGTTGATTATTATCCAGAATTTTCTTTGGGTAACTTGGAAAAAGATTTGAATCCGGGGTGGAATCAAATTTATGATCTAAATTTGAAAGCAGTGGGAAATAAAAATATAAAATTAAACAAAATAACTTGGTCATTAAAGTTAGATAAGGTGAAATTGAGTCAGGCAGAGTTAGTAATTGATCATAAAGCTTATCCGGTAGATTTGATATTAGCTGAAGATAGAGTAGTGGCTAAATTTGATTGGCAAGAGCCTTTGCCAGTGAGTAACTCAAATACTAACATTAGTCTTTTGGTGAAAGTAGAACAATTGGAGCCAGGAGCCAGTATTTTGTCTTATCTTTTGGCTGATCAAGCTCCTTTGGCTGACGATAGTTTGTCGGCCAATATCATCTGGTCAATTGATGATAATTTATATAGCAGTTATTTACTGCCATACCTACCTCTTGACCCCAGTTTTTTGGCTAATTGACAAGCAATAGAGTTTTATTTTAAAATAGGGCTGAAGAATTAGAGCGATTTTGATGAGCAAAAGCAAAATTTTTCTTTTGGTAAGCCTTGTTTTTTTATCTGCCAATTTTGTTTGGTTGATGTATTTTGATAATCAGGAAGAAAATCCTGATTTTATGTTTGACAAATTTTATACTTTTGAGGCGGTAGTCAAAAATACTGACAAGAAATTGGCTGGCTACAATGTCTTGGTTGCTCCCAAAGATTTGGCTAATTTTTCTGGTCGGATAATCATTTATACTGATTTATACCCCGAGTATCACTATGGGGATGTTTTGCAGATCAAGGCCAAAGTTTATCGGCCAGAACCAATTGAAGATGAAACTGGCAAAATTTTTAGGTATGATAAATATTTGGCTAAAGATGATATTTTTGCTGTTTGTTTTCGTCCCCAGATAAAGGTACTTGACCAAGAGAAAGACTGGTATTTTTATGTATATAAATTACGTCAGCATTTGTGGAATAATTTGGATAAGCATTTAGTCGAGCCAGCTTCATCACTGGCCAAAGCTATGCTTTTAGGCACACAGCGTGAATTTGCTCCTGAGATAAGAGCGATTTTTTCTCAGGTAGGGTTGAGCCATATTATTGCTATTTCTGGTTCACACATGGTCATTATTGTCTGGTTGATACAAGCGATTTTTCTTTCCTTTGGCTTCAATAGAAAATCAGTTTTTTTCTTTCTGCTGATTTCTTTAACACTTTATTTAGCTTTGATAGGTTTTTTGCCACCAGCCCTGCGCTCTAGCTTGATGGTTATTATTTGTTTGTTGGGGCCATTTTTAGGACGTTTGAATTTGTCAGTTTACAGTTTGATTTTTGTGGCCGATATTATGATTATTTTGAATCCTTATTTACTGTTGTATGATTTGGGATTTCAACTTTCTTTTTTGTCAGTTTTAGGCCTTATTTATTATAGCCATTTTTTTGCCAAATTATTTTTGTTTTTGCCGGATGTGTTTAAAATAAGAGAAGTTTTGGTGACTACTTTATCGGCTCAATTTTTTATTTGGCCACTTATTTTATATCACTTTGGTATTTTATCCCTTGTTTCGCCGGTGGCTAATTTTTTGGTTTTGCCATTGTCGACTATGATTTTAATTTTTAATTTTCTTCTGGCTATTTTTGGATCAATTAATTTTTTGGCTACTTTGATTTCTTGGCCACTTTTTATTTTATTTAAACTAATGGTGGAGATAAGTAAATTCTTGGCAAATTTACCTTTTGCTTATTTGAATATTTCTGATTTTAATATTTATTTTTTAATTATTTGTTATTTATTTTTAGTTGTTATTACTTTAATTTTAAAACCTCAGGACTATGAATAAATTAAAAACAGTATTTTTATTAATTGTCGTTGGTTTGGGAGTTTTATTTTATACTTTAAAGACAGAAGTTAATGATTTAGAAATTAATTTTTTTGCTATTGGTCAAGGAGACGCTATTTTGATCAGGACTCCAGAAGGGCAAAATATTTTGATTGATGGTGGCCCAGATAATCTTTTGCTTTATCATCTAGGTGAAACTCTGCCCTGGTGGGAGCGGACTATAGACTATTTGGTGATTACTCATTATCACGCCGATCATTACCTAGGTTTTCCGGAACTGTTGAAAAAATACCGAGTAAAAAATATTTTAGTGACTGCTCATCAGCCAGATGATTTTTTATATTCAATCTGGCAACAGGCCTTGGTAGAAAATAATTTAAAGCCAAGTATTGTTTTGGCGGGAGAAAAATTTGTAGTAAGTGATGATTTGTCTTGGCAAGTGCTCTTAGCCGATTATAACCATGAAGATTTCAATGAAAATTCTTTGGTACTGCGTTTGACTTATGGAAATACAAATTTTCTTTTTGCTGGCGACTTGCCCATTTCTGGCGAGCAGAAATTGTTGTCTTTGGGTTTTGATCTGAGTAGTCAGGTATTGAAAGTTGGTCATCACGGTAGTAAATATTCCTCTGGCTCAGATTTTTTGTCAGCAGTTGATCCAGATATATGTGTTATTCAATCAGGACAGGACAATAAGTTTGGGCACCCTCACCAAGAAGCCTTAGTTCGGCTGGCGCAAGCAAATTGTCTGATTTTTGACACCCAAAATGGGGATAGTATTAAGTTGATAAGTGATGGTCAAAATATTGATGTTTATTAGTATTTGCTTTAAATCGGAGCTTGATTTTTAATAGCTACTGGCGTATAATTAAGTCATTAAAAAATATTAAGTTTTAGACAAATATGGCAGATAATAAAAGGAAAATTTTACTTATTGAGGACGAGGAAATGTTGGCCAATATGTATGAGGTCAAATTTAAAAATGAAGGTTTTGAGTTAATCAAAGCCCTAGATGGTTCTCAGGGGCTGGAAATGGCCAAGGCCACTAAACCGGATTTTATTCTATTGGATATTATTATGCCAAAGATTGATGGTTTTTCAGTGCTCAAGTCTCTCAAAGAAGATGAGTCTACCAAGAGCATTCCAGTAATGATGCTTACCAATTTGGGACAAGATGAGGATATTGAGCGCGGCAAACAGATGGGAGCAGTCGGCTATTTAGTCAAAGCCAATATCACGCCAGCTGAAGTAGTAGAATCAGTTAAACTTGAGTTGAGCAAGCTGGGCAAATAAAAATTATTGACAACAAATTAAAATCACCCTATGCTAGTCCTAGCAAGGGTGAATTTAACTAAAAAATAATCTTTAATTAAGGAATATGGATTTCAAGAAAGAAAAAACATACGTCATGATCAAACCAGATGGTGTTAAAAAAGGTTTGATTGGTGAAGTTATTAGACGTTTCGAACAACGTGATTTAAAAATAGTAGCTTTGGAAATGTTTATGCCAACTACTGAACAGATTGATAATCATTATCCCAAGGACGAGGCTTGGATTGCTCGTCTTGGTCAAAAGACTTTGGGTACTTATGCAAAATATGGTGTTGATGCCAAAAAAGAATTAGGCACTGACAATGATTTGGAAATCGGCAAAATGGTTCGCGGCTGGCTGGTTGATTATATGACTTCAGCCCCTTTGGTCAGAATGGTAGTTGAAGGTATTCACGCTGTAGACATGGTGAGAAAGATTTGTGGTGTTACTTTACCTAGCTTGGCTGATATGGGTACTATCCGCGGTGATTACTCAGCCGACTCTCCAGCTGTAGCCAATACTGAAAAAAGAGCCGTGATGAATTTGGTTCATGCTTCAGAAACTCCAGAGGAAGCTCAACACGAAATTAAGCATTGGTTTGGTGATCGAGAAGTAATTTTTGAATACCAACGCTTTACTGATTAAGTAAAAATTTAGCAAAATTTAAAAGGAGCTAAGCTTAGCTCCTTTTTTTGATTGATTTGCCAGCGCTAAAGACTAGATGTTATAATTAAAAAGTAGCTCATTACTTTCGAATTATGTAACTCTACAACATAATTTTTTGGGAGTTCTATATTGATCAGGGCTGCGGCTTTTGGTCTGCGAGCACCCACCTGTGAACACAGGGGAAACATATTGAAAAGTAGGGCTACTTAAGTCGTCGATTATTAATCAGACAATTTATGTCCCAAGATGGCTTGCAAGAAGGCGTTATATCTGTTGTATAAACGATAAGGACGCCTTTTTGTTTTGTGGTAAATTTTTTGAAATCAAAAACCAGCCCCGCCAAGGGGGCTGGTAAAATAAAAATTTAAGCAGTTCTATTTTTTTGTAATTTTTTGATAGTCTTCAAACAAGAGGTGCAGGCAGTTATTCTTTTGTTGCCAATTTTTTTGCTCTGCAAATTGACCTTCATTTTTCTTTTGGAGGCAATATTAGAGTGGCTTCTTATGTTGCCAATCATTGCTCTTTTTTGACAAATTTCACAAACTTTTGCCATAATACTTTGAATTTCTGATTAATTAAGCTATAATATCTTATACTATAACTATACGATAACGTTACAACATGTTATCATAAACCTTTATTTTTGTCAAAGATATGTTGATCAACACTTTATTTGAAAATCCCCAGTCATTTTTGATTGTGGTCATGGCCATTGTTTATGCTTTGACTATCCATGAGTTTTCTCATGCTTTAGCAGCCACTTACTTGGGGGACAATACCGCCAAATATAATGGGCGTCTAAATTTGAATCCGCTGTCTCATTTGGATTTTTTTGGTACTATTATGTTGCTTTTTGCTGGTTTTGGCTGGGGCAAACCAGTGCCAGTAAATACCCACAATTTACGTTGGCGTCGTTGGGGTGATGCAGCTGTTTCTATGGCTGGCCCACTTTCCAATTTTATTAGCGGGGTTTTGTTTATTTTGGTTTATCACGCTTTATTAGGTGTTTTGCCGTGGGATAACATGGTGTTTACCTTTTTGTTTTATCTAATATTTATCAATTTTATTTTGGGTATTTTTAATTTAATACCTATTCCGCCACTTGATGGCTCTCATGTTTTATTTGCTATTTTACCTGATAGATTGGCTGATTTTAAACAAAAACTAAGTATTAATGGACCATGGATTTTGTTGGTGTTGATTGTTTTGGATAATTTTTTAGGCATTAGTATCTTTGGTAGAATATTTGATTTTTTTGTTAATATTATTTTAAATTTTCTCTAAAAATAACCGCACCACGAGCCGGTCGTTGAGCGATCATCCCTTGAAGTCTCTTTCAAGGGTCTTTTTATTTGTTGACAAAATAGGCATTGGGTATTAGATTATTAATTGTTTATAAAAGCACCTTGTCATTTCCCCTTATTGATTTGAGCTAGCTATAGATTGTGATTGTTGTGGCCACACCTCTCGGAAAGGAGTAAGAAGCTTAGAATGGGGTTTAGCCATACCCTAAAGCGCTAGGACATCTTGGTCTGACAGCCGTTTCAAAGGGCCTCCTTTATTTTATGAAGGGGGCGAAACAATGGTTTTCTGAAAAGGAAACATGTCATGAGACGAGTCATCTCCACCATCATGCTTCTTCTGGGCGCACTCGCCATTTTCGCCGGCTGCGACAGTGGCAACAGCGTCACTTCGATCCTGCCGACGGACGAGGGCTTCACGTCGCCCGACAAGGCCAAGATCGACTTCTTCACCATCCACCAGGGCCTCGTTCCCGAGACTGGCGACATGATCGTGCCGGTCTACCTGGCCTGCAGTGGCAATGCCAAGGGCATCAAGATGGTCGTCGAATACGACAGCAACGTGGCGACCCTCCTCCTGGATGATTGCTACACCGGCGACCTGTTCGACGCCAATTCGCCGTCTTTCTTCGGCACCATCGATCCCGATGAGCTGGACTTCGCTTGCCTGTCTCACAACTTCGTGGGCAACGGCTATCTGGTCTATCTCGTCTTCTCGGTGGAGGACAGAGACGGCGATCCGGACATCAAGATGGCCAGCACCAGCGAGGTGCGCAACAGTTCGAATCAGAACATTTCCTGGGGTCAACAGACCATCAAACTCGGCAACTAAGGCCGCGGTAGCGGCCTGAAGTCAGCCCCTCCCTCAGATCTAAGGGGGAGGGGTATTTATTTTGTCTAAAATCCTTGACTTATATATTTCTTTATGCTATTTTATTGAGGACTTTTCCCAAGAAATGGGATACCGCTACGCGGGAAAAATAGTCAATTTTTTATTTTATTTTAAGAAAATATGCCAACAGTCAATCAATTATTGAAAAAACCTAGAAAAAGCCGTAAGAAAAAAGCTACTACTCCAGCTTTAAAAACGGTTTTAAATAGTTTAAGACGCAGAAAAAGAGATTTGCCCAAAGGTGCTCCTTTTAAACGTGGAGTATGTCTTAAAGTTACTACTACTACCCCAAAGAAACCTAACTCAGCTTTACGTAAAATCGCTAGGGTCAGACTTTCCAATGGTATGGAAGTTACTGCTTATATTCCGGGTGAAGGTCACAACTTACAAGAGCACAGCATTGTTCTTATTCGTGGTGGTAGGGTAAAAGACTTACCTGGTGTTCGTTATACTATTGTTCGTGGTGTTTATGATACTCAGGGAGTAAGTGGTAGGAAACAAGGTCGTTCACTTTATGGTACTAAGAAAGAAAAAAAATCTAAAGCTAGTTAAATTATATGAGAGGAAAACAAGCTCCTAAAAGAGGAATAAAAGCAGATCCAAGATTTCAAAGAATAGATCTGGCTAAGCTTATCAACAAGATTATGGAACGTGGTAAAAAAACCACTTCGCAAAAGATTGTTTATAGTGCCTTTGATT
>QZJA01000017.1 GCA_003599205.1 Candidatus Parcubacteria bacterium
AAGGAAACGTTCTAGCCAACTGAACTACACTCGCTTGATAAAACATAAGTATTATACAAGAAAGTCGTAAAAAGTCAACCCGCAAACGCTTGGTTTTAGCCTCTAAAAATGATATGATTAAGCCAAGCTAAAATAAGCAAATATGCCTAAAAAACAAGAAAAATTGGTAATAATAGATAGCCACGCTCTACTTCACCGCGCTTGGCACGCTGTACCTCCTTTAAAGACAAAAGATGGCCTAGTAGTAAATGCTGTTTTTGGCTTTACTTCACTGCTAATAAAAATAATAAAAGAACTAAAACCAGAGTATATAGTCGCTTGCTTTGACTTGGCCGGAAAAACTTTTAGGCATGAGCAATACCAGGATTACAAAGCCCAAAGAATAAAACAAGCTGATGAATTTTATAGCCAAATACCCCTAACTTATGAGGTACTAGAATCTTTCAATATACCTATTTTGAGCAAAGAAGGCTTTGAAGCAGACGATGTCATTGGTACTATTGCCAAAAAGGCTTACCAAAACAAAGACTTACAAACTATCATTGTTACCGGAGACCTTGATGCTCTACAACTAGTCAATGATCGTACAGAAATCTTTACTTTAAAAAGAGGTGTAAATGATACCATTACTTATGATATAGCGGCTGTCAAAGAGCGCTATGGCTTAGAACCAAAACAAATAATAGATCTCAAAGCTATTCAGGGAGATACTTCTGACAATATAAAAGGAGTAAAAGGTATTGGTGCCAAAGGTGCTGGTGATCTAATAAAAAAATTTGGTTCTTTAGAAAACCTTTACGTAAATCTGGACAAGTCTGAGTTGAAAGAAAGAACTAAAAAATTATTGCAAGAACAAAAAAAAGAAGCTTTTGCCAGCAAAGAATTAGTAACTATAGTGACGAATGTCCCTATAGATTGGCAACTAGAAAAAGCTAGGTTGGCTGATTTTGACCCGGAGGATGTACACAAAATTTTCCAAAAACTAGAATTTAATTCTTTGCTTGATAAAATCCCTCATCAAGAAACAAAAATAAATTCCCAAATGAGCCTCAGTAAAAATACTGATGCAAATTATAAATATATTACTACGCTGGCGGAATTTGATAATTTTTATAAAAATTTAAAAAACCAAAAAATCTTCGCTTTTGACACAGAAACTGAAGGTCTAGATGTTTTAAATGATAAAATAATAGGTATATCATTTTGTTGGCAAGCCAAAGAAGCTTATTTTATAAAACTAGGCGATAAAGACTTATCAAAACAGTTCAACGAAAAAATAAAACCGATTTTAGAAGACGAAAAAATAAAAAAAGTCGGCCATAATTTAAAATTTGACTATAAAGTGCTCAAAATGTTGGGCATTGAAACAAGGGGTTTAGATTTTGATACCTTAGTCGCCGCTTACCTCATCAATCCTAGTCGTGGCCTACGTCTAGAAGAATTGGCTTTTAGCTATTTGGGCTACAAAAAACTCAAGTTAGCTGACCTTTTGGACAAAGAGCCAAAAAGAAAAAACGAAATAGACCTTAAACTCATACCAGAAGATCGTCTGGCTTGGTATGGTGCAGAAGACGCCGATATCACTTTCAGACTATACAAAAAATTACTGCCCATAATAGAAAACAACAAAAATCTAGAACTGCTCAAAAAAATGGAATTGCCACTTCTACCAGTACTGGCAGAAATGGAGCTCAATGGCATCAGCTTAGATATAAAATTTTTGGCGGAAATGGAGCTGAAATTTGCCAAAGAAATAAAAAAAGTTAGTCAAAAAATATATGATCTAGCTGGTTCAGAATTCAATATTTCCTCTCCTTTACAATTAAAAAAAATCCTTTTTGAAGACCTACATATTTCCATTACTGGAATAAAAAAAACCAAAACCGGCTTATCTACAGCCGCTGCTGAGCTGGATAAAATGAAAGCAGCTCACCCGATAATCCCTCTGATTGTAGAATACCGTGAATTGAGCAAATTACAATCCACCTACATCACTGCTTTACCAGAAATGGTCAACCCCAAAAGCAAAAGACTGCATACTAGTTTCAACCAGACAGTTACTACCACTGGGCGTTTGTCATCATCTGACCCAAATCTACAAAACATACCAATCCGGACTGAACTAGGTAGAGAAATTCGCAAAGCTTTTATTGCCCCAAGCAATTATGTTTTATTGTGTGCCGATTATTCGCAAATAGAGCTACGCCTAGCAGCCTCTATTTCTCAGGATCCAAAAATGATAAAAAGTTTCAAAGACAATGAAGACATCCATGCCCGTACAGCTGCTGAAATACACAAAATCCCCTTGGACAAAGTCACCAAAGAAATACGCCGCACCGCCAAAGAGGTAAATTTTGGCATCCTCTATGGTCTCGGGTCTCTTGGTCTATCACAGAGGACGGATATGAACCGAAATGAAGCCAAAGAATTTATTGAAAAATACTTTAGGGTATACAAAAAAATAAAAGACTACATAGATAAAACAAAATCTTTTGCTCATCGCTATGGCTATGTCCAAACTATTTTTGGTCGCCGACGCTACCTGCCTGATATCAACTCATCTATGCCCATGCTACGAGCCTCAGCCGAACGCATGGCTATCAATATGCCACTTCAAGGCACAGCAGCTGATTTGATGAAGCTAGCCATGATAAAGATTTATACTGGCTTGCCAAAAGTAAGTGAGCAGTCTAAAATAGTCCTACAAGTTCATGATGAATTGGTCATAGAAGTGCCTAAAAATGATGTGGAAAAAGTAGCTAAATTCGTCAAAGAAAGCATGGAAAATATTTACAAATTGCCCGTACCATTGATAGCGGACATCGAAATAGGCAAAAACTGGGGCAAATTAGAACGCTTATGATTTTTTTCTACTACGGCGAGGATTCTTTCCGCGCTGGACAAAAAATAAATGCTATCGTTGAAAAGTTCAAGGAAAAAGTAGACCCTAGCGGTCATAGCATACAATACCTTGATGGCGAGGAAATAAAAGCTGATGATTTTTTTCAGGCTGTTTCTGTAATTGGATTTTTGGTCAATAAAAAGCTAGTTATTATCAAAAATATTTTCGATAACAAAAAATTAAAAGATTTCCAAGATGTGCTAATTGATTTTCTAAAAAAACAAAAAGATACACCAGAAGAAAACTATTTAGTGTTTTGGCAAAATGATAAACCTGATACCAGAACCAAACTTTATAAAACTCTAAGCAAATTCAAATTCAGCGAAGAATTCAATAAGTTAAAACCTAATGAGCTCAACCGCTGGATAAACCAACAAGTAAACAAACATCACAAAACCATAAAAAATTCTGCCCTCAGTCTACTGGTCAACTCCGTCGGCAATGACCTCTGGCAACTAAATCAAGAAATAAATAAGTTGGTCAATTACGCTGAAAGTGAAATAAACGAAGATGATGTCAAAACTCTAGTGCAGGCCAAAATAGACGATAATATTTTTAATCTAGTAGATGCTTTGGGCAATAGAGACAAAAGCCTAGCCCTAAAACTAATAGAAGAAAAATTAAATGCTGGAGTCAATTCCCAATATATTTTAACCATGATTATTAGACAATTTCGTTTGATAATCAAAGCTAAAGCTTTAGAAAAACAAGCTAAATATAGTGGCGCTTTGGCCCAAGCACTCAAAGTCCCAAATATGATAGCCGATAAGCTGCTGGCTCAAAGCAAAAAATATGAAATGGAACAACTAAAAAAAATATATTTTGAGCTAATGAACTTGGATGAAAAATTAAAAACCACCAGCCAACAGGATAAGATACTTTTTACTCAAATGATCAATAATTTATAAAATCTCTCATGACTGAGAGATTTTTTTATAAGCTTCTTCTATCGCCCAAGCCTGAGCCGGATGCCACATTTTATCTCTGGCTTCCGCTATTTCCAACCAGACCGTAGCATGATCAGGCTCAGTCGGTTGACTGACTTGTTCAAGTTTTTTGGCCAGATAAAAATACCCGTCCATAATAATATAACGCCCACTACCAACAGCCAAAAAATAATTCTCGGCATTACCTAGATAATCACCTATCTCCACCCGCCAACCAAGCTCTTCTAAAGCTTCTCTCTCCATACACGTTTGATGAGACTCACCGATTTCTATACCACCTCCCGGTAAAAAATAACCAGTTGAAGTTTTTACTAGTGCCACCTTACCTTTATCAAAAATCACAAAATAAACACCTGGTCTATACCTATAATCAATACCCTCTACCTTTTCACCAAAAGTTATTTTGTCAGACATTTTATCTAAACTTACCTTTTAAAATATTTTTTCTTCTTCTCTCGGGCACTCTTTCAATAGCATAGCGCAAGGCCGTTCGTGGAATATTTTTATAATTTGTTTCCAAAAATCGCTCAACTATTTTGGCATCTTTTTTCCAGGATTCTCTGAGCATCCAGCCGACTGCTTTGTGCATTAGATCTTCTCTATCATTGAACAATAGCCGAGAAAGTTTGAGACAGTCCGTAATATCACCCTGTTTGATAAAAACGCTGGTGGCAACAATAGAGAATCTTCTCTCCCATAGAATTCTGCTCTTGGCATAGCTATACAAAATTTTCTTGGGCAACAAACCATCCAAAATTGCCTGGCCTAATATATAGCCAACTGACAAATCAACCAAATCCCAATTGTTTACTTGTTTTCTATTTTTAAGATAAAAGTTTAGTATCTTTTTCTGTAAAACTTTATCTTTATTTTTAATAGCTAATTTATTTTTTTCTACTAAAATCAAAATTGCTGCCTGACGTATTTCGTGGATCGGAGAATTGATTAATTTGTTTACTTCTTTAAAATCCAAATCCAAAAATTGTTGAGCAACTTTTCTGACATCAGGCACCCGCACACCAATAAACTGATCACCATAGCCATATTGACCGAACCCAGTTTTAAAAAACCATTCGTTGGATTTTTTGCGACTAGCTGAAGAATATTTTTTTAGTTCTTTGACTAAATTTTGTGAAGTCATGGGATAATTCTAACAAAGTAAAAAGCTCCCCACAAGGGGAGCCTTTATATAATTTATTTTTTCTCTTCTTTGCTCTCTGCCTTTTTGACTGGCTTTGGTTGGCTACTGGCACCAGCTTTTTTGAGCATCTTGGCAAAACGGCTCTTTTTGCGATTAGCAGTATTGGGCTTTATAATACCAGATTTAACGGCCTTATCTACTGCTTTTTGCAGAGAATAAGTAAGTTCGGCTGATTTATCCTTAATATCACCTTTAACAGCTGATTTCTGACCGCTTTTGAGGATTTCTTTGATATTTCTATTAACCAAGGAGTTACTTCTAGTACGCTTAACAGTCTGCCTTAGGTGTTTAATAGCTGCTTTTTTATTTGGCATAAAACTCTTTTTACGTTAAAATAATAATAATTGAACTTTCAAGATATTACCATAAAATAATTATTAAGTCAAGATATATGTCTGATGAAATTTCTAGCGAACAGCAACGTTTGGTTATAGAGAAACTAGAGCGTTCTAGCGACTCTCTCACTAGCACCAAAAAATTTAACGAAAAATATGCCTCAAATATAGGACATATGGGCGAAAGAGCTATGATAATCACCGATTTTGCCAGAAAAATGAAAGCTACGGAATTTTCCAGCTACGACGTAGAAAGATTTACTAAGGAAGTTACTGGCAAAAATATTGATCTAGAGAGTCTATAACATCTTTTACTGGCAGGCCACTGGTTATTAAAGTATCTTTATCTATTTTGTCTAGCGCTGGAGCATTATCAAGCGATAATTTACCAATAGACAAACGACGTAAATCAGTCAAAACTGCCCCCGTCTTTAGCTCTTGACCCAAATCATGAGCTAGACTTCTGATATAAGTGCCAGCCGAACATTCAACTAAGAGCTGTACTTTGGGATATTTAAATTTTATGACTTTTATTTTATAAATTTCCACTTCTTTTATTGGTGGATCTATTTTTTTACCAGCCCGAGCCAACTTATATAATTTTTGGCCTTCAACTTTCTTGGCTGAAAAAGCAGGCGCTTGCTGTTTTATTGATCCCTTAAATTTTGTCAGCGCTTGAAGCAAATCATTTTTGACAAATGGTTTAGCCTTACTATTTACTTTTAACTCACCCTCAAGATCGTAAGTTTCTGAGACCTGCCCAAACAAAATATCAGCCAAATAAACTTTGGGCAGATAATGAAAATAATCCAGAAGTTGTGTAGCCTTTCCTGTGGCTAAAATCAATAAACCTGAAGCTAAGGGGTCTAAAGTCCCCGAAAATCCTACTCTCTTTAAATTCAAAATTTTACGCAGGATAATTATGGCTTTGAAAGAAGTTACTTTTTTTGGTTTATCAAGCAAATAAATTTTAGCTTGGGAATCAGCTAAAATATTTTTATATTTATTACTGGCTTTAAAATTTTGCCAAGCTTTTCGGCTTTGCTCCGACATAAGTGTATCTTTAGTAAGAATTAACAAAAAACTAACTAATAAAAATACCCTAATAAAAATTTAAGGGTATTTTTTATTCAATATTGACAATAATGGCCGGCATAGTTAATAAATTATCATTTCTATCTTTAACTACAGCATAAAGTTTATAAACTCCCGGGCTCAAACTATTACCCCAAGAAACATTTATTGTTGCCCCAGGCGATTCAACGTAAGAGAACCAACTGTCTTTATTGTCTGGATCTATATAATAAAAATCTATCTTTTTTATATTTTCCGGACGATCAACTCCCAACTGAAGATTTATCGGCAAATTAGCCACACTAATATTCTCCCCATTATCAGGACTTACCCAAATAACATTAAAATCACGATCTGATGTATTGACGTCCAAGTTGATATCAATACTTGCTTCTTTAAAATTATCACCGCCGTCAAAGGCAATGGCCTTGAGTGTATGACGCCCATTGCTCAAAAATGGATTTATAGTGTAGGTAAAATCAAATGGCCGGTCATAGCTAGTCCCTATCTTCTCGCCATCAATAAAATATTCAACTCGCTCAACTCCCTGCGGAGCGCTAGCAGCTACTTTCATAGTAAAACTACTTTGATTTATCACACTATCACTAGCCGGATCAACCCAAGTAATACTCGGCTGTAAATCCGGAGTATGAATGTCATCATACTCTGTTGGTGGAGCTTCATTGGTATAATCTTGCTCTTCTACCCACTTCAGTACTGGGCCTTCCCATAAATTGTATTGCGGTTCGTGAGTAGGATCAGCCAAAGGCTCTCCCAAAGGATCATTGATGTTCACATAGTGTAAAATATTATGAACATTTCTATAAGTCTTTTCTTCTACCTGCGTATACGGGGTAAACTCAGTAGCTAGCTTGCCAGAAATCTTGTCGATCTTTACTTTAAACTCTTGGCCAATACTGCCACAGACCATGGCTTTGTCACAAGGTTCTAGCTCCTGTGTCTTAAAACCAAGAACTTCATACTTTTTAGCATACTCCCGCATAAACTTATTCCAAATTGGCGCTGCTACCACTGAACCATCGGCCCCTCTCTTCATTTCACTGTTGTCATTATTACCCACCCACACACCAGTAGCTACACTTGGTGTAAAACCAAGAGTCCAAGCATCGTGATAATCATTAGTAGTACCTGTCTTAGCTGCTACTGGTCGATCCGGCAAGGTCAAATAATTGCTTTGTCCAAAGACAAAAGCCCGAGCATCATTATCAGACAAAATACTATTTAGAGTTCTGACATATTCTTTATCAATTACTCGTCTGCCTTTATTATTATCATCTTTCTGCCAAATTACTTTTCCCTTAGGATCTTTGATTTCCAAAATTGGCACCGTATCTTTATAAACCCCCTCGCGCGCAAAAGTAGCGTAAGCATTTACGTGCTCAAGTAATTTCACTTCTGCTCCCCCTAAGACCAAAGACAAGCCATAACGATCAGGCTCGGTCAAAGTTGTATAGCCAAAACTATTAGCCAAATTTACCACGTCATAAACACCAGCTAAATATAAAGTTTTAACTGCTGGAATATTGAGTGAACCAGCCAAAGCCTGTCTCATGGTAACTGGTCCTCTTTCTTGAAGATCATAATTGTGTGGCTCATAGGGCTTGCCCGAAGCAGAAAAGTTGGTCACCAAATCAAAAAGTACGGTGTCTGGACGATAGCCTTTTTCAAAAGCCTTGAGATAAACTAAGGGTTTCATAGAACTACCTGGTTGACGTTTGGATAAAGCGACGTTTACCTGGCCATCTATTTCATCATTAAAATAATCTTTAGAACCTATCATGGCCAGTATCTCTCCACTTTCTACATCAACCGAAACCAGCGAAGCATTAGTAGCTTCGTATTTTTCCAAATTAGCCGGCGCGAACTCATCAACCGCCGCTTGAGCTAATTCTTGAGCCTCCCAATCAAGAGAAGTTGTAATAGTCCAGCCATTCTGTTCAATAGCAGCTGCTCCGTACTCCTGCTCCAATAGCTCGCGGATATACATCACAAAATGAGGTGCTTTGATATTCTCTGTTCTTTTTTTAAATACTAATTCCTGCCCTTTGGCTATCTGGGCATCTTCTTCGCTAATATATTTTTGCTCCACCATTAAATCCAAAATATATTGCTGACGGCCAATCAATAAATCTTTGTTGTTGCCGTAAGGAGAATATTTGGTTGGCCCCTGAGGCAAGGCCGCCAAAACAGCTGCCTCGGCCAAAGTAATTTCACCAACTGGTTTGCCAAAATAATATTGTGCAGCTGCTTCTACTCCATAGACTGCTCCACCATAAGGTATCTCATTTAAATAAAGCCCCAGTATCTGATCTTTATCGTATTTCTGTTCTATTTGATACGATAAGATCCATTCTTTTATTTTACGAGACAAACTGCGCTCATCGGTTAAAATCGCATTTTTGACAAACTGTTGGGTTAAGGTAGAGCCACCCTGAGCGCGCTTACCTTGCAGGCGAGGAACTATCTGACTACGAATAATACCCCATAAGGAAATACCTTGATGGCTATAAAAACTTTTGTCTTCAATAGCAATGGTTGCCTGTTTTACATAATCTGGCACATCATTGACGTTAACTAGGGTTCTGTTTTCTTCACCATGGACTTCATAAAGTAAAATTTCCCCTGTTCTGTCATAAATTTTGGCACTCAAAGCAACTGATCGGTCCATTATTTTGCCGACCTCCGGCACATATTTGGAATAATAAGCAAACAACCCAATGGTAAAAATAGCAGCCAGCAAAAATCCTCCCAGAGCATAAGGCCAAACTTTTTTGATAAACCTATATCGCCAAGACTTGGGCTGATAATTATCGCCTGATTTTTTTCTCCTAAAACTAGGCAAAAAATGCCTTTTTTTATTTTCTCTTTTAATTTTCACATCACTAATAAGAGGCCGGGAATGAAAATTTGAATCCCGGTCGCTAATACGACGACGTGTAAAGTTTGACTTGAGTTGAGGAATTGGCATACTATTTGAATTATAGCAAAAATAAGCTATAATTTGAATACTAAAGCATTAAAAATTAGCTAAAAGTATGACTAAGATTAATACAGATCGCGAAAAAATTCAAGAAATACTAACAAGAAGTGTAGCCAATATCTATCCTTCTAAGGCTTTTTTGGAAAAAATGCTCGTTAGTGGTAAACAATTGACCTTATACCTTGGCATTGACCCGACTGGCCCAACTCTACATATCGGTCACATCATACCTATGGAAAAGTTACGATTATTTCAAGAACTGGGTCATAAAATAATTTTGCTGATTGGAGATTTCACCGGTATGATCGGCGATCCAACAGACAAATCAGCTACCCGCCAAGCTCTTAGCAAAGAACAAGTTTTACAAAATGCTAAAGATTACAAAAAACAAGCTAGCACAATTTTAAATTTTAGCGGCACAAATAAAGTAGAATTAAAATACAACAGTGCTTGGCATGGCAAAATGAATTTTTCCAAAGTAATGGAGTTGTCAGCAAATTTTACTGTCCAACAACTACTAGAAAGAGACATGTTTCAAGAAAGGATAAAAGCCGGCAAACCTATCCACCTCCACGAATTCATGTACCCAGTACTCCAAGCCTACGATTCTGTTGCTATGGATGTTGATGGCGAAGTTGGTGGCAATGACCAGACATTCAATATGCTCTCCGGACGTAACTTAATGAAATCTTTGGCCAATAAAGAAAAATTTGTTATTACCACCAAACTACTAGTCGACCCGACTGGCAAAAAAATGGGCAAAAGTGAAGGCAACATGCTGTCTTTAAATGACAGCGCTAAGGATATGTTTGGCAAAGTTATGTCTTGGACTGACGGTATGATAATAGATGCCTATGAACTCTGTACTCGTCTACCAATGACAGAAATAAACCAAATAGCCAAAGAGCTTAAGGCTGGCAAAAATCCCCGCGATTATAAATTCCGCTTAGCTCAAGAAATCGTTGCTCTCTACCACGGAGAGAAAAAAGCCAAAACAGCAGCTGCTGAATTTGTAGAAATTTTTGCCAAAGGTGGCAAACCAGACGATATTAAAAAATATCATATAAAAACCGGCTCACTTAATCCCGTTGATATTTTAGTAGAACTAAATTTTGTCAGCTCCAAAGGAGAGGCTAGACGTTTGATTGAGGGTGGTGGTGCTAAACTAAACGATGAAAAAATAAAAAACTGGAAAGATAATATCCAAATAAAATCTGGCGATATAATCCAAGCCGGCAAAAGAAAATTTGGTCAGATAGAATAAACAAAAAAACAGCCTAGGTGGCTGTTTTTTTATAATTTTTAATTTAATCCTTGACGATAAAAATCAGCCGCCTCATCTGGATCTATAGGATTGATAATCAAACCAGAACCCACCTCTACTCCTGCCCAAATTGAACCCCGAGGCACTACTTTCATGTACAGGTGCTGATCATTATCATTGATAATCTGATGAAAATAAAAATTGTAAGGCAAATCCAGTTGGCCAATCTTTACTAAAGTATGTTTTAAAATTCTGGCAAAAGACTTTTTTTCTGCTAAAGTCAGTTCGGTAATATTGTCTCGATGAGCCAAGGGCATTATCCAAAGCTCATAATTAAAAATTGAGGCATAAGGAGTAAAGGCTATTACATATTCATCACGATAAACTAGTCGCGGACCCTTTGACTCTTTTTCTATAACATCACAATAAACGCAATGACCGTGCTGTAACTTATAAGCCTGTTGTCTTTGTGATTTATCAAACAAATGCGGTGGCATAAACTGCGTAGCAAAAATTTGACTATGCGCATGTTGTAGACTTGCTCCCGCCACGCCACCATCATTTTTAAAAATCAAGATATACTCTATCTTACTATTTTTGGAGATTTCTTTGGTACGCTCAGAATATGCTTCCAGCAAATCTGTGATTTGATCTATAGACAAATGCTCTAGTTCCAAAGTATGATCAGGGGTTTCTATAACTACTTCTTGCTGACCATAAGCATCAGGATTATCCAAAGACACCGCCGGATATTTATTGGCAATCACTTTTATTTGCCAATCATCTTTATTACCTTTTTGATAAAGACTAGGGACGTCTTGCAAATTTTCTGGACAAAAAATACAGGCCGGAACCATTTGCTTGCGCGGTGAATCCTGCATATTTGGTGTATCATGAGGACGCTTGCCTCTCTTAGGAGCAATAATTACATATTTTTCCTGAATATAGTCCTTCCTTATTTCCGGTCTTCTCATTGACATATATTTATTTCAATTTTTTATACAATTTTAGATATTCTCTGGCGGAAACATCCCAAGAAAAATCCTGCTTCATTATTAATTGAATCATCTTTTTCAGCTTGCCCTTATTCCGATAGAGTCGTAAAGAAGCCTCGAGAGCTTTTTTCATCTCTACCTGAGTATATTTTTTAAAGACTATTCCCGTTTTGTTATTGATGACCGTATCTTTGAGACCACCAGTACTCCTAACTACCGGCACAGTCCCATAACGCATAGCAATCATCTGCCCCAAGCCGCAAGGCTCAAACTTTGAAGGCATTAAAAAGAAATCAGAAGCCGCGTATATTTTCTGAGCCAAAGCCGCATCAAAAGTTATATTAGCTTTTACTTTAGTAGGATATTTTTTGGCCAACGCTTGAAAACCAGTTTCCAAATCTTTCTGCCCAGTACCCAAAACTACTAATTGAAAATCGTATTTTTTAAGTAATACTTCCAGAGCTGGTAGCAGTATATCAAGGCCTTTTTGTTTAACCAAACGAGTTACTAGCCCAAAAAGAGGTGCGTCTGTCTTATCTAATTTAGATATTTTTTGCAAATCTTCTTTGTTTTTGGCCTTACCTAAAGAAAAATCAGAAACACCATATTTACTTTTTATTGCTTTATCTTTTTGAGGGTTAAAAAAATTAACATCTATGCCGTTTAAAATTCCACTTAAATTCTTCTTCCGCCTTAATAAATAACTTTCCAAATTAGCTCCATATTCTTTACTCAAAATCTCTTTGGCGTAGTTAGGACTGACAGTATTTATATGATCAGCTGACAAAATACCAACTTTCATAGAATCTATTTTGCCGCCATCTCGATCATAATAATCCTCCATTAGGGCTGGGGTAAGATTATAATTTAAGGCTGCATAATCAGTAATGTCCAAACTAGTAATTCCTTGACTGGCTAAATTGTGAATAGTATAGAGACTAGAAATATTTTTAAAATTTCTATCTTTAAGACTATACTCATCAATAAAGGTTGGAATCAAAGCTGTGTGCCAATCATGACAGTGAATCACATCAGCTTTCAGTTTAAGATTTTTGATAGCCTCAACAACTGCTTTAGAAAAAAAGACAAAACGCTCTACATCATCATCTTTTCTACTACTTGCTGATTTACCTTTTTTAAAATATTTGCGACTACCAACATATATGTCCTTAGTAGCAAAATTTTGATGCTTTACCAAAAAAACAGTTACTCCACCAGGCAATTTTGTCTGATAAAGATCAAAATTATCTTGCCGACCGTCTATTTCTAGCTTTATATTTTTTTTCAGCGATTTAATCCTAAATTTTCTAGCATCAATACTGCCATAGAAAGGCAAAAAAACTTTAACTTCCGCCCCTAGCTTAAGCAGAGCTTTAGGTAACGAACCGACAACGTCTCCTAAACCACCAACCTTCGCTAATGGTTCCATTTCAGCCGCGGCCATTATTACTTTTATTTTTGTTTTATCCATAATTATAAAATAGTATTAACTCATACATTATAACAAAAAATGTCCTCCTCAGGAAGACATTTTTATTTTATTTTTCCTTCAAAAATTTCAAAATCTTAGTTACCAAAGGCGGATTGGGTAATGTTGAAGCATCTACTATCAGATAATTGAGCTTACTTTTTTTGATTAGCTCCAGGTAAACTTTTTGTTGTTCAATATACTTTTCCGGTTTTTGGGCAATACGATTGTAGTGCGGATACAATTTAAGCCTGTCTTCAAGCCTTCTCTCTATAAGTTCACTATCTTCAGAAAAGGTTACTAAAATTATTTTGGCTTTAATTTTTTTTAATCTTTTCTCAAAAATAGAAAAATCAAAATCTTTTTTACCATAAAGTTTTTGATACACAGCCTCTGTAAGGTGAAATTTTTCTACCATCACATTGGTATCATTTATCGCTTCCATCAAATCTAGATATTTTTCTAAAGTAATTTCACCAAATTTTGTGCCAAAAATACCAACATCACAGTTAAACCAATGACAACCATCCATAATCTGTCCACCACTATTGTACTTAGGCTCCAGATAATTAAACACTTGGCTCATCAAATAACTTTTGCCGGATAATTCAGCCCCCTCAAAGATAATATTATGTCTGGGATTTTTCATATTTAGCTTAAATTAATTTTATGTTTTCCTTCTTGTGCCAAGGACAAATAACCAATGGCGTCTCTCAACAAACCATCAACAGGATTTTCTACATCTTTTTTATAAAAAATAAATACAACCGACCTCATAGCCGCCCAACTTTGATAAATATTTATACGATTGATAAAGTCAATCTCAATTTTTTCAAATTTTTTGCCAAAATATGCTTCTACAAAAAATGTTTTATAATCATTCATCTCGCTTCGGGAAATAAAATTATGCCCCATAAAATCAAATTGTTGAATAAAAATACCAATATCCATCATTGGATCACCAATAGCTAAATCAGTAAAATCAATCATCTCCAAGCTTCTGGCTTTGAGACTGGTAATAATTATATTTTCCGGATGATAATCGCCATAAATTAGAACTTTATCTATTTTTCTATTATAACTATCAACCATTTTCTTCAGGTCACTGACCAAACCTTCTATAGCCCGGCCTCTTTTCTCATCGCCACTATAAAAATCAGGAATAAATTGGCGAGGAGCCGGAACCATGGCGTTAATTTTAAAATTTGGCCAGACAAAATTGACAGCTTGGTAATCAAAACTGTGTAATTTTTTTATCCAGGCAGTCGCTAGGTGCATAGCTGGCTTCAAATCAACTTTTGGATCTTGTGTAAAAAAATTAAAAAGACTTTGCCCTGGTGATGATATATAAAAAAATGCTTTTTGCTCTTTAAGGAAAAACAAAGGAGTAGTTACCCTAAATTTACCCTTGTCAAAACCATGCTCATAAAGGATTTTTGTTTTTTGGTAGGCTCCCAAACGCGAGCCATCAGAATGAGCTGAGGCAAAAATATCAATATTTTTATGGCCACCACTTTTTGTTTGATATTTTACTTTATAATCAACCACAAAAACCGCGCTAGTTATACCTAGGTGTCTTTTATACGCTTCTGATTCTATTTGGACTACTCTTTTAAAATCTTTATAATAATCACCCAATCTTTTATCCAAAACATCACAAACAAAATCGTGCTCTAAAAGTTTAGCAACAGCTGCTTTTGTTTTCTCTGACAATGCTTTCTTCTTCATCCTATTAGGAGTTAATATTATTTTTATTGTATTTACGCCAATGATCAACCCAAGTATTCTTTTTGATTTCGATATACAATTTTTCTGCTTTTATTTTTTCTTTGCTTGTCGCCTGATCTAGGGATCTGACCGCTCGAATCAGTTCTTCGGAGCCATTATCAATCATATCTGGATTCCAGGTCAAAGGGGAAAAATCAGATGGTTTCGTGGCCGAAGCCCACCAAAAAGTACAAGAAGAAAGGCCTTTGTCCAAATGACGCCTAGACCAAATAAAATTTTTGTCACTCCGATATTTATAGACCAAAGTACTAGCTAATTCTACCAAATCCCACAATAGCTTATGAATCTTATTCTGCGGATGGCTCCAAAGGGCGTAGGGTATATTTTTTTTAAGCTCAGACTCTTTGCTTTCCCAAGAACCATCACGCAAAATTATTTTCTTTTCTTTTTTAAGTCTCACTAAATAATCTTTTACTGACAAAACATCCACCCGATTATCTTCCAACACTTTTTCCAGATGACCCTGCCAATCATTATGAAAATGTCCATAAATTTCGCCGTCAGTAGCAGAAATAATAGTTTGATCTTTATAATCTGCCTGTAATTTTTTGAAAATAATTTCAGCTGGATAAGATTTGGAAATATCTCTATCCCTAAAAATTACTTTTAAACCCAACCCATCTACTAAATATAAAATATCATTTTCTAATTGACCTTTATAATTTATCGGATCAAGAATAAGCCATTTAAAACCAAAATCTTTAACGATTTTAGCAACTCGCCTACTATAAGCCATCTCCGGCAGATAAAATCCGGTGATATCTTTTAGCTCAAAATATTTAGCCAAAGTCTTTTGGTTGAGCTCTATTTGTCTTTTTATCTCTCTATCCGTCAATAAGGGTAAAAGCGCATGATATTTAGCCGAACCAGTAAGCTCCAGCTGGCCTCTTTTTACTTTTTTCTGCAACTCCTTGATCAAATCAGGACGAAATTCCTCCAATTGCTCAAGCAATGAGCCGGTAGTGTTTAAAGTACATCTAAAGCGACGATATCTTTCAAATAATTTAAATAAATATTCATAACTTTCACTAGTTACTTGCTCTACCACCCCTCTTTGTTGCCAAGGTGGCTGATAAATATGAATGAAATTAACCCAAGTAATTTTATTATTCACCCTGTTAGAAATTAATAATTATTTTCCCCATTAGAATAATGTTACAAAATTCTAGCGGGTATCGTCTTGTTTTTTAAATTTTAAAGCTTTTTTATAAAGCTCTACATATTCTTTGGCTGGCACATCCCAAGAAAATGATGGCCTCATACCCCGCAAAACTAAATCGCGCCAAATTTTTTCATACTTATAAGTTTCTAAAGCTCTAGTAATAGCTACCACTAATTCTTGGGAATTATAATTTTTGAATTTAAAACCATTACCATCATTGCCTGGCTCAAAATTAACTACTGTATCATTAAGACCGCCGGTGCTCCTAACTATTGGCACACAGCCATAACGAAAAGCTTTCATTTGATTGATCCCACAGGGTTCATGGTGGGAAGGCATCAGTATCATATCTGAACCGGCATAAAGCTGAGTTTCGTATTTTAAAGTTTCTTCATGTGAAGGAATAATTGCTAATTTATCAGGAAAATTTTTAGCAACTTTTTTCAATTCGTTTATAAATGTCTTGTCGCCAGCTCCAGCGATTATCAGCTGCAAATCAAAATGCATCAAACGATTAATAATCTCCAAAATCAATTGAAAACCTTTTTGAAAAGTAATTCTAGAAGTAGTACATAAAATAGGGACATTCTCATCAACTTTTAACTCAAATAATTTTTGGATGTGTTTTTTATTAGCTTTTTTCTCCTGAATACTTTTATGGTCATAATTACGATAAATTGTCTTATCGTTTTTTGGATTCAAATCATGATAATCAATTCCATTGACCACCCCAAAAAGCTTATGTCGCCGATTGATCAAAATACGGTGTAAATCCTGGCCAAAACTAGGTCTCAATATTTCTTCGGCATAGGTCTCTGAAACTGTATTTATTACATCGGCGTGTAAAATGGCCCGTTTAACAAAATTAATATACTCCAGATTGGGATCAGAAAAAAGTGGTAAAGATTTTTTACCTTTGTCCTTGTGTTCACTAGGAACCTCCCACCAATTTGAGCCCAGCTGAAAAACCAAATTATGAATAGTAAAAACAACTGCCGCATCAGCCAAAGTTTTACTTTTTTTAAACCTCACTTTTTTCAAATAAGGGATAAGTCCTGACTGCCAGTCGTGACAATGAATAATATCCGCTTTAAATTTTAAAAGTGATATTAGTTTTAAAACTGCTACATCAAATAAATAAAAACGGGCATTTTCATGATCGGAACCATAAAGATTTTTGCGACGAGAAAAATACTTATCATTTCTGACTAAATAAACTTTTAACCCTGGCAAAAGCTCAGTTCGATAATAACTCACCTGCGCCTCATTTTCTTTGTCTATAGATAATTTAACATCGCTATAAATCTTTTCCAATTTATATTTATTCCGATCAAGCACTTGTTTATAAAAAGGTGTAACAATAATAACCTCGTGTCCTAAACGATGTAAAGATTTCGGCAATGATCTAGCCACATCAGCTAAACCACCAGTCTTTGAGTAAGGGTCAACTTCTGAGCTAATTGATACTATTTTATAATTTTTCATGCCAATTTTTTATTAAAAAATGAAGCGGTGATAGCAATAGCCAAAGCATCGGCCGCATCATCTGGCTGAGGAACGGCTCGTAAATTCAAAAGCGCCTTAACCATAGTACCAACTTGATACTTACTGGCCTGACCATTAGCACAAACTGCTTGTTTGACCTGGAGCGGAGTAAATTCTAAGGGCTCAATCTTATTTTTGGCAATTGCCAAAAGTATTACCCCTCGAGCCTGACCAACATCCAAGGCTGTTTTTACATTTTTAGCAAAATAAAGTTTTTCTACTGCTACTATACTAGGTCGATATTTAACCATTAGCTTATCTACTTGAGTATAAATTTCTTCCAAACGCTTAAAAAAAATTTTATCTTTTCCTGTTTTTATACTACCAGCATCAATAAATTTTATTTTATTTCCTATTTTTTCAATAACACCAAAACCAGTATCAGCAATACCAGGGTCAAAGCCTAAGATTATTGTGTTTTTAGAAATCATTAAACGTCGGCGTTGGTAAAGATATTATTTATATCATCATCCTCATCAAGCGCATCCAAAAGGCTAATAAGTTTTTCTGGCTCTTGAGGAATAATTTTATCTTTAGCCAGATATACTACTTCCGAACTACTAACTTCAAATCCAGCTGCTTGAATCTTATCCTTAGCTGCTTGTAGTTGATCAATGGGTACTATTATCTTTGTTTCACCGTCACTAAAAATATCATCAGCTCCTGCTTCAATTACTTTAAGCTCCTCTTCTTCACTGAGTTTTTCTTTATTAATAATAATTTCCCCTTTAGGCTCAAACATCCACATCACACTACCATTACTCCCCAAACTACCGTTGTGTTTACCCAGTATATGTTTTAGGTTGGAAACTGTCCGATTTTTGTTGTCTGTTAATACTTCTACCAAAAGAGCTGCTCCTTCTGGACCATAAGCCTCGTAAAATAAACTCTCTATTTGTTGGCCGTCGGTCTGCCCACTGCCTTTATTGATCGCTCTCTCTATATTCTCTTTGGGCATAGACAAAGTCTTAGCCTTATCAATGGCCATTCTCAACTTAAAATTAGCTTCTGGATCAGCTCCATCGCGGGCAGCGACTGATATATTCTTTGATAATTTGGTAAAGAGATGGCTGCGCTTAGCATCTTTGCTTTCCTTGGCTCTTTTGGTTGTAGCCCATTTACTGTGTCCACTCATAATAGAAAAAAAATTAAGAAATAAAAATATCAAATACTACTAGCATATTAGCAATAAACACACAAAAAATCAATGCTAAATCACTTTTTAAAAAAAAGACTTGACGATTATAAAAATAGATAATAAACTAAAAACATCATTCGTTCTGTCACGCCAGACTATACTTTAAAATCAAGAAAATAAGTAGGTCCGATCTCCGTACCCATGCCTGGCGGAGATTTTTTCTTTTTGCCTTTATTAAGTAGCTCATTTTTGATAAAATACTATCATGAAAGAAAAAAATAAAGACAAAAATAAATTCTTCGGTCTAATGAGCAAGTGGAAGCTTGATTATTTGTTGCTTTTTTTAATAACTGGCCTATATTTTGGGCATATCCAGTGGAATCTAATAGTCGGTGATCCTGATGGCTTTTACCACACCAAAATAGCCTTGCTACTCAGACAAGGCATAATGCTGGAAAAGCTTCCCTGGATGCAATTTTCGACCCTAAGAGACAGCTTTACAGACCACCACCTCTTGTACCATATCCTTTTGGTACCCTTTACCTATATAAATGAAAACCCTTTGCTGGGAATAAAAATAGCCACCGTTCTGTTTACCCTTCTTTCAATCTTGGTCTTTTATTGGCTACTCAAAAAATTACACCTTGTCTGGCCTTGGTTATGGGCAGTTTTATTTATTACTTTGGGTGGCGCTACTTTCCGTCTCTCTTTGGTCAAAGCTAACGCTTTGTCTCTAGTATTGGTCTGGTTTTTTATCTACGCTCTGATAGAAAGAAAAACTTGGCTACTATTTATCCTATCCTTTGTATTTGTCTGGCTCTATGGTGGCTGGCCGCTAGCTATACTAATTGCTCTGATTTATCTGATGACTGATAAAGTATACAAAAAAATACATAGCTCCAAACTAAAAATATTTTGGCAGAAGACTATAAAAATTTTCACTGACCCCCAAATCAGCAACAAAAAAATTATCTGGGCAATAATTTTTGGCTTGACCGCCGGATTAATATTAAACCCCTACTGGCCACAAAATATTTATTTTTATTACCAACAAGTCTTTCAAATCGGTATTATAAATCAAGGGAACAATTTTGCTGTTGGGGCCGAATGGTACGGTACTACACCAATGCATGTTGTTTCGGCTATCCCACATCTCTTTATTATTTCGATTATCGTAATAACTTTTGGCATTGCTAATTTCAAAAAAATGAGCAAACAAACACTGTTTAGCTTTGCCTTAACTTTTGTATTTCTACTTCTAACTATAAAATCAAGACGCTATATAGAATATATGGCGCCATTTACTTTGCTCTTTGTGGCTTGTGGCAGTAGCGATCTGATCAAGCTGATAAAGTGGGAGGAGGCAAAAGATTTTTGGAAAAAATTGCCTTATATTTTAAAAAGTTACGGCGCTTTACTGGCAATAGTTTTTGTTGTCGCTGTACTACCCAAGACAATTGAAAAAACTATCGCTGTGGAATTTTCTGGAAAATGGGAAGTTAATAGATTTGAAATGGCCAGCAACTGGCTAAAAGAAAATAGCCCAGAAAAATCTATTGTTTTTCATACTGACTGGGATCAGTGGCCAGCCCTTTACTATCATAATGATCACAATTATTATATTGTCGGCTTAGACCCCACCTTTATGAACAATTATGATGAGCAGTTACATCAACTTTATATAAATCTGACTACCGCTGAAATAAATTTGAACTTGGCTAGCAAAATAAAAGAGAATTTTGGGGCCGAGTTTATCTTAGCGGAAAAAGAGCGACACAAAAAATTTGTTGATAAGCTTGATCGAGACTCAGGTGCGATGACCGTCTATGAAGACGATGATGTAAAAATTTATAAAATTAGATAATGTCTTGGCTGAAAAAAAATAAACTTCTGCTGTTACTGATAATTGTTTTTTTATTTTTAAACAACTTGCCTTATTTAGCTGGTAGCTATCAATCAATCATAAATAAAAACATCAGCTACAACGGGTCTCCTTTGGTCAACGAGGGGGATTATTTTGTTTATCTATCATATATTGAGCAAGGTAAAGAAAATATTTTCACTAGAAATTTATATGACTATCAAGCTGGCAAGGCTGTGCTTTTCAGCCCCCTGTGGTTTGTAGTCGGTCAAGTAGCTAGATTGAATAATAATATAATAAGCTACCATATTTTTAGGCTAATATTTACCTTGGGCTTTATCACTGTACTCTGGTGGTGGCTAAAAAAAATATTTGCTACTTATAAAAAGCAACTCTTAGCTCTAACTACGGTCTTGTTTGGCAATGGGCTAGGTGTATTTTTTCTTAGTTTCTGGCCCAACCGCGGTATTTCACCCGTTAACTTATGGGTTTCTGAAGCTAATACTTTTTTAAATTTATACCAAGGGCCACTATTTTCTCTGTCACAAACTCTGATTATTTTAATCTTTGCTCTGTTTATAAAAAGTGTCCGCGATAATACTAAAAAACTTATACCACTATATTTTTTTCTCAGCTTATTACTTTTTATTTTGCACCCTTATGAGCTAGTTATAATCAACCTTGTTTTAAGCAGCTGGGCAATCAGTGAGTACCAACAAAATAAAAATAAAAAAATAGTACTTTATTTGGCCTACTTATATCTTGCTTCTGTACTAGCTGCCCTATACTACTTAAAATTGTTTCAAGATCCGAGCATGGGCCAATACCGCGAGCAAAACATTGTTGCTTCAGGAAATATTTTGGAATATTTATTTGGCTTTGGTGGATTATTTATTTTATCCTTCTGGGGAATATATTATGCTGGCAAAAATAAATTACTAAAAAATCCTTACCTTAGATTAATCTTAATTTGGGTAATACTTGGCTGGATAATGGTTTATTTGCCACTTAACTTCAACCGTCGCTTGGCCAATGGTTGGCATATTCCTTTGGCTATCATGTCTGCCTTAGCCCTTACTTATATCTACCAACGAGCAAAACCGTTATTTAAAGGCAGTTTAATCGCTCTGGTAGCCATTGTCTTATCTTTTGATACTTTCTATCACATACTCCTCTATACTGATAATATTTACAACAATAGCCGTGACTCTCAGGTCTATCTAAGCCCAGATCGTTTATCAATTTACAAAATTATAAATTTGACTATACCAAAAGACTCAACTATATTGACCCGCGCTTTGGAAGGAAACAGACTACCGGCCTTTGTAAATGCCAAAGTGTATGTTGGCCACGATATCCAAACCTGGCAAGCAGAAGAAAAAAATAAAGAAACTTTTAGTATTTGGACCAGCCAAGAGGATATTAGTCAGTGGCTAGATGATCATCAGATAAATTATATTTTTGCTAGCCGAGAATATATAAAAGAAATAGATAATATAAAATGGCTCGCTCAAGAGCCCTATATCAAAAGTATAATAAACGACAAAGATTTTATCTTCTATGAAGTCAGAAGGTAATTTTATCACTTAGAGAAAATATCTTTTTATCTACTACTAAATCTTTAAGCCCACCAAGTTTATTGGTGCCGTACCAGCTAAATATCTCAAAAGAATCTACTCCATCACCAGGGTAATAATAAAAAGTATTGATGGTATTATCTGACCACTCCGCCACTGGCCACAAACCATAATCAAGGGACATATCATAATACTCTTTACCTTGATAAAAACGAATAAATAATTCCTTGCCTTGCAAATCTATTTTTTGCAAATCTATTTTTAATGTTCTAAAGCCATTAATGTCTTCAAAGCTAGAAGACAACAAAAAATCTTCTGCTACCAAATCACTTGGTTTAGGATCAACCTGATAAAGAGGGAGGTCTGTTTCGGGCGATAAATTTTTATTCTGCCAAAGATAAACATTGTCTTTAGCTTTTACTAGCGAATAATTGGCTATAACTTTTCTCCAATTTTCTGGCATCTTCTCCTTAAAAGGCTGGAGAAAACCAGTGCTATTTTTTTCTGCAATAATAGTTAAAAATTCCGCATAGTCCACTAAGATATAATCAACTTCCGGCATAATAAAGTCCCTAGCCGCAAATTGATTTTTACCGAAATAAGCATAAAAAAGAGTATGGGCAACTGGACGAGATGAAAGCTGAGGCAAAAAAGCTGCTTCGGCTGTCACTGTTGCTTTATTATCTATCAATGATAAAATATTTCTTTTTGTTTCCAAAAGAGCGACATTTGGCCGATTAAACAAAACATCTTTTAGCGGAGAAAGAGAAATAGCAAAATAAATTATGGTCACACCAAAAATAATCTTCCAAATACCTTGATTTTTGTAAACATTATAACTAAACAAAAACTTTTCTTTATTTTTTA
>QZJA01000003.1 GCA_003599205.1 Candidatus Parcubacteria bacterium
CAATTAAAAACCAAGGAAAAATATTTTGATCTAGCCTGTTCTTTTCAGTTTTTGGAACACGTACCGACCCTAGGTCAGAGAGAGAATTTTTTGGATCATGTCAGAGCAAGTTTGGCAGATAGTGGTCTATTTGTTTTTAGTGTTTATCATTTTGATTTGCGACGAGCAAAAAACCAAGAAAGTGTAGAAGGCATGCACAGCTCAGGTATATTTTTTCATTATTTCAATAGTCAAGAGCTGGAGCAAGAACTCAAAAAATATTTTTCTCAAATTGATTTGAAGCCAATTGACATCACCCTTCCTCTAGAGGCGAGATTGAAATTGCCTGTTAGTCTAGCTGGTCTTTTGTCTAGATTTTTTGAGCATATTCCTTATATAAATAAATTAGGCCATTTGTTGCTGGTCAAAGCCAAAAAGTAATGGACTTTAAAGATAAAAACATAAAATATTATTCTTACGGATTTATTTTCCCTCAACTACTGAGAAAATATTGGTTTTGGTTTGCTAAGCCCTTTGATGTCAAAGGAGCGGCGATGGTCAATTTTTTTTCTTATGAAAAATACGATGTTGAAGGATTCAAGATGAGAGCTGGCTTGACGACAATAATTGATCTTGAACTTAGTCTAGATGAGCTATGGTCAAAAACTAGGAAAAAATTTATTCAAAAACAAATTAATAGAGGAGAGCGCAACGGTATCATTGTCAAGCGCGATCCAAATTTTGGTCAACTAAAAAAAATTTATAAAGAATTTCGTAAGACTAGCGATTTGCCAAAAGACAATATTAATATTTACAAAAAAAATTGTGATTTGATGGCCGCTTATTATAAAGATGAAATGATTGCTGGTGGAATTTTTGTTTCCAATGGTGTCTATATGAGAGCTCTGGTCTTGGCGTCAGTGCGCAAATCAAAAGACAGCCAACAAAGAGAAATAGTCGGCCAGGCAAACAGAATGCTGATCTGGGAGACTATTAAGTATGCCAAAGACAGTCAGCATAAACATTTGGATCTAGGTGGTATCTCACCAAATTCTGATAAAGAGCAATTACGTAGCTTAGCTGAATTCAAAGAAGCTTTTGGTGGTGAGCGCAAAGATAATTATTATTATTTTAAAGTTTATTCACCAATTATAAAATGGTGGATGAGGCTGAGAGGTTTTACAAACGTATGAAGCTGATAATTACCGTTGATACGGAAAGAGATAATGAGTGGAAGCGTCCAGACAGTACTAGTCTGGAAAATATTAAGTTTCTCCAGCGTTTTCAAGATCTTTGCCAAAAGTATGGCTTTAAGCCGACTTATCTTTTGACTTATGAAGTAGCTAGCGATCCACAGTCGGTCAAGATATTAAAAGCTTATCAAGAAAAACTCCAAGCGGAGATTGGTGCTCATTTACATCCTTGGACCTCGCCACCATTTGAGCAAGAGCGATCTTGGGAAGACAAAGTACATCGTTTTCCTCATGAGCTGAGCGACAAAGAGCTCAGGGACAAAATGGCTGTTTTGACGCAAACTATTATTGATAATTTTGGTATTCGTCCCAAGAGTTTTCGCGCTGGACGTTGGGGTTTTGATGCTCGGGTCGCTCGAGAACTAATTAGACAAAATTATATTGTTGATTGCTCAGTTACTCCCAAAATTTCTTGGCAAAAAACCAAAGGTGATCCTCAAGGTCAGGGTGGGCCTGATTATAGATTTTTTAGAGCTCAGCCTTATTTTGTCAGTCCACAAGATATAAATGAAGTCGGTCATAGTGCTCTTTTGGAAGTGCCAATGACAATATTGTTTACTGGGCTATTTAAAAAAGAAAATAATTTTTTACACAATATTATTTTGCGTTGGCCAGAATCTTTTGTCAAAAAGGTAGTAAATAGATTATTTTTTAGATTGAAATGGCTCCGTATTTTCCCTAATTCAAAACCCAGTGATTTCAAGCGTATTTACAAGGCCGCCAAAAAAAATAGTCTGCCGGTGCTGGAATTTATGATACATTCCAGCGAGCTGATGCCGGGTGGTAGCCCTTATGCTAAAGACGAAGAGCAGGTTGATAAAATATACCATAATTTGGAAGCGATGTTGGCTTATTTTAAGAAACAAGGAGTTAAAGGCACAACTCTGAGCGAATTTTATTATGATTTTAAATAATTTTATATTTATATATGAGAAATAAAATAAGAAAATTTATAAAAAAGAACAAAGCCTTGAGCAAATTTTTGCTGGGTAAATTTATCAAACTCCATAATTATAGTTATCATAAGATTTCTGAATATTCCGCTTACCTCAATGATGATATTCATCCTAAACACAGTATTATAAATTATCATAAATTTTTTGTTGATAAAGTAGATGCTCATGATACTATTTTGGACATCGGTTGTGGCAATGGATTTTTGAGTTATGAAGTTGCAGGAAAAGCCAAAGAAGTCGTTGGTATTGATATCAAGGATTATAATATCAGGGAAGCGCAAAAAAGATTTTCTCGCGCTAATCTCAAGTACATTATCGGTGATGCTACCAAGTATGATTTTGGTCATCGTTTTGACAAAATAATTTTATCAAATGTCTTGGAGCATATAGAAAATAGAGTAGAATTTTTGAGTAGTCTAAAAAAAGTAAGTGATGTTATAATTTTACGAGTGCCAATGATAAACAGAGAGTGGCTGGCTGTTTACAAAAAACAAATGGGTTTTGAATATCGTCTTGATAGTACCCATTTTATAGAATACACAGTTGAGGATCTAGAAAAGGAATTGAAAAAATCCGGCTGGTATCTAGACTATTATCAAGTTAATTGGGGAGAGCTATGGGCTGTTTTAAAAGTAAAACATGAATAAAAAAATACTTTTTTTGATAAACAATTTAAATTTAGGCGGAGCAGAAAATGTTTTTGTTGAGCAGGCAAATTATTTATTTGATCAGGGATACCAAGTTTATTTTGGTGTTTTGAGTGATACAAACAAAGCAGACTTCAAAAACAAATTAAAAATAAAGCCAATTAATTTTGCTTTTGATGGCATTCTTGATTTACTCGCTTATAGAAGGCTAGCTAAGTTTATAAAAGGGCAAAAAATAAATTGTGTTTATTCTACCTTAGATAATGCCAATGTGGCTGCTAGAGTAGCCAACATATTCAATCATCAGACTTATGTGGTAATTCGTGAGTCTGGCATGGCGGACAGAAAATCAGGGAAGATAAAAATATTAGATAAATTTTTGAACAATTTTGTTGATAAAATAATTGCTGTTTCCTCGGAAGTAAAGGATAGCTTGCTTGCTTATCAGGCCAAACATGCCAACAAGATAGAAGTTTTTACCAATGGTGTAGAACTACCATTTACCGAAGAAGGCTTGGAAGAAGTTTTGTCAGCTAAGGATGACAGTAGTATCAATATACTCTGTGTTGGTTCGATGAAAGACGACAATAAGGGGCAGGCCGGACTTATCAGAACAGTCGGCAGTATTAGACAGACTAATCCAGAACTTAATATAAAATTAATTTTGGTTAGTGATGGTAAATTGAGACCAGAGTTAGAAACCTTGGCAGAAAATCACGCAATCGCGGGTAGAGTTTTGTTTACGGGTTATTTGGATAAAGATAAAATTAATAATTGGTACAAGTCAGCTGATATTTATATTTTAAATTCCAGAAATGAAGGCTGTCCCAATGTCGTGCTGGAAGCAATGTCTTATGGCTTGCCGGTCATTGCTACTAAAGTCGGCGGTACCAGGGAAATGATAGCTGATGGCGTATCGGGATTTTTGCTAAAAAGAGGAGATTACAGTAAAATGAAAGAGTTGATAGTTGCTTTGGCCAAAGATAGAAACAGGCGTTTTGAGCTTGGCCGCGAAGCGTACCATAAGATAGAAAGAGAATTTTTGTGGTCAGATAAAATGCAAGAATTAATTGTAATTTTGAGATTAAATTAATATGAATTTTGAGGATTTTAAGAAAAAAGCTCAGGCTGGTAAAGAGGATAAAATAAGCTCATCTGGTCTTATGTACCGCTGGCAGAGATTTTTGTCAGTGCGGATTTCTTGGCTACTGATAAAAATATTTCCCAATATAAAGCCAAATCACATTTCAGTTTTTAATATTTTGTTGACCTTGTTTGTATTTGTCTTGAGTTTTTTTGCCTGGGATTTAGGTCCCTTTTATATGATCATTATCCAATTGTTGCTTTTGAATTTTACTTCAGTTCTGGACAAAGTGGATGGTGAGATTGCTCGCCACAAGGAAATTTTTACTCAGCAGGGAGTATATTATGATCTGACTTATCATTTTTTCTATCCTTTTGTTTTTTATTTTGCAGTCGGATATTTTTGGTTTCTCAGCACCGTTGAAATTTCTATTTTACTTTTCTCAATATTTCTAGCTATCTTGGCCATGAACAGTAAGATGTTGGGTAAATTGAGACATCATGTTAAGTATAAAGTAGAGTTGGAATCACACGGAAAAATTGTTTCTGGGCTACTGGCTGATAAAAAAAATAAAGACAAAAAACCAGCTTTTATTAAGCTGATTAATTATCTGGTATTTTTGATTTATGATTGGACTTGGAATTTTTATTTTGTCTTGATTATTTGGTCTTTATTTAATTTCAAGACGGCAATATTTATTTATTTCATGCATCTGGTATTATCCATAATTTTGATAATCAAACAGATATTTTTTGACCATCCGCGCCATGGTTTGTATTCCAAGGAGGATTTTAATTAAAAGCGCGGCGGTAGTTGTATTGGTAAAGGAAAAACAAAACTGCTTCGGAGACTACCATGCCGACTACTATTCCCCATAAAGAGAAAAATTTTAGGGCAAAAAATAAAATAATTATTTTGAGTATGGGGCTGATAATTCTTATATTATACAGCTCCTTTATTTTTTTCTTGGCAGTCATAGCAGTAGACAAGAAGCTTCGGGGGAAGAATAGTAGTGTTAAGATATATACCTGTGAGTATACAACAGACTCTAGATATTTGGGGAAAAATATTTTGTATAAAAACGGAGCTAAACCAACATAAGCAATCACTATAACTATTGCCAAGAGTTCTACTTTTTTTACTTTGTCTAGAAAACTGGTTTTTATTGTTTGATCATCAGCTTCGCTTAATTTAGGCAGAGCCAATGATTTGATATTCATCAAGACACTCTTTATCTGGCTGACAGGAGCAGTAGTGAATGACCAGACAGCTAATTGAACAGCGCCTAAATAGTGGTAGATTAAGACCTTATCAACTTGCGCGGCAATAGTTTTTATCAGATCCATAGCGCTAAGGTTGATGCCGTAAGATATGGCGGTCTCATCTTTGGTTTTATTGAGAGGATGTTTTTTTATATAAATCCAGGTAAAGATAAATTGTAGGATTGTTTCTGGTACAAAAAAGGCGACCAAGATGGCAAAAATATTGTCCGTGAAAAATAAGACCAAGATGGTAGTGGCGGTAGCTATGATTCGGGTATAACTACTATAGATGCTAGCCAATCTGAAATCTTTGCGGCCGTTTAGAATTGATAGGTAGAGGCCAGAAGCGCGCAGTAGTGGCAACATTATACTAATAATAACAAAAGAAATAGTCAGACCAATATTTTGGTGTAAATAGTAGTAAATAGCAATACCCAAGCTAGCCAAGCTAGCCATAATTGACCATTTTAATTTAGCTATAAAACTAAGCCAAAAAGAGCCTTCCATTTTTTGGGCTATAGCTTGGATTAGTGAGGTATTGATACCGCCCAAAGTGAAAATTTCTAATATGCCAATCAGGGATAAAATATAGCGGTAATTTCCATAGGTTTCTTTTGGTAGTAAATTAGCAAAGGCAATGGCTGATAAAAAAGCTGAAGCTGACACTATCACTTGTCCTAAAGTGAGCCAAAAACCACCCTTAGCCAGATAGACCATGTCGGTGTGGGTGTATTGCTCGCTTTTTCTCAGTAAACGATAAACCAAATTGTGAATTTTATTCAGCATTTATTTTATAAAATTGTTTATACCAAGCAATGAATTTTTTAAGACCGTCTTCAATACTAGTCTTTGGTTGAAAATTTAATTTTTTTTGTGCGAGACTGATATCAGCAAAAGTCACAGGAACATCACCGGCTTGCATAGCCACCATTTGTTTTTCGGCTTTTTTACCCAGCTCTTTTTCTAATATTTCAATAAAGTATTCTAGCTTAACAGGTTGGTTGTTGCCTAAATTAAATATTTGGTACCCCAAATTATTTTCTAAGCTACTTATAATTCCCTCTACAATATCATCAATGTAGGTAAAGTCTCTTTCCATTTTACCATGATTGAATATTTTTATGGGAGATCCTTCTAATATTGTTTTGGTAAAAAGGAAATAAGCCATATCGGGACGTCCGTAAGGGCCGTAGACGGTGAAGAAGCGCAGGCCAGTACAATTTATATTGTAAAGATGGTGGTAGCTATAAGCTATGAGTTCGTTGGATTTTTTGGTGGCAGCATAAAGAGAAATAGGCTGGTCTACATTATCTTCAGTTGAAAAAGGAATTTTTTTATTTTGTCCATAGACTGACGAAGATGAAGCGTAAACAAAATTTTTTATTTTTTTATTTTTAGCTTCTTCTAGGAGATTAGTGAAGCCGACAATATTTGATTGGATGTAAGCGTGGGGATTTTTTAGACTATAGCGCACTCCAGCTTGAGCAGCTAAGTGACAAATTTTATCTATAGGCTCAGAGGCTAAAAATGATTTTACAAAAGTAAGGTCGGCTAAGTCGCCATAATGAAAAATAAAGTTATTGTGTTCTTTTAGTATATTATGGCGTGCTTGTTTTAAAGTAACATCATAATAATCATTGAAGTTATCAACTCCTATTACTCTGTGACCAGTAGCCAATAGTTTTTTGGCCACAGAAAAGCCGATAAAGCCGGCTGACCCAGTCACTAGGATGGTGTCTTGTTTAAACATTTTGTTTTACCCAAGCAATAGTTTTTTCTATACCAGCTGCAAAATCAATTTTTGGTTCGTAGCCTAGTAATTCTTTGGCTTTTGTTATATCAGCTAGTGAATGTTTTATATCACCAGCTCGCTCTGGGGCAAATGTTGGCTGGATATTTTTGTCCAGTGTTTTGTTGATGTTTTCTACCAATTCCAGCAACGTGTATGACTGGCCGCAGGCAATATTAATAGCTTCACCTCGGCCGACTTTAGTAGAAGTCATGGCCAAGATATTAGCTTCAACGTTGTTTTGTACATAGGTGAAGTCTCGGCTTTGACTGCCATCACCAAAAATATTGGGTTGTTTGTCTTTGAGGATAGCTTTGATAAATAAGGGGATTACAGCCGCATAGTCTGACTGGGGGTCCTGATGTGGTCCAAAGACATTAAAATAGCGTAAAGAGACTGTTTCTAGGCCGTAGAGCTCGGAAAATACTCGGCAGTAGTGTTCACCCATCATTTTAGCCACAGCGTAGGGAGACAAGGGGACGTTGGGCAAATTTTCTGATTTGTATTTTTCAGGGGCATTGCCATAGACTGATGAAGAAGAAGCGCAGACTACTCTTTTGACGCCAGCATGTCGGGCAGCTTCCAGTAGATTGACTAGGCCGGTAGAGTTGTTGAAATGGCTGGACAAAGGAGACTCAATTGATCTAGGCACGGACGGCAAAGCAGCTTGATGTAAAATAAAATCAACACCGGATAATTCTTTTTCAAGCAAAGCAAAATCATTGATATCTCCTTGGATAAATTTTATTTTATCTTTGATGAGATCAAGATTTTTTAAATGGCCAGTGCTGAGATTATCCAGCACTTTTACCTGATAGCCGCGATTTAGCAATTCAGCGGCAATATTTGAGCCGATAAAACCGGCTCCGCCGGTTACAAGTACGGTTGGCATGTTATCTTCCTAGGGTTATGTTAAATATTGTATTAATTGTTTTGAGTATTATGGAAACATCCAAAGCAATTGATTGGTTTTTGATATAAAAGAGATCGTATTGCAATTTTTGTTTAGCATCTTCGACACTAGCGCCGTAAGGGTAGTTGATTTGCGCCCAGCCACTCAGGCCTGGTTTTACCAAATGCCTTTCGTTGTAATAAGGTACTTCTTTTATTAGTTGTTCGACAAATTCAGGTCGCTCAGGACGCGGTCCGACAAAACTCATATTACCGATGATAATATTCCAAAATTGAGGTATTTCATCAAGCCGAGTTTTTCTCATGAGTTTGCCTATTTTGGTGATACGGGCGTCATTTTTTTGTGCCCACTGAGCGCCGTCTTTTTCAGCATTGCTGACCATAGAGCGGAATTTGTAAACAGTAAATATTTTATTTGCTAGACCAACTCGTTCTTGCTTGTAGATAAGCGGTCCTTTTGATTCTATTTTTATCAGTAGAGCAATGATGGGCAGTAGTATTAGTGATATCAGGCCAAATAAGCTGGCGAAAAAAATATCAATTAGTCTTTTAGCAATCACGAAAAATTGGTTATTTTTTTGACTGATGTTTTCCAAAAACCAGTTGCGCTCCAAAGCAGTAGTCGGAATTTTGCCGGTTATTTTTTCATAAAAATCAGTCAAGTTGAAATATTGTATTTTTAGATTGATGCTTTCAAATAAATAGCGAGCTACCTCAGGACTATAGCGAGGATTACTGACGGCGACTACGGTATTTATTTTGTTTTTGATCAAAGTATTTTTCAAATCGCTTAAATCTTTGCTGATGTTGACTATTTGGAATTTTTCGGGAATTTCTGAATAGTCAGGATTCACTATCAACTGCAGTTTGTAGCTAAGCTCAGGCTGGGTGATTATTTCTTCGGCCAAAAGTAAAGACTCGGGGCTAATACCGATTATTGCCAAATTGTTTTGCAGGGCTTTGCCGGAGATAACAGTATAAAATATTTTACGCCAAAGCAGGAATAATGCAGTGAAAATAAGGAGTAATATCAGCAGTATAGTCTGGGGGCGGATATCAGAAAAACGTCCAACTATAGTGTAAAAGATTAAAACAGCCAAAAGAGCATTGATAACTAAATTTTGGATCAATTGGCCGTAAAATTCGAAATCTTTTTTCATGCGCCTTATTTCATAAAGGCGATTGATAAAGAAAACCAGTACCCAAACAGCAAAAACTAGCGAAAACGGAGCTAGATGTTCCTGCCATAATTTCATGTCCAGATAGCCATAACGGACAAGTAAAGTCAGGGCTAAGCTGCCATAAAGTAAGATAATGTCTCCTAAAAATAAAACTACTTTTCGCATCAATTTGAATTAAATGACTTTTTATATTATAATAAGAACAGCCTTTATTTGTCAAATATTTTTACTAATTTTAGGCAAAAATATTCTAATCTTTTTTTATTTTAGGCCAGATATGAAAGATGTGATTTTGCTCCCAACTTATAACGAAAGGGAAAACGTCAAGCTAATTATCCCAGAAATTTTTGCCTTACTGCCAGATATCAATGTTTTGGTGATAGATGACAGCTCTCCTGATAAAACGGCTGAGGTAGTCAAGGATTTGATGAAAGGTTACCCTAATTTGTCTATCTTGGAAAGGAAGGTAAAGGATGGATTGGGTAATGCTTATATTACTGCTATGAAGCAGGTGATGGAGGATCCAAATATTCGGTCAGTAATTACTATGGATGCTGATGGATCGCACCAACCTAAATACCTCAAGGATTTTTTGGCCAATATTGATAATTATGATTTAATTATTGGCTCACGTTATGTCCCAACTGGCGGGGTGGAGAATTGGGAGTTTTGGCGTAAGAAATTAAGTAAGTTTGGAAATCTTTATGCCAAAGTGTTGACGGGATTGCCAATCAATGATTTTACGGCTGGTTTTATGTGTATCAGCCGATCTTATTTAAGAAAGATGGATTTTTCTGACATCAGTTCGGCCGGATATTCGTTTTTGATTGAGTTAAAATTTTATCTCATACATAAATATAAGGCGCGAGTCAAAGAAGTCCCGATAATTTTTGCTAGTCGTCGTGAAGGGGAATCAAAAATATCTAATCAGATAATTTCTGAAGGTGTTAGAGCTCCTTGGCGACTGTTTTTGAAACGATTATGGAAAAAATAATTTGTCCGATTTGCTTGGGGGAAAAACACAAACTTTTTTGTCAAAAAAATGGCTATGATCTTTATCACTGTCAGGATTGTGATTTAGTTTTTGTTTGGCCAGCACCCAGTATCCTTGATAATGTCTATTCCAAGGATTATTTTCATAAAGACAATTTAGATCATAAGTTCGGCTATACTGATTATGATCAAGATAAAGGCATGATGAAGGAGGTCTTTCTCAAGCACTTGGATAATTTTGCCCGCTTGGTGCCGGGTCGAAAGATTTTTGATATTGGTTCAGCTACCGGTTATTTTTTGGATTTGGCCAAAGATAAAGGTTGGCAGACTTATGGCATAGATATTTCTGAATATGCTAGTCAATTGGCACGCGAAAAAGGTCATCAGGCTTGGGCGGGTAAAGATTTAGAAACAGTTGACCAACAAGAAAAATTTGATTTGGTAACTATGTGGGATGTCCTGGAGCATTTGCCTGATCCGCTAGCTTACTTGAAAAAGCTGAAAAATCTCATGCATGAGGATTCTGTTTTGGCAGTCAATACTATTGATCGTGGCTCTTTGTGGGCTAGAATCTGGGGCAAGCGTTGGCAACTAGTAGTGCCGCCCGAACATTTGATGTATTATACTTACAAAAATTTAGAAGACATATTTTCTCGGGCTGGCTTTGAGATAGTAGCCAAAAAGAAAGTTGGTAAGAAATTTTCTTTGCCTTATATTTTTGGCATACTGCATAATTCCAAAGGTTTGGGAATTTACAAGAGCTTGTCCTCATTTTTTGATAAGCCACTCTGGCGTAAATTTGCTATTCCTATCAATGTAAGAGATAATATGTTTGTTTTGGTTAAACCTAAAAAACAATAATAATATGAAGATTTTCAAAAAAATTAAGGATTTTTTCCGAGGACTTAAGACTAGCGATGATTGGCTACTACTGGTGGCCAAGATATTGCTAGTTGGGATTTTATTTACTCCTTTGCTGGTCAGTGAAGCTTTTTATTTCCCTTACATAGTGCCAAGGAATTTGCTGTTTCGTCTATTGATAAACATACTTTTGGGCATTTATTTATGGCTCTGGCTCAATAATTCAAAGTATAGATTTCGTTCTAATAAAGGCTTGATAGTTTTGTTTTTGTTTGTTTTGTCTTTGACAGTATCTAGTATTTTAGGCGGAGATTTTACTTTTAGTCTGTGGAGTAATTTTGAACGAATGGACGGTTTGTTGGGTTGGTATTATATTTTTGTCTATATTTTTGTTTTATTGGGGCTGACCAGAGAAAAAAAAGATTGGCATCTTTTGTTTAATTTTGCTTTAATTCCCGCTTGGACAGTAGCTCTATTGGCCGTTGCACAAAGATTGAACTTACCTTTTGTGCCTGATTCACAAGGAGGTATCAGAACCACCTCTACTTTAGGTAACGCCGCTTATCTGGGGTCTTATATGTTTTTAAATTCCGTCCTGGCATTTTATTTGCTTATTATCAAAGCTTTGAAGAAAAAATTTGCCTGGTCATGGACTTATATTTGGTATGCTCTTAGTGTTATCCTTTTTGTCAGCGCTTTGGTGGTTAGTCAGACTAGGGGAGCATTTTTGGGTCTATTTGTCTGGGTGTTACTATTAGCTATTTTTTATCTTTGGTTTAACCGCAAAAAAAGAAATAAATTGTATTACGCTCTGGTGGCTGTGGTGGTACTTACTTTTGTTTTTGGCGCCTTGGTTTATCAACAAAAAGACAGCTCTTGGGTCAAGGATTCTTATTTTCTCAACAAGTTCGCCAGCATGTCTCTTGATGACACTACAGTTCATTCTCGTTGGAATATCTGGAAAAGCACTATTGTTTCGGTCAAAGAAAAACCTATTTTGGGTTGGGGAGAAGAAAGTTTTAGGTATGTGTTTAATAAATATTTTCCGCCAGAAATTTATCAACAGCCTGGTTCTGAAGTTTGGTTTGATCGACCGCACAATGTCTTGCTGCAGCATTTGATCCAGGGAGGTATATTGGGTTTAGCTTTATATTTGGGGGTTTTTGCTTACTTGATATTTTATTTATACAAAAAAGCAAAAAAGCAAAAAGAATGGTTTTTCAGTTTCTTTTGGATAGCCTTTTTGTTGGGGTTTTTATTCCAAGATTTGTTTATTTTTGACAGTTTAAATATAAATATAGTTTTTTATCTGATTCTTGCTTATCTGTTTAGCTTGGGCACAAAAAAGAAATGGCATTTTCCTACTTTGATAAAAGGTAAAGAGAAAAAATATGTTTATTTGCCGCTGATAATAGTTTTGATTGGTGTAGTGACGTTTGTCATTGTTTATAAGCCTTATAAGAGTAATACTTTACTTATCAAATCAAGCTCTTTGGTGATTGAAGCTCAAGGAAGGGGTGATTACACTATTGCTCTTAGCCTCTGGCGTCAGTCGGTGGCTGAATCTGTTTTGGGTGAAAGAGAAAAAGCAGAAGTTCTTTCTCGGATGGCTAGCGGTATATTATCAAACCCTTATGTTCCAGAAGATATTAAGGCTGATTATTTTGAAGAAGCTGAGGAGTATTTGACTGATACTTACCATAAAAATTCTCAAGATGTGCGTCTTGGTTTGTTCTTAGCTTATTTTTATCAAAAAGCTTCTGGTATAAATCCTAGTTATGCTATAGAAAATGTGAGTCTCTTAACTAGCCTGAGAAATTTAGCGCCAGAGCGACCGGATGTTTTGATTCAACTCAATTCAGCTTATTTGATGGTAGGTGATCTCCAGTCAGCTAGAGAAGTGGCTGATGATCTAAAAAGAATAGTCCCTTGGGCTAAACTTGGTTATTGGGCTACTTTCAATGTTGACCTTTATGAAAGCAATGAAGAGGAGCTACGAGAAAATCTGGAAAAAATAAAAGCTATCAATCAATATAATTATGGTTTTGATTTTGAGACCAATGAATTGGATCGTCTACAGCTGATATTGACTCAGGCAGGGGCAAATCAAGATCAGGAAATAGCTGATGTTATAAAAAGTTATCTTCCTCAAGATTAGGATTTTTATCAATGTCCCACCCTTTGACTCTATAGCTCAACTGAGCTAACTAAAGTCTGGGGGTGGGATTTTGTTTTTAGTGGTAAAATATGTTATAATTTAGTAACAGAAAAAATAAAAACACATAGAAAATAAGAGTGAAAATAGCAGAAACAAAAATCTATATTAAGTTTATTTTCTGGTTTGTTTTAGTGTCTCTTTTGCCGCTGATAGTTTTATTTGTTGTTATCTATTTGACCGATAAAGATTTGGCTCAATTGTTGAATGACCCAGAAATATTAAGAAGTATTTTATTAGGTATTTTTATTTCTTTAGCTTTTGTGTTTTTATTGTCTCTTTTGGCTACTCGTTATTTATCAAAAGTTGTAGCTAATCCGATCCAGCTTTCTCTCAAAGAGCTCCTTCTAGTAGTGGAAGAATTATCCAAATCAATTCAAAATTTGTCTGATATTAGTCAAAATGACAGCAGTGTTTCTCAAGATCTTTTGACTAGTTCCCAAGAGCAGGAGCAGGGACTCAAAACTGGTCAGAAAGCAGTAGCTCAAATGGTCAAATCGCTCAATGAAATCGCTGTTAAAGCCAAGAGTTCAGCCAAAGATACAGCCAATATTGATAAGCTGGCCAGCGATAGCGGTACTAAATCACAAGCGGCTTTGAATAGTCTGGCGGCGGTAAAGCATTTGGTCACAGAGAATCAGAAATTGAGTCAGGCCTTGGACGTTTATGCTCACAAAGTAACAGACATAGCCAAGAGAGTTGAAGTTTTGGCAGAAACAGCCAAATTTTTGAGTCTCAATGTATCTATTGAAGCCAATAAAACCTCTTTTGGCGGGCAGTTTTCCAATTTGGTTTCACAAATAAGGGAGCTTAATATTACCAGTCAACAGGCCGCTACCAGTATTCAGGCTTTGGTTTCTGATATGAGCAGGCAGATAGAACAGGCCAAGCAAGCTAGTGTGTATGAATGGCAGGAAACAAATAAAAGTATCCAGATAGTAGGTCAGACTATTAATTTTTTGAATCGCATAGTAGGCAATGTTGGTAATATAGCCAAAAGTACTCAGATAATCAGCCAAGAAGCTGAAGGCACTCAACATGATGCCGACAAAATAAATTCTATGATTTCGGCTTTAAATAAGTCAGTTAAATCATTAGTGAACAATGCTGATGATATGACCAAGATAATTCACAAACAATTAGTAGTAATTCGTTCGCTGAATAAATCTTCGGCCGCTTTAAATAAAGTAACGGATAATTTAAATAACTTGGTAGGTGAAAATAGTGATTATGCCGATTAAGACACACAAATTTATTTTATTCCATTTGGCTGACGATACTTTTGCTGTGCCGCTTTTGCCGTCAGCTCAATTTATTGCTTATGATGCTTTTACTTTGATCCCAGGAGTCTTGGATAAAGTTTTGGGCTTGATTTATCATAGCGGCAAAGTAGTCACTCTGTTGGATACAGTCAAAATATTGGCTATAAAAAGCAAGCGTGTTCGTAGTAATAATTGTTTACTTTTTGATTACCAAGGAGATTATTATGCTCTAGAGGTTGACGAGGGCGATATTACTGTTAAAGCACAGAAAATTTTGCTTGATCGTAGTAAAAAAAGATTTAAAAAGTATATAAAGGTCAACAACAAAAAAGTTTATATTCTAGATTTGGAAGATTTGTGGAAAGAAGTCAAAATTTATGATTAGTGAAAAATATAAAGATTTATATATTTCCACCAGCAAAGATCAGCTCAAGAAACTGACAAATTTTTTATTGTCTTTGGAGAGAAGCCCGGAAAATCAAAATTTGATTGAAAATATTTTTCGTTTGATTCATTCCATGAAAGGGGCGGCCGCTACCATGGGTTACAAGAAGACAGTCTTGCTTTTTCATGCTATGGAGAGCGTCATTGATGCCGCCTTTCAGCAGAGAATTTTTATGGACAAAAGAAAGCTTGATCTATTTTTTGGAACCATTGAAATCTTAAATGATAATTTAAAATCTATCAAAGGAAGTAATCGCGAGATTAACCTAAGTAAACAAATAGATTTTGTAAAAGCCAGTTTGCGTCAGGGTACTCGGGCCAAGAATATAGTAACCAAAAATGTTTATCATCCAGAAAAACATATTTTGGGCTCTATCCCGACAGTAGCAGAGATCTCTGTACCAGTTGAAAATTTGAGCACCTTGCATAACCTTTCCGATGATCTTTTACTTGATGTAATGAGCATCAAATCAGTAGTGAAAAGTTTAGGTGATGTCAGACTTCTTTCTTTGGCCGTAGACGCTGATAAAATAATAAATGATATTAGACGAGAGCTGGAAAAAATAAGGATTGTACCATTGTCTCAGGTTTTTTCTTCTTTGCCTTATTTGGTCAGAGAAATAGCCAGAGACGAGGGTAAAGAAGTTGAACTACTTATTGAAGACAACGATTTGTCCTTGGATAAATCTATTTTAGACGAGTTGATAGAAATACTGATTCAGCTTTTGAAAAATGCCGTGGCGCATGGTGTTTACCAGGGACAGAAAAATGCCAAAATAGAGGTTTTTGTAGCCGTCGATAATGACCAGATGAATGTGGCAGTCAAAGATAATGGCCGAGGTATTGATTGGCAACAGATTATGAACATGGCGGTCAAAAACAAAATAATTTCTCGGGCGGTTGCTAAAAAATTGACAGTTTCTGATATAAAAAATTTGATATTTAAAGCGGGAATATCTAGGGGCAAGAGCGTCAGTATTAGCTCAGGCAGAGGAGTGGGACTGAGTCTGGTCAAGAGCAAGGTGGAGGATCTGGGAGGTGAGATATTGGTAGAGAGCCAAGCTGGCAAGGGAGCTGAATTCAAAGTTAGATTTCCTTTGCCTTTGTCAGTCTTTAGAGCGCTCACTTTTAAGATTGCTGACTATACTTTGGCCATTCCCCTTAACTATATTGATAATATTATCAAGTTGCCTGAAGTCATAGACTTTAGTAAAGCTAAATTTTTTGTTAACAACAAAATAAGATATGAGCTTACCCAGTTACCCAAAGAAATGTGCCTTCCAAAATTGGCGGCTTTATCAAAATATATTGCCATTATAAAGTATAAAAATAAAAAATTGGCTCTGCCTATTTTTAGTAATATAAATGAAAGAGAATTGATAGCCAAAAATACGCCTCAAGTTATTAGGAAGCTTAATTATATAAAAGGTATAGCCATTTCTGATGAAGGATTGCCGGTTTTAATTTTGAATATAAATAATTTTGTAAAATAATATGGCAGAGACAAAAGCAAAAATTTTGTTTGTCGATGACGATAATTTTTTGAGAAAGGTTTATCAGGCTGAGCTGAGTGAGCATGGATACGAGGTGATATTGGCGGCTGATGGTGAGGAGGGTTTGGAAAAGGCTCAGGTCAATGATCCAGATTTGGTAATCTTGGATATGATCATGCCAAAAAAGAGCGGTTTTGAAGTTTTGACTGAACTGCAAAAAAATCCCAGCACCAAGGATATTCCGGTTCTTATTTTGTCTAACTTAGGGCAGAAGGATGACGTCAAGAAAGGTCTAGATCTAGGGGCGGTTGATTATTTGGTAAAAGATAATGTTACTTTGGCAACGATAGTAGATAAAGTTAGTCAATATTTGAATTCTAAAACTCAAAGCAAGCAAGCCAAACTAAGTAACCACAACTCTAATACACCATCAAATCCTCCTAATGACCAAACTCACTCACAGACAAATGAATCTTTAGAATAATTTGAAAAATATGGCTAAAGTTATTTCTGACAATAAAATTTTAAACATCATCAGTAAGATCGGCTTGGTTGAAACTGAAGTTTTAGAAACAGCTCTAAAAACTGCTGAGGAAAATCAGCAAGATTTTGTTACTTTTTTGATTAAACAAAATCTTATTAAGTCCGAAGAGATTGGGCAGTTGATAGCCAACTCCTTACATTTGAAGTTTGTTAATTTAACCAAAGAAAAAATTCAGACCGACGCTTTACAACTTCTGCCAGAAATAGTCGCTCGTAAACAGAAAATGCTCATTTTTAGGCGCGATCAAGACGGTGTAAAAGTTGCCATGAGTGATCCTTTTGATTATGCCATGATCAAATCTTTGGAAAAGAAAGTTGGCGATAAAGTAGAACCTTACTACGCTACGGATTTTGACATAGAAAATAATTTTGGCTTATATCGAAAATCCATTCAACAGGAGTATGCTTCTAGCATTCAAAAGCAAGCTATTATAGCTCAGGGTGCCAAAGCAGAGAGCATATCAGTCGTTAGGTTGGTAGATGATTTGTTTAGTTATGCTTATACTAATCATGCTTCTGATATTCACATCGAACCAACAGAAACGGAAATAGTGATTAGGTTTAGGATAGACGGCATACTCTATGATGTCTTGCGTTTGACCAAAAATATTTTGGACAGTGTTACTACTAGGATAAAAATTTTGGCCAAAATGCGTACTGATGAAAGCCGAGCAGCTCAGGACGGTAAAATCGTATCCAAAGTAGAAGGGGAAAAAGTAGACATTAGAGTTTCAGTTGTTCCTATTACTCATGGGGAAAAAATCGTAATGCGTCTTTTGTCATCCAAGGGCAAGGAATTCACGCTAGAAGATTTGGGTATGGCTTCAGTTGATTTGGAAAAAGTCAGCCGAGCAGTCAAAAAGCCTTACGGCATGCTTTTGGTAACCGGTCCGACCGGTTCTGGTAAAACTACGACTTTGTATGCTTTAGTGAAAATTTTAAATAGTCGTAATATAAATATTTGTACGATTGAAGATCCAGTTGAATATGATTTGGAGGGTGTCAATCAGATTCAAGTCAACCCCAAAACAAATTTGAATTTTGCTCAAGGATTGAGATCACTTCTGCGTCAGGATCCGGATGTTATCATGGTGGGAGAAATCAGAGATGAAGAAACCGCTAGCATAGCTATCAACTCTGCTATGACGGGACATTTGGTACTATCTACTTTGCATACCAATGATGCGCCGACTGCTCTGCCGAGGCTTCTGGATATGAAGATAGAGCCATTTTTAGTAGCTTCTACGGTCAATATTATTATTGCCCAGCGTTTGGTCAGACAGATTTGTATGAAGTGTATTGTTAGTTATTCTCTGACGGACAAAGAAATAGATGACTTGAAACATCAGCTTGAGCTGGAAAAATTTTTGAACTTGAAAGAATTGAAAGAAATAAGATTGTATAAAGGCAAAGGCTGCGATGCCTGTAATCATAGTGGTTATTCTGGACGAATTGGTATTTTTGAAGTTTTGGAAGTCAAAGAAAATATCAAGGATTTGATAGGAGCTAGAGCTGACTCTGATCAGATCAAAAAAGCGGCTAGAGAAAACGGCATGATCACTATGCTAGAAGATGGTTTTCAAAAAGTAATTTCTGGCAAAACAACTATAGAGGAAATATTTAGAGTAACCAAAGAATAAAAATATGTTGTTTAATTACAAACTCACAGATAACAAGGGTAAGATTACTAGTGGTACTATTGAGGGAATGAGTATCCAAGAAGCCAAAAATATTTTGGCAGCTCAAGAGGGTACAATTATTATGCTGGAACCGGTCAGGGGCCACGATGATAGTAAAAAGATAAAGAAAAAAGGTGGCATTGTTTTAGGCAAAGTAAAGATGCTAGAAAAGGTCATGTTTGCCAAACATTTGGCCATTATGATAAAAGCCGGCATGGCTATTGATACAGCCTTAGAAACTTTGAGAGACAATGCTTCTTCAGTAATGTCCAAGCGTTTGTCAGTGGTTCTGGAAGATGTAAGAAAAGGTAATCGTTTATCTGATGCTTTGCGCAAATATCCCAGAGATTTTGATTTGTTGTTTGTCAATATGGTAGCTGTCGGTGAACAGGGTGGAACTCTAGCTAAAAATCTCAATCTTTTGGCTAGCCAACAGCGTAAAAGTTATGAACTAAAATCAAAAATAAAGTCCGCTTCAGTTTATCCCAGTTTAGTGATAATTGCTATTATTGGTTTGGTGGTGGTGATTTCTATTTTCGTTTTACCAAAAATTTTGACTTTTTTCAAAACTCTAAAAATTGATCTTCCGCCGACTACCAAAGCATTTATAGCAATGTCTGATTTTATGGTTGACTACTGGATGTGGATAGTCGGGGTTATAGTTTTAGTGCTGGCAATTATTAGAATAATGGCAAAATTCAAAGACAGTAGACTATTTTTACATTTTATAATTCTTAAGTTGCCAATAGTTGGCGGTATATCAAAAAATTTAAATTTGGCCTTGTTTGCCCGCACACTTGGCTCACTACTAGATAGTGGAATTACTATAGACCGTGCTTTGCAAATAGTAGCCCAGACTTTGACCAATGATGTCTATAAAAGAGAAGCGACACTCGTTTATCATAAAATATTAAAAGGTGGATCTTTGGCTGAAGCGATGAATAATAGGAATTATTTTCCTAGTCTTTTGGCCAACATGGTAAAGGTAGGTGAGAGTTCTGGTAATTTGAGCGAGGTACTGGATTACTTAGCGGATTTTTATGAACTAGAAGTAGATAATACTACCAAGAATTTGTCCACTATGCTGGAGCCAGCACTGCTGATAATGATTGGCTTGGTAGTAGGTTTTGTAGCAATTTCCATCATCAATCCTATTTACGAATTAACCAGTAACGTGGGTCGTTAATGTCTAAAACAAAATTTTTTTATAACAACTCAGGATTTAATTTGATTGAAATATTGATAGTGGTCGCTGTTTTTGTAATTATTTTGACTTCAGCTCTTACCTTGGTTAATACTACTGCTTCTCGTGAGGATTTGGACGCCAAGTCTCAAGAGATAGTGGAGTTTATTTCCCAAGCTAGAAATTATTCAGTCACTGGATATTTGGGTGATGTCTGGGGTATAAAAATTTTGAACAATAATTCATATTGTGACGACAGCGGTGATTGTTTGGTTTTGTACAAAGGTAAGATGTTTGATTATAGAGACAGTAGTTATGATAGAGTACTGCAATTAAATACCGGCGTTTATATCGGGGCTGATGAGGTTAATGAATTTTATTTTGATTTTAAGTCCGGTTGGCTGAGCACTAGTACGGCTAGTACTTTGGCTGAGCAAACAATAAAATTAAATAGTAATTTTGGTGAAGAAAAAACCATTCAAATTACTCCCACTGGTTTGGCTTATACTTTTACTTGTGGGGAGAACTATGTCTATGACACAGCCGGTCAAGCCTATCGGACAGTTCAAATAGGCAATCAGTGCTGGATGGCAGAAAATTTAAATACCGGCACCATGCTGGCTGCTGCTAGTAATGATCCTACTGATAATGATGTAATAGAAAAATGGTGTTATGCTAATACTGAAAGTAATTGCGTTACTAGAGGAGGCATGTATTCCTGGCAAGAAGCCATGGGTTGGAGTAGTACTGAAGGGGTTCAAGGCATCTGTCCTAGTGGTTGGCATATACCATCAAATTCTGAATGGAATAGTTTAGAGGATAATTATCCCGGAGCTAGCGCTGGTACGGAATTAAAGTTAAATGGTTCTTCTGGTTTTGAAATGCTTATGGGAGGAGAAATGGACAATACTGCAGATGCTTATGATGGTTTGGATACTTTAGCTGTTTTTTGGACTTCAACTGATGGAGTCGCTAGTAATGCTTATATTCACTACAATGACAATGGAGCTACTATGACTGAAACTTCCAATCCTTATGGCTGGGGTTTTTCACTTAGGTGTATAAAAGATTAAGATGAAATATATAAAAAACAATCGATCTTTCGGTTGCACTCAAGACCTTCGGGGTTTTTCTTTGGTGGAGCTGATAATAGCCTTGACTGTTTTTGCTATTTTGGCGGCTGGAGTTTTTTATGTCGTGACAAATTCTTACAGTAATTTTTATGGTTCAGGCGATAAGCAGGCTTTGGCAGAGTATGCTCAAGAAGGTATTGAGGCAGTTCGGGCTATTAGAAATAATAGCTGGCAAGATATTATTGATTCCATCGGCAACAACGGTGTAGCTAAAGCTAGCAATGGACTGTGGACATTTAGTGGCTCATCAGATACTCAAGGTGATCTAACTAGAGTCGTGACTATTGCCAATGTTGAGCGTGATAGTAATGGCAATATTGTTGATTCTGGCGGTACTGATGACCCTAGCACCAAAAAAGTGACAGTCACTGTTTCAGCTGATGGCATAGATGATTATGTGCTCTATACTTATCTGACAGATTGGTCTTTCAAAACTTGGGAGCAGACTGACTGGTCCGGAGCCGGTGATTATGAATTCTGGGTAGATGGTACTATGGGTTCATCATCTTACAGCAATATTGGTACTTCTACTGCTGGTGAGCTCAAATTATCCTTGGCCGATGCTGGTGATGCTTTTTCTTGGAGCGCTTTGGCTGATTTAGTTCCGGATTCTTCTTTTAAGAATAAAGCTTGGGAAGATTTTTATAATTATAAATTAAGCCCTGACGGCAAAGGCTTGTATGTGATCGGCACGACTAATTTTGGTTTTGCTAAATTTAATATTTCCCGCGCACAGGCCGGTATATTTTCTCCAGAGTGGAAAATATCAATGCCATGGCATGCACAAGCGGTAGCGGTTCATCCCAATGAAAATTATGCCTATATTGGCAAAAGATTATACACCAATGGTGCTACTGCGGTTTGTATAGCTGATTTGAATCAGTTAAATGTTGATACAGCTAACGATTGTAAAAATGTCACTATGACGGGAACAAATGTTTATCCGATGGTTATGCTACTCAATCAAGCGGCTACTCGTTTGTATATGATGGACAACTATGGTTATGCTTATGTATTTGAAGTTTCTGCTGACGGTTCTACTCTTACTACAAAAAATTATGGCCAGTCCCTAACAACTGCTATTGGTACTTCTTATGCGCTTAACTCCGCCTATTTGGATGAGTCAGGAGCAAATCCCTATATGTACGTAGTTAGTGATGACGATGGCGGGGAATTTATGAAGTTTGGTTTTGATGGTGATTATTTAAGCTCTACTTCTACTTATGCTTATGAAGACAGCTCTTTTGGTTCTAATTTAAATGATATTAGTTTTATTGAGCAGGTTGGCGGTAAAAATAGATTTGTCTTGACTACAGAAGATAGTACCAAGGAGCTGATAGTGGTTGAGGATCAAGGTACTTCTTTGACTCAACTGGGCTATTATAATTTAGCTACTAGTCAAGTCGATGCTCAAGTAGACCACGACACTGATGGGTACGCAGTGGTAGCTTATTCTAATCCTGGTTATATCTACGCTGTGGATATTTCCAATCCGGCTAGTCCGGCTGATGGCGGTATGAGTAATACTACTTTGACTAGAAGATCCAACTATACTACTTTTGATCAATTTTTGTATAGCACCAGTTCTCATGGATTTTTTGTCAATGATCATCTAGCCGACAATACAACCGCCCTTCATTTTATTGGTCGAGGCATGACTCGGGCCAGTGGGGGTCAATATTCTTATAAAAGAAAAATAACTTTAGGACAAAATAGTAAAGTCTCGGGTGGACCACATACTGATTTTCCAGTGGTAGTGGCTGAAAGCCAGGATTATTTGAAAAGTGCTGCTCATGGTGGCAAAGTCCAAAATAATG
>QZJA01000012.1 GCA_003599205.1 Candidatus Parcubacteria bacterium
TAGATACTGATGTTGGCAATGAAGGTGGCTATTCACCACACGTTAAGTCTCACCGACAGGTATTTGACCTGATCACCCAGGCGATTGAGAGCGCTGGCTATGAACCGGGAGAAGATATAGTACTCGGGATCGATGCTGGTGCTTCGGAGTTTTATGATGATGAAAGTAATAAATACAAATTGCCTCTGGAAAACAAAGAGTTTGATTCTCAGGAGATAATAGATTTTTATATTGATTTGATGGAAACCTATCCACTTAGATTCTTGGAAGATCCGCTTGATCAAGAGGATTGGAGCGCTTGGCAGGAATTCACACGTGATGATCATATCAAAGCCAGTCATGTCAGATTGATAGGTGACGATCTTTTTGTGACCAATGTCACTAGGCTTAAAAAAGGTATAGATATGGGCGTGGCTAATACTATACTCATCAAGCCCAATCAAATTGGCACTTTGACTGAGACTTTTGCCGCTGTCCGACTGGCTCAGGAAAATAATTATCAAGTAATGGTTTCTCATCGGAGTGGCGAAACTTCTGACACTACCATTGCTGATTTGGCAGTGGCGGTAAATGCTGATTATATCAAGACTGGTTCCACTTCTCGTGGTGAGCGTACAGCCAAGTACAATCGGCTTTTGAATATTGAACATAAATTGAAATAATATGGTTAAGGTAAACAAAAAAAGACTACCTTTGGTTTTGATGATACTTGATGGTTGGGGACTTTCCCAGAAAAAAGAAGGCAACGCTATTGCTTTGGCCAAGACACCGAATATGGATTTTTTTTACAAAAATTATGCTCATACAGAAATAGAGGCTTCTTCAGTACACGTTGGCTTACCTCTAGGACAGCCGGGCAATTCTGAAGCTGGCCACATGAATATAGGCGCTGGTCGGGTGGTAGAGCAGGATTCGGTCATAATTTCTCGAAGCATCAATAATGGTACTTTTTTCAAAAATCCCGCTTTTCTTCAAGCAGCAAATCATGTCAATAAATACAAATCTGATATTCATTTGATTGGTATGCTTTCTGACGGCTCTAGCCCCCATACTGATATGGATCATCTTTTGTCTTTACTTACTTTTTTTATTTCCAAAACCGACCAAAATATTTATCTCCATTTGTTTACTGATGGCCGTGATGGTCCTAAATTTGCTGCTTTGAAAATATTGACTCAGTTTAAGGAGGTTTTCAACAGCAAACGAGTTAAGGTTGCGACTATCATGGGTCGTTTTTATGCCATGGATCGAAAAAAGTCTTGGGATAGGACTAGGATGGCCTATGAAGCTATGGTTTTGGGTAAGGGACATATAGTAAAAACAGGAGTAGAAGCGGTATCACAAGCCTATAATCGGGGAGAAAGCGATGAGTATATTACCCCGACAGTTATATCACAGAATCATCGTCCAATTGGTCCTATTGGTGATAAGGATGCGATTATTTTCTGGAATTTACGTTCTGATCGCGCTCGACAGCTGACCAAATGTTTTGTTCAGGAAGATTTTGAAAAGAAAAATCTCAATTCTTTCAAAAGAGCAAAAATGTTGAAAGATACTTTGTTTGTGGCTTTGACTGATTTTGGTCCTGATTTAGGCAATGTGCTCACGGCTTACCCTAGTATAGATATTTCCGATACCTTGCCTTTAGCTCTCCATGACTTGCGTCAGCTTTATATTGCCGAAACAGAAAAGTATGCTCACGTTACTTATTTTTTTAATGGCGGTTATGACCATAATTTGGCTAAAGAGGAATGGCATATTATACCTTCCAAAGATGTTGCTTCTTATGACAAGGTGCCACAGATGAGTAATTATGAGATTAGCGATTATGTTATTTCATCTTTAGAAAATGATAAATATGATTTTATGGCTATCAATTTTTCTAGTCCGGATATGATTGGCCATACTGGCAATCTTCAGGCAGCTATCAAAACAGTAGAGATAGTTGATGAGCTTTTGGGTAAGATAAGCGAAGCAGTTCTCAAGCGTGGCGGTACACTTATTGTCACTGCTGATCATGGCAATGTAGAAGAAATGCTTAATACAGAGACCGGCGAGGTGATAACTGAGCATACTACCAATCCAGTTCCTTTCATTTTAATAAATCATTTTAAACGCAAGTTGAAAAATAATGGTAAGTTGGCCAATATTGCACCGACTATTTTGGATATTTTAGGCATAGAACAACCAAAAATGATGACAGCCGATTCTTTAATTATAAAAAATAAATAAGGATAGTTTAATATATAGAATTAAAATGCGTTTTAGCAAAATTAAAAAAATAAATTTTTAACGGATGAGCAGACCTAAGCCAGTGGTGCTTATAATTTTAGATGGATTCGGTATTGCGCCCCCTTCACGGGCCAATGCTATTTCTTTGGCTAAAACGCCAAATCTTGATAAGTACTCTTCCAATTATCCCATTATGCCGATAGCCGCTAGTGGTGAAGCAGTCGGCTTGTCCTGGGGGGAAATGGGCAATTCTCAAGTTGGTCATTTGTCACTTGGGTCAGGGCTTATTCCCTACCAAAATTTGCCGCGCATTACCAAGGCCATTACTGATGGAGATTTTTATGACAATGAGGCTTTTTTAAAAGTTTGTCAGCATGTCAAGCAAAAAGGATCAGCTCTTCATCTGATGGGTTTGATTTCCAATGGTGGCATTCATAGTTATAATGAGCATCTTTATGCTTTGATAGAGCTGGCTCATCAGCAAAAAGTTCCTCAGGTTTATATTCATGCCTTTTTAGATGGTCGTGACACTCCTTACAACAGTGGGCTGAATTTTATCAGTAAGCTTTCTGATAAGCTCCAAGAAATAGGTTTGGGTACTATTGCTAGTTTGTCTGGACGTTTTTGGGCTATGGACAGGGATAATCGTTGGGATAGGACAGAAAAAGCTTTTCGAGCTATTGTTGATGGAGTTTCTGATGAAAAATTTGATGATCCGCTCAAAGCTATTGAGCAGTCATACGATAAAAAAGTTTATGATGAAGAATTTGTACCAACAGTTATAGTCGGTGATATGGGCCAGCCTCGCGGTACTATCAAAGACGGTGATGGAATTATATATTTTAATTTTAGGTCTGATCGAGCCAGACAATTGACTCAGGCCTTGGTAGTCCCTGGTTTTGAAAAATTTCAGCGTTCTTATTTTAAGAATTTATTGATGTGCACCATGGCGGAGTACGAAAAAGATTTGCCGGTTTTGGTAGCTTTTACGCCTCTGGTTATCGACATGCCCTTGGCTCGTGTTTTGTCTGAAGCAGGGATGAAACAGCTTCATATTGCTGAAACAGAAAAATACGCTCACGTTACTTATTTTTTCAATGGTGGCCAAGAACAAATATACCAGGGAGAAGACAGAGTGTTGGTCCCTTCGCCGCAAGTGGTTTCTTATGATCAAAAGCCAGCCATGAGTGCTAGAGAGGTGACTGCTAAAGTAACTCAGTTTATCAAAGAAGCAAAATATGATTTTATAGTCATCAATTATGCCAATCCGGACATGATTGGACATACTGGTAACATGCAAGCCGCTATTGAAGCTATAGAAATCTTAGATCAACTGGTGGCCGAAGTAGTGGATACTACTTTATCTTACGACGGCGTAGCTTTGGTTACAGCTGATCACGGTAATGTAGAACAGCTTTATGATTTGCAGACCGGAGAAATAAACAAAGAACATTCCAATAATCCGGTGCCATTATTCATTATTGGTCGGGAATATGCCGGTAAAAGCGTCTTGACTGGTGTTATTGGTACTGATTTGAGCCATATAACTCCAGTTGGAGTTTTGTCTGATGTTGCGCCGACAATACTCAAAATTATGGGTATAAAAAAACCGCCGGCAATGACCGGCAGTTCCTTGGTGTAATTTTTATGGCCAGAGTTTGATGATAGCGGCTGTTAGCACCAAGCCAACTACTATACCAACTGCTACTTCAGTATTTTTATGGCCGAATCTTTCGCTTAAAACAGGGTATTTGTATTCAGTATTATCAGGCAATTCTTTGATTAGACGGTTTATGGCTTTGCCTTGTTTACCCATATGCCAGCGGATACCAGTAGCATCGCGCATAGTCAAGAGAGCAAGGATTATGGCAATAGCAAATTCTGGTGAATTTATGCCTTGATAATAGCCAATAACCGTAGCCAAAGACACCACAATAGAAGCATGAGATGAGGGCATACCGCCATAACTAAAGACAGACATCCAGGTCCAATTGCCACGCCAAGCTTCGACCATTACTTTGATGGCCTGATTGAGCAACATAACGATTATAGGGATGAGAAAAAGTTTGTATTCCATAGCTTAATGATAATGATTTATACACTAAGTATAGCAAAAAATCTTTAAAAGACAATCAATAATTAAATTATAAGGGGATGAGTATTATAGAGGGATTTTTTTTGAGTATAATTCAAGGTATTAGTGAATGGCTACCTATTTCCAGTTCTGGACATTTGGTTTTGGTAGAAAGCTTGCTGCAACTGGAAGTAGGATTGAGTTTTGATGTATTTTTACACACAGCCTCTCTGGTTGTTATTTTGTTTTTCTTTAGGAAAGAAATTATTGAGGTTTTCAAAATTACTTTTATTAAAAAAGAAAAAGATCATCCGCGGAAAAATTGGTTTTGGTATATTGTTATTTCTTCAATTTTTACAGTAGCTATTGCTTTGTTGCTTTATCCCAATATAGATTATTTCCGCAATACTAGTTCAGTCGCCAATTGGCTATTGATTACTAGCGCTTTGGTTTTTTCCACCAGACTGGCTGTTGGTAAAGAGCAAAATATCACTTGGTGGCACGCAGCCGCTTTGGGTTTGGCTCAAGGATTTGCTGTTTTACCGGGACTTTCTCGGTCGGGTGCAGTCATAGCCATTGCTTTGGCGATGAAGATAAAAAAAGATCAGGTGTTTGATTATGCCTTTTTGGTGGCTATTCCAGCCATACTAGGGTCATTTATTTTGACAGCCAGAGATTTGAATTTTGAGTGGGTATATTTGTTTAGTTTTGTTGTTACAATTTTTGTTAGTTATTTATCTTTGTCACTGCTCAAGTTTATTATGAAGCGTGACAAATTTTATTTATTTTTTATTTACACCTTAGTCCTAGCTTTGGTTATTAAATTTTTGTTATGATTTATCCGCTTATATTGGCCGGTGGCACTGGCACTCGTTTGTGGCCGGTATCAACCAAACATCGCCCCAAACAATTCAAAGCTCTTTTGGGCGATAGTACCTTACTTCAAAGTACTTACAATCGTATTTTGACTGGTTTTGATAAAAAAAATATTCATATCATTGCTGGTTCTGCCATGTCAGGACAAATCAGACAGCAGGTGCCGATTGCCAAAGGCAATTTGTTGCTTGAGCCTTTAGCTCGAGGTACAGCCATGGCTATGGGTTTTGCTGCTGTGAAATTGTTAAGCAAAGATCCAGAGGCTATCATCGTTACTTTAAGTAGTGATAATTATGTCAAACAAATAAACAAGTATATTAGCCAATTGAAAAAAGCCGCTCGTCTCTTGAAGCAGTATCCTGATCAAATGATTCTTTTGGGAGTGAAACCAACTTACCCAGAAACAGGTTATGGTTATATCAAGCGGGGTAAAGCCATAAAAAATTCAGGTTTTTATCGGGTAGAAGCTTTTACTGAAAAGCCAGATAAGCTCACTGCGCAAAAGTATATTAGGTCAGGCAAGTATTTTTGGAATTCGGCGGTTTTTGTCTTTAGAGCAGAACAACTTTTGCTGTGGTACAAACAATATCTACCGGATTTGTACAAGATTTTGTTAAAAATTCAAGCTGCCAAATCTCAGGCGCAGGTGGCCAAAGAATTTGCTCGAGCTGAAAAAGGCCTATCTATAGATTATGGTTTGTTGGAGAAGTTGCCTGATATTATGGTTTTGCCGATTGAGCTTGATTGGGCTGATATTGGCAACTGGCGCAGTGTTCGAGATGTCTTGCTGATGGAAGGGCAAAAAGAAAATATTTTAAATAGCCATTATGTTGGTCTTGAAAGTAAAAATAATTTGTTGTACAGTTTTAATAACAAGCTGATTGCGACTGTAGGAGTAGAGGATATGGTCATGGTGGAGACAGAAGATGCTATCTTTATGTGTCCAGCTGATCGAGCGCAAGACCTCAAATTATTATTGCAAAAATTATGGCAGCACAAAAATTTAAGAAAATATTTATGATCAAACTTATAAAATTGATTTTAGTCTTGGGCTTTATAGCGGTATTTGGCTTTTTATTTATTTTGACTGCCAACAGCGGTTTGAAAGGTGAACAAAAATTCGTGATAAAAAATGGACAAGGAGTCAACGAGGTTAGCCAGGGTCTAGCTGAAGCGGGGCTGATCAAAAGTAAGTTTGTTTTTGAAACTTGGCTGTGGCTCAAAAAATCAGAAGACAAGATCCAAGCGGGAATTTATAATATACCGCCAGACGCTTCTATTCGCCGTTTGACAAATATGCTTGTGCTTGGTGCCCAGAGCTCACAACAGGCTATAACTTTGTTGGAGGGTTGGTCTAGACCGTTTATGGCTGAAGCAGTAGTCAAAGCAGGCTACTCAGCAGAAGAATTTTTGCAGTTGACTGCTGATAAATCCGCCTGGGAAGAAAACTATGATTTTTTGAGTGATGCTCCCGATGGTGCTAGTTTGGAGGGTTACATTTTCCCGGATACATATTTTGTTGATGAAAATACCAGCTTAGAAATATTTGTTGCTAAATGTCTCAACAACTTTGACAAAAAATTAACCGACGAATTGCGTCAGGAGGCAGAGGCTCAGGGCAAGACTATTTTTGAGGTGCTTACTTTAGCCTCTATCATTGAGCGCGAAGTACCAGTCTCAACCGATAAAAAAATGATCGCTGATGTTTTCTTGAAACGTTTGGCTGCTGATATTGGGTTACAGTCAGACGCTACTATCAATTTTATAACTGGCAAAAAAAATCCCAGCCCTTCGCTAGATGATTTGCAAGTTGATTCTCCTTACAACACCTATAAGTACCGTGGTTTACCACCAGGGCCAATTGCCAGCCCAGGCATAGATAGTATTGAGGCAGTGCTTTATCCTACTGCCAATGAATACTATTATTTTCTGACAACAGCTGAAGGAGAGGTTATTTATAGCAAAACCCACGAAGAGCATGTGGCTAATAAGCAGAAATATTTGCCTTAAATAGCTTATTTTCTTGACATAATAAGTGCTTTAGTATATACTGAGCACATCAATTAAATATTTTTTACCGCAGACAGTAGGTTTTTAGCTAAAATTAGCCAAATATAAATCCTACCGAGGTAGTACAAAATTAATTTTTGTTGTCTGTCTGCGGCTTAATTCGCAGATTTTTTGTTATAAATTACAAACATATGCCTAAAACTAAAGAACAAAAAAAACAAATTTTAGACAATTTGCAGGAAAAATTGGCTAGCAGCAAAGCAGTTGTTTTTAGTTCTGACTCTGGCGTTACAGTTCAATCAGTAGCAGCTTTGAGGAAAGAATTGAGAAACAGTGGAGCTGAATATTTGGTAGCCAAAAAGACTTTGTTAAGAATGGCCACCAAAGATGTAAGTGGTGATTCACAGGTAGAAAATCTCAGGGGTTCAGTTGGTTTGGTGCTTTCTTATGATGATGAGATATCTGGCGCCAAAATCGCCAATAAGTTTGCTAAAACTAATGAAGCTTTTGTTTTATCAGGCGGTATTTTAGAAGGAGCTTTTATTTTGCCGGACATGGTACAAAAATTAGCCACCTTGCCTACCAAAGATCAGCTATTGGCAAAATTAGTTGGTACTTTAAATAGTCCAATTTCAGGTATGGTTGGAGTTTTGAGTGGTGTGCCTCGTAGTTTTGTAGCGGTTCTTAGTGCTATCAAGGAAAAGAAATAATTAGTTGTCATTTCGACCGAAGACGAGCTGAGCTCATCGAAGTGGAGAAATCTATAACAAGATATCTCGACTACGCTCGATATGACAAAATTAAATATAATTAATAAATAATCAATAAATATTATGTCAGAAGAAAAAAAAGACGTAGTTGTCCCAGCTAAATTCAAAAGCATTGTTGAGGAAGTTGAAAAAATGTCAGTCCTTGACTTGTCAGAATTAGTTTCTATCTTAGAGGACAAATTTGGTGTTAGCGCTGCTGCTCCAGTAGCTATGATGGCTGCTCCAGCTGCTCCAGCTGCTGCTGCAGAAGAAAAAACAAGCTTCAATGTTGAGCTTACTTCCGCTGGTGACAACAAAATAGGTGTTATCAAAGTTATCCGCGAACTTACTCAATTGGGTCTTAAAGAAGCCAAAGATATGGCCGACGGAGCTCCAGTTGTAGTAAAAGAAGGTTTGAGCAAAGAAGATGCTGAAGCTATGAAGAAAAAACTTGAAGAAGCCGGTGGTTCAGCTACTTTAAAATAAAAAATACCCCCTTATTTCTCCCCCTAATTTAGGGGGAGATTTTTTTATTTTAAGAACCGGGGGTATTTTTTATTTTATTCATTTATAGCCAGGAGATAGAGATGTTCGCCATTTAAGAGATAAATAGCTTTTTCTTCTGGATCAATCGCTAGGTCGATTAAATTATCAAATTTTTGTGAGGCGTATTGGTCTTTGATTTTGCCATCCTTACCCAAAATAATTATTCTCATATTTTGCGGGTCAATTAAATAAAGATAAGCAGAATCCTTAAAAGTTTTTATAATAGTATTAGGGCCAATCGCTGGTCTGAGAGGATCATAATCAAATTTTTCTTGCACGCCTTTGAGGAAATTTCTAATCAATCCATTGTTGTCTATAGTGTATATACTGCCATCTATAGTCAGATTATTGGTAGTGGATAAATCAATATCTTGTTGTAGCCAAGCTACGCCTTTGCCAAAACCGGCGCCACTTTCTGGGTATTTAAATATTTGATTATTTTTGGCATCCAAGGCATAGAGATTGTCGCCATAAATCACCAGATCAGTAACAGTAGTGTTGTTGGCGCTGGGTTCAAAAACAGCACTTATTTTTTTGCTATTTAGATCAAAAATAGAATATTTTATTTTTTGAGCTTCATCAATAGTACTGATTACCAGTTTGTTTTCATTGGACCAATCAGTCATTGCTTCGGCTGTATATTGGCCAGTAAAATCAGTGATAACATTTAGACTTTCGTTTTCTATAGTGTATAGTTTATTATCCACTAGGATATAGAATTGCCCATTTTTTTGTACTATATTTTTGGGGGTATCTATTACTGCGCTTAGGTCAAACAATTCAACCGGTTCGGGTATGACATTTATATGGCGTACTTTATTCAGTTTATAAAATAAATTTTCTTTTTGTTTGGCTATTTCTATTTCTTGTTCAGGAGACATAGCTTGGAGATTATCCAGTATTTCCAAGTTTTTCATGAGAAATTCTTCAGCGGCCACTTCATCATTATAAATTAGTTTGGCTTCCATTTCAGTGTAATTGGCTTGGATAGCGGTCATTGCTTCATCAAAAGCTTCGTTTTTTTCTTCATGGTCTTTTTGTTGAGTCATAATGACCAAGCTCTGCAAGAATATAAGCATGACTATAAAAAATCCGCCCAAAGATATTTTTTTCTTCAAAGACAGATTTTGCCACCAAGAAACCTTGTTATCAGTGATATTTTTGATACTATCTAAAGTTTCAGTTTCTTTGCTTTGGCGGTATTTTTTGGAAAATACAAACAACAGTCCGGATTTTATATGTTTGAATATATAAGCAAAAACTCTTTTGACTACGACAAAGAAAAGCCAAATTAAAGAAAATATTCTTTGTAATTTTTTGAAAAAACTTATATTTTTAAAGCCATTGATATCAACTACAGTTTTTGTCTTTATATCAGAGCCGAATTTTGATTTAGCGGGGGCTATGTTGGGTGATTTGATGGTCAGGATGGATTCTTCTTTTTCTGGCATTTCATTTTTTTCAGGAATAGCATCAAGGTCAACCTCGGTGGAATTTTTTATAAACAAAGAATTGAAAGTAACAAAATCAGGCACAGTTTCCAAAAGTTCATTGGTTTTTATGACTGTGCCCTGTGGTGAATATTTTTTAGCCAGTTGTTTTATTTTTTCTTTGGAAATATAGTCAAAGAGAGAATCGGTAGAAACTATAAGTGTATCGCCTTGATCTAGAGTGCCACTGATTATGTCGGAAAATATTTTACTAGGGTTTATTTCTACATTTTTTTCCAAGATTGAGGTCAATTGGTTATGCTGAATCAAAATGGCATTAATATTGCCTATTCCCGCCATAAAGATATCGTCTTGGGAAATGATGCCAATAGCTAGATCAAGCTGGTTGAGCCAATTTCTTATCTTTGAGGCAGAGCCAATATCAGGCATTATCTGGTTTAATTGATGGAGTATTTCTTCCAGTAGTATTTCTGGATTTTGTTGTTGCGCAGTTTCAAAATAAGTGGCCGCTTCGTTGATAATGCGGTCAATTAATGGTTGCTGGTCAATCTTGTTTTTTGGGACTTCAAGCAAAATAAATAAACGACCAAAATCATTGGCATCACTGAGATAAACTTCAGATAATTCACGAGCGTTTAAGTGATCGTGAATAAAGAGTTTATGGTATTTTAAGGCCATTATTTTACATTTATTCCAAATAATATTATACTATATCTAGGCTAAATAGTAAATAAATCTAAAAGGTCAGTGTATGCTTGAGCAAATTTTTAGTTCAGTAGCTCGTACTAAGATAATTAAGTTTTTTTGTGTCAATGCTCAAGAAAAAGTTTTTGTCCGAGAGTTAGCCCGTCGTCTGGGTACTCAGCTCAATTCTATCCGTCGGGAGCTGGCCAACCTGGAGGAATTTGGTTTTCTCAAATCTGAAGAGTTGAACGGCAAGAAGTATTACTATACCAATCAGGATTTTTCTATTTATCCAGAGATAAAAAATCTTATTTTTAAGGCTCTAGCCTTGGAAGAGATGGATGTCGCCAACAGGATGTCCCGTATTGCTGGCCTGAAGCTCCTGGTTTTTACTGGCGTTTTGACAGATTCACCAGCTTCTACCGATGTTTTGATAGTTGGCAAGGTAAATAAAGCAAAATTTGATAAATATTTGGGCAAAATAGCCGAGGGCTTGCCCGAAGAGTTGCGTTATACTTTTTTATCTTTGAGTGATTACCTTTATCGTTTGGATATAACTGACAAATTTATTTACGATATTTGGGCTAATGAAAAAATAGTGGTGATAGATAAGATTTCTGATAAGCTTCAGGCCAAGCGTTTTGATGATTTCAATTTTAAACATTTTAGACCAGAAAAATAAAATTTAAAATAAACATATGAAAAAATTAGGAATTTTTAGCTTAATATTGGTATTAGCTATAGTGCTGGTTGTTTTTTTAGTAAAAAATATGCCACAATCAACGCCTCAAAAACAGGAAATTACAAACAACAATTTGACTAATACTACTGGCATTGCTTGTAATTCCGATGCTGATTGTCCGATTAGCGAAGAATGTTTGGCCAATCAGGTCTTCCGTTGCTCAGATGATTATCCACCGGTGGGAGAAAAGATTTGTCGTTGTCTCTATCCCAATTGCCAAGCTGATTCAGATTGTGAGGATGGTTATGCTTGTCAGGAAAACGCCGGCGATAATTTTGGTAAAAGATGCGTTTTGTTGGAAGCTGGTCCAGATGATAATTTAGATACGGTCAGCGACAGAGGAGAGTCACTGTTTGACGCAGTTGCTGTAGAAGCTTTTGTTCGTGCCGAGGCAGCCAAAGACACAGCGGTTTTTAGTAATTGCCAAGCTGATATCTCCGTTGTGCAAACTGGCTTTGATTGGGAAGTGGTTTGTGATACATCGTCTGGTAGTCTAAAGCTTACTTTAGGAGCTTATGGTGATCTGATCGAATATTCATTTGAGTAAAAATAAAATATAAAATAAAAATATGGAAACTAAGAGAAATTTGGGTTTTACTTTGGTGGAGCTTTTAGTAGTGATAGCCATCATTGGTATTTTGTCAACCGTAGCCATTGTTAATTTGAATTCGTCCCGACAAAAAGCCAAAGAAACAGCGGCTTTGCAGTCAGTGTCTTCATATACAACGGCAGCTATCATGTGTGATAATGATGATTCTACCATAGTAAATCCAATTACTCCTCCCAATATTTATATTGGTGGTCAATTTTGTACAGACGATATTGGTATAAATTGGCCAGATGTCGGTAAGCTTCCCGAGGGTTATGATGCTATATTTGCTAGTGATCCGGTAGGGGGTGAATGGCATTATTTTCTGGTTGATTTTGAGGCAGATTTGACGGCGGTAGTTTGTGAAAATGTACCTAATCGATCTGACGGCAAGCCCAATGGCTGCCGAATTGGATTTTAATTTATGATTTTAATTTTATATCTAAAAGATAGAGATAGGGCCGCCTGGTTGGCGGTTCTTAATGACTCTATAAAATTGAGTCATGATTTTTTGTTAATATCTTCACAGGATAGCTTGCTTTTGAATTTAGATATTTTTTTAAAGAAAAATAAATTAAAGTTAACTTCTTTTTCGGCCTTGATCTTGGCCATACATCAGGCTAGCTTGACCCAGGTCAAAATAGCTACAGCTACGGCTAATGTTTTAGCTTGGCGTTTTAATTGGCCACTAGTAGGAAGTTTCTATTTTAAGGAGGATTTTCTCCTGCTGTTACCAAAATTGCTTAAAAATATCAAAGCTAAGTCTAAATTTTCTTTGCTTAAGGTCAAATATGAGCGTCAGCCTGATATTACAATTTCCAAGAAAAAACCTAAGTTTAAAATAAAGAAATAAAGCAGTGTAGTTATAAAAAGTCCCGTTTTTAAGAGCGGGGCTTTTTGCTATTGACTTTATCCACAGTTTTGTGGATAAATAAATGCTTTATTATGATTGACATTATGGCTAACGGTGGGGTATAATGTATTCATAAGAACTAAAAGTGGTGAAAAGTGGGGAATTTGTAAAAAGAACTGTGGATAACTTTTAAGAAAAAGACACTAAACATGTTTATTGGCGAGTACAAGTATAGTTTAGACACAAAAAACAGGCTAGCAATTCCCAGTAAGTTTCGTTCAATGTTTAAAGAAGGAGCAGTTATTACCAAAGGACTTGATAATTGTCTGTTCATCTACACCAACAAAGAGTGGAACAAGCTGGTAGAAAAGTTAGCTGCTTTGCCAATTTCTCAGGCCAAATCTCGTGCTTTTTCCCGTATGATGTTAGCTGGAGCTATGGATGCCAATTTGGATACTCAGGGACGCATAATTCTGCCAGACTATCTCAAAAGTTTTGCTACTTTAAATAAAAAGGTGATTTTAGCTGGTTTGTACAACCGTTTGGAAGTCTGGGATGAAAAATTGTGGAGTAAATATCAACGTAGTTCTGAAAAAGATACCAATGAGATTTCTGAAGGTTTAGTTGATTTGGGAATTTAAAGTCATGACAAGTGATTATCATCACATCAGTGTACTTGGTGATGAAGTGATAAAATATTTGCAACCCCAGGCGGGACAAAATTTTATCGATTGCACCTTAGGAGGGGGAGGACATACAGAACGTATTTTAGAAGAGACAGGTCCCAAAGGCAGAGTATTAGCCTTTGAGCTGGACCAGCGAGCAGTAGAAGCCAGTCGCCTTCGTTTGAAAAAGTATCAGAATAGATTAATTATAATCCAAGATAGCTACGTTCATTTAAAAGAAATAGCCAAACGAAAAGATTTTAAACCTATACAAGGTATAGTTTTTGATCTTGGATTATCTTCAGATCAACTGGATAGAGCTGATCGAGGTTTTTCTTTCAAGGATCATGGATCACTGGACATGAGATTTGATGAGAAAAGCCAAACCCTAAAAGCAGAGGACATTGTCCTTTATTGGTCAAAGGATGATTTGTTAAAAATATTCCGCGAGTATGGTGAGGTCAAACAAGTAGAACGAGTCGCTCAAGGCATTGTTGCCTGGAGAGAAACTTTTTTAAAACAAAAACAAAAAAAGTTAAAAACTTCCATGTTTGTCTCGGCCATACTCGGGATATTGAATATAAAAGAAAGCAGCTTAAAAAGATTTAGGATTCATCCTGCTACTCAGATTTTTCAGGCTTTGCGCATAGCCGTCAATAGTGAGCTGGACAATATTAGTAAAGCTTTGCCACAAGCGTTTGATATTTTGGAGCCAGGCGGACGAATTGCTGTTATTAGCTTTCATTCATTGGAGGACAGAATCGTCAAGCAGTATTTTAAACAGATGTCATTAGATTGTATCTGTCCGCCAGAATCTCCTATTTGTAACTGTGGCAACAAACCAAAAGTGAAAATAATCACCAAAAAATCAATTAAACCAAGTGCCCAAGAAATATCAACTAACTGGCGTAGCCGAAGTGCTAAACTGCGAGTAGTTGAGAAAATAAGTTAAAAACAAAAAAATAAAATCCCCATGCTTGTCAAAATTAAAAACCTCATTTTTAATCGTCTCAAAAAATTAAACACTGTCATGTCAGTTGGCGTAGTCCTACTGTGGATGATTCTTTTGGCTTCAAGTAACTATGCCAATGGGCAGACCTTGATGCGTAATGAATTAAACAAAAACATCAGACTGGCAGAAGATACCTATCGTTTGTTGGATACCAGCGTCAGTGAACTCCAAACTACCGAGAGATTGGAGAATGAAAGTGCCAGGCTCAATTTGGTGAGAATCAAAACAGAAGACATGTTTTATATTGATAATAGTCAGGGTAGTGTTGCTTTAAAATAAGTTTTTATTATGAATTTATTTCATACCAATAACTATCAGGTATCACAGCTGAGAATAAATGCCCTGCAAGGGGTCATTTTTTTCTTGGTTTTGGGTATTATTGCCCGTCTTTTTTATTTGCAGGTTATAGAAAATGATTCTTATGTAGCTCTTGGCATGCAGCAGAGATCAGTTATTCGTGATATTAGTCCAGAAAGAGGACGTATTTTTGCTTTGGCTTCAGCTGATGATACGGCTGATTATTATCCTTTAGCAACCAATAAAGTTTTTTATGAAATAGGTGTTTATCCCAACAAAATAAATCGACCACAAAATGTGGCGGATATTTTTGTAGAAGTTTTGGCTTTGAATGAAGAGGATGCAGAGAAAGTCCTACAAAAAGTCAAAAAAACAGGTGATGGCTTTGAATTGATAGCCAAGGATGTCTCCAAAGAAAAAGTAGATTTGCTCAAAGAAAAATTTGAAGCAATGAGGTTTGATATAAATAAAGACAAAGGTGAAGAGGACAAGATTGATAATCTGGAAGAAATGGGTTTGAGTTTTTATAAAAATGTCTTACGTTATTATCCCGACGAAGATATAGGTTCACACATACTTGGATTTTTGGGTTATGGAGATGATGGCTATTCTCGCGTCGGCAAATATGGTTTAGAGGCTTATTTTGAAGAAGAGTTGGCTGGTGATGGCGGACAAATCGTTGGCGAAGCAGATGTTGCTGGTCGATTGGTTTCTAGTAATCAAGGTCGGGCAGTGGAAAATGGTTTGGATGTAGTTCTGACAATTGATCGTACAGTTCAGTATGCTGTTTGTAAGTCTTTGGAAAAGGCGGTCAGTAAATATGATGCCAAAAGTGGTACAGTTATTGTCATGGAAACCCAGACAGGAGCTATTAGGGCGATGTGTAATTATCCTAGTTTTGATCCCAATGACTACAAAGGTGTAGATCCTGATATTTTTAACAATATCGCTGTTTATGGGGCTTATGAGCCCGGCTCAGTCATGAAAGTAATTTCTATGGCCATTGCCATGGATCAGGGTAAAGTAGAGCCTGATAGTACTTATAAGGATGAAGGTGAAATAAAATTTGCTGGCGGTTTAGTAATTAGAAATGCTGGCAATCAGAAATATGGTTTGATTGATATGAAAGAGGTTTTGTCTTCTTCAGTCAATACTGGAGTAGTTTTTGCCACTTCCGAAGTGAATAATCATATCTTTGAGGAGTACATGAAAAAATTTGGTTTTGGAGAGCCGAGTGGTTTGCTCATTAGCCAAGATACAAAGGGTAATATTGATGCCTTGGCTAAAGAGGGAGATATTTATAAAGCCACATCATCTTACGGTCAAGGTATAACAGTCACACCTATCCAGATGCTTAATGCTGTCAATGTAATAGCCAATCGGGGTAAACTGGTTCAACCTTATATTGTCAGCCAAGTAAAAGATGATGACGTTGTAGTAGAAGAATTTCAGCCCAAAGTAGTTCGTCAGGTGATTGACACAGCTACTGCTTCAAAGATATCGGCTATGATGGTCAATACTGTGGACGTTGGTCATTCAAAAAAGGCTGGAGTGGAAGGATATTATGTAGCCGGTAAGACTGGTACGGCTCAGGTTGCTAATTTGGACTCAGGCAGTTATTATTCCAATAAGTTTATCCATAATTTTGTCGGTTTTGGCCCCAATGATAATCCAAAATTCACCATGATTACCAAATTAGATTATCCTACTTCAGCTCCTTATGCTGAAAGTACGGCGGCGCCGCTATTTGGCGAAATAGCCAAGTTTCTGTTAGAATATTATCAAATCCCACCAAAGAGATGAAAAAGTTTTTATACCTAATTTTAAAGGTTTTAGCTAAAATTGTTATCAACAAATACCGGCCCAAAGTGGTGGCCATTACTGGTAGTGTTGGTAAAACCTCAGCTAAAGAGGCTATTGCTTCAGTTTTGCAGGCCAGATTTAGTGTTTATCGAAATTCAAAAAATTATAATAATGAAGTTGGTTTACCCTTGACTATTTTGGGTGTGAGTCGATCGGGGGGTAAAAATGTTTTTCGCTGGCTTTATATTTTTATTTATAGTCTTAAAATAATTTTGTTTAAAGACAAAGAATATCCGCAAGTTTTGATATTGGAGATGGGAGCGGACAAGCCGGGGGATATAAATTATCTGACATCAATTGCCAAGCCAGATTTAGCAGTAATAACTGCTATTGGTCATAGCCATATGGAATTTTTTGGTAGCTTGGAAAATATTGTTAAAGAAAAAAGTAGTATTTTGGCTAGATTAAAAAATACTGACTGGGCTATTATAAATGGCGATGACAATAATTTGTCTGCAACCATAAAGAATTGTCAGAGTAAAATAAAAACTTTTGGCCAAAATGAAACAAATGAAGTAAGAATTTCTGATATAAAAATCAGTAAAAGAGGCAATCAATATGGCACTAGCTTCAAGTTGATTTATGGTGGATCATCAGTACCGATGTTTTTGCCAGCAGTTTTGGGTTGGCAACACGCTCAAGCCGCTGCTAGCGGAGCAGCTGTGGCTCTAGCTCTAGGTATGAATTTGGTTGAGGTAGGCGAGAGTTTACAAAATTATCAGTCAGCCAGAGGCAGGACAAATTTGATCTTGGGAGTTAAAAACAGTTTTATTATTGATGATACTTATAATTCTTCTCCTCAATCATCCAAGGCAGCTTTAGAAATTTTAGCGGAAATGCCAAGTTCTGGCAGAAAGATTGTTGTCTTTGGGGATATGTTGGAATTGGGGGCCGTATCAGAACAAGCTCACAAAGCAGTTGGCAAAAAGTTAGTAGAATTAAAAATTGATTATTTGTTTGTAGTTGGTGAAAGATCTCGTGATATTGCTCGAGGAGCTAAGGCTGCTGGCATGAGTGAAGACAAGATTTATCATTTTCCTCATACTATGGAAGCAGGTGCTTTTCTTCAAGAGCGTTTAAAAGCAGAGGATATTATATTAATTAAGGGTTCACGAGGGGCAAAAATGGAGCAAGTTGTGTATGAAATAATGGCCAAACCATGGTTGGCTGATGAGTTATTGGTTGGGTCAGTGAGTAAATAGTCTGGACAATACTAGTAAAATCTGTTAGTAATATAGAGGTTATTTTGGCCCCATCGTCTAACGGTTAGGACGTCAGGTTCTCAACCTGGCAATCAGGGTTCGATTCCCTGTGGGGTCACCACAATATAAAATATGGTCGCATGGCTCAGCTGGTTAGAGCGTCGCATTCACATTGCGAAGGTCCCTGGTTCGAGTCCAGGTGCGACCACCAAAAAAAGGCTTAATGGCCTATTTTTTGTTTATAAAAAAATCCCCGAGTTTTTTAGGCTCGGGGGGGTGCTACCGCAAGGGTAGCGGCGAAAGGACTGGTTGGAGGTCTAGCTCTCGGCCGCCTTGGGCTGCTGGCTCAGGCCGGCGTCGATCACCCGCTCGAGCTGGTCCTCGATGTTGGCGATGGCCAGCTTGATCAGCTTCTGGTTGCGGCTAGGCCGCGCGAAGGTGTAGCGGTGGTTGGGGTGGATGTCCATCTCCACCAGGCTGAAGCCGGCCTTGGTGACCGGATCGTCCTGGTGGTTGCCGTAGACCATGGCTCCGTCGGAGGGCTGGCCGTCGGAGCCGCGCAGGCCGACGCCGTAGGCCGAACGCAGGTTGGGGATGCCCCGGTTGATGTCCCAGTGGAAGTCCAGGACGGCGTTCACGCGCAGGGCGTTGGCCATGGGCGGGAACTTGGCGCCGGCGCCGGCCTTCTTGATCAGCTCGAGCTGGTCGCGCAGGCCGCGCAGGACGTCGTTGAGGTAGTCGGTCGAGGTGATGGCCCGGGCGTAGATGGTGCTCGTGGTGGTGTACACCGCGAAGCTCACGGCGTTGTAGCCGCTGACGATGGGCAGGGGGCTCTTGTTGCCGGGCATGATGCACATGCCCTTCATGCCGCCCAGGCCCTCGCCGAGGAAGGCTTCCCGTCCGCGGAAGTCGAAGACGCCGAAGGCGACCTTGATGATCTCGGAACGCGAGTCGTTGTTGTCCGGGTGCTGGGTATTCATGGTTTTGCTCCTTCAGTAGACGGTTGGTGGAACTTGAGAATTCAGTTGGCCGAGTGAGCTAAAAACCTCCTTTTTAGAGAACAGATGTTTACACCCACACTTTTTTGGTGGGATTTTATTTTATATCATATATTATGTTTTTTGTCAATACACAAATATCTACAACGGTTGACAATTAAGCCAAAAGTTGCTAAACTCCTATTGTTTTAAATTAAGAAAAATATGAAAGCTATAATAAAAACTGGTGGTAAACAATATCAAGTAGCCGAAGGCACTACTCTAAAAATAGAAAAATTACCTAATGTTGAGACAGGTAAAAAGGTGGTTTTTGATCAGGTGCTTTTGTTGATTGATGATAAAGATAATATAACTGTAGGCAAGCCTTACATAGCCAAAGCTAAAGTAGAGGCTACCTTGGTCAATAACTTGAAAACTAAAAAAGTTGATGTCTTGAAGTATAAAAATAAAACTAGATATACTGTCAGACATGGTCACAGACATCATCTATCTCAAGTCAAAATTGACAAAATAGTTTTATAAAAATCTGTTCTTAGATAATGAGAAAACCCCGAGTCGTAAGGCTTGGGGTTTTCGTTTAAATTTGTTTTCTATTTTTTAGTGCTGAACTGAGAGTGACTTCATCAGTATATTCTATGTTGGCGCCCATGGGTATGCCACGAGCTAGTTGGCTGACTGTCAGAGGGTAGTTTTTTAGTAGTTTGGAGAGATAAATAGAAGTTGCTTCTCCTTCCATACTTTGGTCCAGTGCCAAAATTATTTCTTTGATAACATTTTTTTCTAGGCGTTTTTCTAGTTCTTTTATTTTTAATTTATCAGGAGTAACCCCTTCAAGTGGACTCATTAGGCCATTGAGCAGATGATATACTCCGTCAAAGTCTCCAGTTTTTTCTATAGCTTCGACATCCTGATTGTGGGCTACTACGCAGACCAGACTTTTATCTCTAGCGGGATTGGCGCAGATATTGCATAGGCCATCATCGCTTAGGTTGAAACATTCTGGACAAAAATGTATTTTATTGTGGGCCTGAGTCAATGCTTCGGCAAATTCTCTGACATCATCTTGCCGGTGTAGCAAATCAAAAACTAGCCTGGTAGCAGTTTTTGGTCCAATACCAGGCAGTTTGTCGAATTGATCTATTAACCTTTGGATGAAGTCAGGTAGATGTTTCATTATTTCATGAAATTATCCAAACCACCCATTTGTTGCATCTTCATTGCCATTTTTCTTTGGATTTTTTTGATAGCATCAGCGATGGCTTCGGTTATTTTCTTTTCCAATTCATTTTTTTTATCTGGAGAAAGATATTCTTTTTTTATATCCAAGGATTTTATTTCTTGGTTACCATCCATGATAATTTTTACAGCGCTGTTTTCAGCTTCAACAGTTTCTTCAGCCATAGCGCTTTTTAGGGTATTGGCCTGTTTGCGCAAATCATTGAATTGTTTTAGTTTGTTGAACATTTTTATTTTATTAATTATTTATTAAATTTATTTTAGCGTATTTAAGGAATATTTTGCCAGCCAATTTTAGCCTGAGGTGCTTTGCCGGTTTTATTTTCTCCAGTAGAAGGTAGAGGAATATCATCAGCAAATTCAGTGTTTGGCAGATTATTGCTGTAGTTAGAGTCTAGGTTTTTGAAAGTAACTTTTTGTTCATCAAAGAATAAACGAGCTATGCCAGTAGGACCATTACGGTGTTTATCAACATGGATTTCTGCCAAAAATTTTTCATCTTCAGGACATTCACGACTTTTGTCTTTGGCTTTTCTATAAATAAACATCACAATATCAGCATCTTGTTCAATAGAGCCTGATTCTCTCAAGTCAGCCAGCTTAGGGATAGCTGGTGAGCGGCTTTCAACAGCACGAGAAAGCTGTGACAGAGCCAGAACGGGGATATCAAGTTCACGGGCGATTTGTTTGAGACCGCGGGAAATGGCTGATATTTCTTGGACACGATTTTCACTCTGACGCATATCGCCACTATCCATGAGCTGTAGATAGTCGATTACCAAGAATCCGAGATTGTGTTCCATTTTCAGACGTCTGGCCTTGGTGCGGATTTGCATAATGTTGGCCATCGGGGAGTCATCAATAAATATTGGTGCTTCTGACAAGACACCCATAGCTCGGCCGATACGAGGGAAATCATCATCTTCTTCTTTGTCTGATAGTCTGCCGGTACGCATGCGCCAGAGATCAACACCGGCCTCTGAAGCCAAAAGTCTGTCTACTAATTGTTCTTTGGACATTTCTAGAGAAAACATACCAACTGGAACTTTGGCTTTGACAGCAATATTTCGTAAAAGATCAAGCGCAAAAGTAGTTTTGCCTAGTGATGGTCGAGCGGCCAAAATTATTAAATCTGAATTTTGAAAACCAGATAGCAATCGATCTATTTCTGTATAGCCAGTAGGAATACCGCGAGTACCCTGACCGCCCATCTTGTGTAGTTCATCAATACGGGTGAATGTTTCGCCCAACACGTCTTTGATGGATATGAAGTTTTTCTTGAGTGATTCTTGGGAAATACCGAATAGTTTTTGTTCGGCCATGTCCAGAAGTTTTTCTACATCTTCTGATTCAGAAAAAGAAAATTCAGAAATTTCGGCGGCTGCGTGTTCCAATTTTCTCAAAGTAGATTTTTTGCGGATAGTATTGGCGTAGGATATTACGTGAGAAGAATTGGGCACGCCAGATGTCAGATCAGCCAAATAGGCTTTGCCACCGCTACCGGCTAGTTGTTTTTTTTCATCCAGTCGATTGCTGACAGTAATGATGTCTATTGGTTCGTGCTTTTCAAAGAGATCAAGCATGGATTGATAGATCAAACCATGTGATTCTTTATAGAAATCATCAGGACGCAGGGCATCGGATACTTTGATGATGGCATCTTTATCCAAAAGCAAAGCACCCAAAAGAGAGGCTTCGGCTTCTAAATTTTGCGGGGGAATTTTAGACATGGGCTTGGTATTAGTAAAATCATCTTAGCTTATTTGCCCTTATTTTTCAAGCCTTTTTTCTTCTCTTTTTATGTACAACTTATAAACACCTCAATCAGCTCCGATAGGTAAACAAAAAATAGCCCAAGAGGCTATTTAACTGGTGCGCCCAGGAGGACTCGAACCTCCGACCGTTTGCTTAAAAGGCAACTGCTCTACCGGGCTGAGCTATAGGCGCAAGACCCTTTTTATTCCCCTTAGTAAGGGGGACTAGAGGGGGTAAATACGCAGATTATTATATGCTGATTTTGGTCATTTGTCAA
>QZJA01000010.1 GCA_003599205.1 Candidatus Parcubacteria bacterium
GAGTCAAATAACGGGAGGAAAACACTGTGAAGAATCTGATCGTAACGATCGCCTGCTTGATCACCTTGGTGCTGCCCAACATCACCTCGGCGGCCCAGGCCGACAGTCTCCAGGTCTACGCCTTCGCCGCGAACACCACCACCCTGGCCGACCAGGACAACTACTACCAGTTCAACTGGGCCCGCGCCGGCGTCCGCGCCTACAAGGACCAGTTCATGGTCCGGATGGAATACGACTACGCCAACCAGGCCATGAAGTACAGCTACCTCGAGTACGCCACTTCCTGGCAGGGCTGGAAGCTCGGTACCCAGTTCGGTCGGCACCTCTTGCCGGCCATGTACAACTTCTACGGACCCTCGGTGCAGCCGACTCCTCGGCTGTGCTACGCCTTCTCCGACCTCGACATCTACGGCGTCGGCCTCTACGGCTATGCCAAGCGCGGTCCGTTGACCATCCAGCTGAGCAACTACGGCTTCGAGAACTACTCGGCCAACCTGAGCGTCGGCCCGCTGAGTACTTGGTGGACCAAGCACCAGGGACAAGGACTGTCCTTCAAGAAGTCCTTCAACCCCTGGGTCAACCTCTACGCCGGCTGGACCAACTACGAAGATCGTCCTGGACGAAAGTTCCCCGAGCGGCGCAATGCTGCCTTCGTGGAGAACCACGTTCGGCTCGGCCAGAGGGCAAGGATCTACCTGCTCCAGGACTTCGGCGATTTCCGTGGTGCCACCGTCGGTGGCGTGAGCTACCTGCTCTACCCCGGTGACGTCGAGAACACGATCGGCATCTTCTACGACAGCCAAGAACTGTGGCAGGTCCGACTGACCTTCAACTTCAGCCAGATGCTGCGCAGCTGACCATCCAGTGAATACAAGGAGGAATTCGCGTGAATCACAAACTGATCACCACCATCCTGATCATCGCTATCGTTTTCGCCGCCGGCATCTTCATCACCGACAGGCAGCAAGACCAGGAGGCGAACAAGGTACGCCACGACAAGAGTGAGACGATCATCAACTACATCGAGATCGACGGCGCGCCTGTCTGGCTGATCTACAACGACGAGTTCAAGATCGTCACCCTGCAAACCACCTCACAGTACTTGGTCAGCCATGACAATAGCGAGATCAAGCGTCTCGCCGAAGAAGTGGTCAGGCTGACTACTGCTACCGATCTGGTGGGGCTGGGCGAAACCGGCTTCTACTTCCGCTACGAAGGAGGCTTCCCACTCTGGGAGCTCTACCGCAACTTCGAAGGGGAGCAGTCGCTCTACCTGCTGAACTTCGCCCAACACGCTTGGTTTGATCCAAGCACCAACACGATCTACGCCCGAGGCGACGACAGCAGTCGCGACGAGTACAACATGTACCCGCCAGATCTGGCAAACAAGATCGCTGGTGCTCACGGGGAGTAGCCTCCCCGACAGTGGACAACCACGACCTCCGTTTGACATGCCTCGAACCTGAACCCGCAAGGGTGACGGTTCGAGGCTATTTATTTACTTAATATTTCTTTGACGACGACTAGCATTTCTACCAAAACGATGTGCCTCATCTCTAGCTTGAAGCAAAACATCTTTGAGATTTTCAGCCAGCTCCCTAAAAGATTTGGAAGCGCCTTTGGCAAAAATCAATTTGTCACCACTATATTTTGAGATCCCAACTAGGGGAATATTTATATTTTTATACTTAAAAAGATGATCAATAAAATCAATCTGCGGTTTGCCGCCATCAATCATCATAATATCCGGTCGAGGCCATTCTTTATGCTCTAAGCGACGAGACAATACTTCTTCCAGCGCCCGCAAATCATCATGACGAGGGGCAGTTTTTATTTTGAACAATCTATATTCGGCCTTATCCGGCAAGCCGCCAGAAAAAACCACCATCGCTCCATAAGGCTCTTTACCAGTCAAATGAGAAATATCATAACCCTCTATTCTATTGACTGCCCCTATGTTGAGATCTTCACGCGTTATCAAGGCAACATCTTGAATATGTTTCATAGCTTCGGCTTGCTCTGGACTTTCTTTGGCCAATCTTTTCAATAACTGTTTTTTCTTGCCTGACAAAAACCAAATAATATTTTTGATATTTTTCTGGTAATCTTTTTTGTTTATTTTATCTACACAAATTCCAGCACACAGACCAATCTGGTATTCAAAACAAGGCTTGCCTTGTCCCGGATGACAAACACTCCAAGGGAAAATTCGTCTAATTATCTTGAGCGCTGTTTTGGCCAGATGAACTGATTGATAAGGACCAAAAACATGCGCTTTGTTGGTCGGAAATTTTTTGAGCTCTCGAGCTCGGACCAAGATGGGTCGCGGATAATCTCCTTGGGGAATAACAATATAAATAAAAGATTTATCGTCCTTTTGCACTACATTGTATTTGGGCCAATATTTTTTTATTTCATTGGCTTCCAAAATCATGCTGTCTAATATCGTATCGGTAACCTGATATTCCACATCATAAGCCAAGGACACCATCTCCTCTATCCGCGGATCAAGTAATTTTTTCTGGAAATACTGAGCTACCCGACGTTTGAGAGAAGTAGCGCGGCCAACATAAAGAATCTCGCCGTTTTTGTCCAGCCAGTGGTATACCCCCGGTAAATCGGGAAATTTCTTTATTTTATCCTTGATATCCATATTTCCTTCTGTCATTTCGACTGAACAAAGTGAATGGAGAAATCTAATCAACCTTACGACTAGAGATCTCTCGACTTCGCTCGAGATGACAAGTTATTATATATTACTATTTCAACTGCTTGGCCAGATATTTACCCGTGACCGATTTTTCATTATCCGCAATATCTTCAGGCGTACCCTTGGCTACTAAAGTCCCACCAGCTTCGCCACCCTCGGGACCAAGATCCAAAACATAATCCATTGATTTGATCATATGCAGATTGTGTTCAATCACAACTACAGTATTACCACGTTCAACTAATTTGTTCAGCACATGAAGAAGCATCTCGATATCATGATAATGCAAACCAACGGTCGGCTCGTCCAAAAGATAGATACCGCGCTTGCCTAAAGTATGCGTCAGCTCTCGAGCTAGCTTGATACGCTGAGCCTCACCACCCGACAAAGTAGTAGCACTTTGACCTAGCTTCAAATAACCAAGACCGACTTCCTGCAAAACCTTGAGTTTGTCAGTGATGCGCCAATTGCCATCAAAATATTTTACTGCTTCATCTATAGTTAAGTTTAACACATCAGCAATATTTTTGCCTTTGTGTTTGACCTGCAAAGTTTCTCGATTGTACCTCTTACCGCGACAGACATCACATTCTACAAAAACAGCCGGCAAAAAATGCATTTCAATCAATTTGTAGCCAGCGCCTTCGCAGGCGTCGCAACGTCCACCTGAACGATTGAAAGAAAAACGGGAAAGACTATAACCACGCTCGCGTGACTCTGGCAAGAGCGCAAAAAAATCTCTAATTGGTGTAAAGATGCCGGTATAGGTGGCTGGATTAGAACGCGGTGTCCGACCAATCGGCGCTTGATCTATTACCACTACTTTGGCTACGTACTCACTGCCCTCTATCCTAGTTACATCTTGGAGTTTATATTTACCCGGACGAGCTTTGATGGCGCTGAGATTTTTGTATAAGACATCATAAAGCAAACTAGATTTGCCTGAACCAGAGACGCCAGTTATTCCCACCAATTTACGCAAAGGAATCTCTACTTGCAAATTTTTCAAATTATTAGCCCGAGCACCAATAAGCTTTAACTTCTCAGTAGTCTTTTCTCGTCGCCTGCTGGGTACAGAAATTCTTTTGTCTCCCACCAAATAATCAACGGTCAAAGACTGACCTTTGTTTTTGATATTTAACACCTCAGAGGTAGGACCAATTGCTACTATTTCTCCGCCGTGGACACCAGCCAAGGGGCCAAGATCAACTAAATAGTCTGACTCCATAATAGTCTGCTCATCATGCTCTACTACCACGACGGTATTCCCCTTGTCTCTGAGAGACTTGAGTGTCTCTATCAAACGGGCAGTATCACGCTCATGTAGACCAATGGTTGGCTCATCCAAAACATAAAGTGTACGAGACAAGTGTGAACCAATCTGAGAAGATAGTCTGATGCGCTGAGCTTCACCGCCAGACAGAGTGTGTGAGCGACGATCTAGAGTTAGGTAATTCAAACCGACTTTGAGCAAAAATTCTAAGCGACTGATAATTTCTATGACCACTGGCTCAGCGACTGCCCTGTCCTTCTGCGGCATGTTGTCAAAATAATCTTGAAAAAATTTATGTAGCTTATCAATCGGCCAAGAAACAATTTGGCCAATATCTTTTTTCTGTATTTTAACCGCCAAGGCTTCTGGTCTCAAACGCTGGCCCTGACAGGCAGAACACTGCTCGTCTTTGTCCCAACCGATAAGACCTAAACCATTACAAGATTCACAAGCCCCATGAGGACTATTAAAAGAAAACAATCTTGGCTCAAGCTCAGGGAAAGAAAAATTATCATTAGGACAGGTCCAATTGGCTGACAAGAGTAATTCTTGAGCTTGACGATGGCCAGTATTGAACCAGGCAATGACTACACCCTGGGCATAATCAAGAGCATTTTCCACTGCTTCAAACAAGCGGCTTTGGTCAGACACCATCGCTTTGTCCACTACAATATCAATATCATGTTTCTGATAACGACTGAGTTTTATCTTTTGGTGCAGATTGTGCATTTTACCGTCTATCCTGGCTTCACCATAACCCAAAGAAAGGTAATCATAAAGCAACTGATAATACTCACCTTTGCGACCGCGAACAACTGGCGCTAAAATATTAACAAAACCTTCTTTTCTTTCTTTGGCCTCTCCCGAAATAATATCAGTGATTTCATCAACAGTCAGCTTCTGGATTTTACTGCCACACAAAGGACAATGGACTTCTCCTAGCCGGGCGTACAAAACACGCAAATAATCATAAATCTCCGTCAGAGTACCAACAGTTGAACGCGGATTGTGGCTAAGAGATTTTTGGTCAATAGAAATTGACGGCGCCAAACCAATAATTTCATCAACATCAGCTGGCTTCATCTGGCCCAAAAATTGCCGTGCATAAGGAGAAAGAGATTCTATATATCTTCTCTGCCCCTCGGCAAAAATAGTATCAAAAGCCAAAGACGATTTACCTGAACCAGACACACCAGTAATTACCGTCAATTTATTGTGCGGTATTTCTAAACTTATATTTTTAAGGTTGTGCACGCGGGCACCCTTGATAATTATTTTATCATTCATATTTTTATATTGAAATCGCTGAAATATTATTTTTTTCTTTTATCTTCTATATCCAAAAAGCTCTCAATTTTTTTGATAATTGTTTTTGGCTTGATGCCGTGTTTTTCATTGTAAGCTATCTGCAATTTGCGACGACGCTCTACTTCACCTCTAGCGCGTTTGATAGAACCGGTTATGTTGTCGGCATAAAGTATGACTGTACCACTAACATTACGAGCAGCTCGACCCATGATTTGAATCAGCGATGTCTCACTACGCAAAAAACCCTCGCGATCGGCATCCAAAATAGCCACCAGACTTACTTCTGGCAAATCCAAACCTTCTCTGAGCAAATTGACGCCAACCAAAACATCAAAAAGCCCCTTTCTAAAATCTATCAAAATATCAGTACGCTCAATAGTTTTTATATCCGAGTGGATGTAATTTGATTTAATTTTCTTTTTCTTGAGATAAGTATTTAGATCCTCAGCCTGACGTTTGGTCAAGGTGTTGACTATAATTCTCTCTCCTTTTTTGGCTAAAGGCACTATCTCACTAACAATATCGTCAATCTGAGTATGATTGGTTTTTTTGTCATACACCGGACGCACTTCTATCGGTGGATCAATCAGTCCTGTCGGACGAATCAACTGCTCAGCTATCTGGCTAGAATGCTCTAGCTCCCAGGCGCCAGGAGTAGCCGAAGTAAATATCGTCTGTCCAATACGCTCGATAAATTCGGCAAACTTAAGTGGTCGATTGTCCAAAGCAGACGGCAGCCGCCAGCCATACTGAATCAAAGTTTCTTTGCGAGCCCGATCACCCTCATACATACCCCTGACTTGTGGCAAGGCAATGTGCGACTCATCCATAATAGTCAAAAACTTACGCTGACCACTCTCACCGGCAAAATAAGCCAAGAGCGTCTCTGGGGCTTCACCAACCAACTTGCCAGTCAAATGGCGGGAATAATTTTCTATGCCGTGGCAATAGCCAAGCGAGCCCAACATTTCCAAATCAAACCTAGTACGTCTCTCAATACGTTCTGCTTCCAAATAAAGCTTTTTCTTCTCAAAATACTTGAGCCGATCTTTGAGTTCAGCTTTTATATCTCTGATCGCTCTTTTTATTTCCGGCATAGTAGAGACAAAGTGTTTTGACGGAAAAATCAGAACTTCATTTAATTCTTCTTTTATCTTTCTAGTCAAAGGATCAAGCAAAGAAATTGAACTAATTTTTTGTTCAACAAATTCCACCCGATAAATTATTTTTTCCGAAGCCGGCATAATCTCAAAGACATCACCCCTGACCCTGAATTTACCGCGAAGTATCTCCCCTGGAGTGCGCTCAAACTGAATCTTGACTAGCTGACTGATCAAGTCTTTTCGCACAAGAGACTGACCAACACTAAGATGCAAAGTAGACTCCTCATATTGCCAAGGAACACCCAAATTGTAAATACAAGAAACTGAAGCCACAATAATGACATCGTCTCGGCTGAGCAAAGCACTGGTTGCCTGATGACGCAAGCGGTCAATCTCGTCGTTGATCATTGCTTCTTTTTCTATATAGGTATCAGAATTGGGCATATAAGCTTCCGGCTGATAATAGTCGTAATAAGAAACAAAATAATTAACCGAATTTTCCGGGAAAAAATTTTTGTACTCCCGATAGAGCTGAGCCGCCAAAGCTTTGTTTGGCGCCATGACCAAAGTCGGCTGATTGATTTCCGCTATTATATTGGCCATAGTATATGTCTTACCCGATCCAGTCACACCCAAAAGAGTCTGATATCTATCACCTCTTTTTAATCCCTCAAGCAATTGAGAGATGGCTTGCGGCTGATCACCGGCCGGCTTGAATTTTGATTTTAACTTGAATTTTGTTGCCATAAATTTTACTAATAGGCTAAAAGCCCCAACTCTTCGTTGGGGGTACCCCTATATAATAACATATAGAATTTAAAAAGCTAGTTTTTGGCTTTTTTGCTCTTGGTCGCTAATTGACCGCAAGCCGCATTGATATCCTGACCAAAACTATAACGCTGAGTAACCACTATACCTTGCCTCTCTAGTATTTCCTTGAACTTTCTCACATCAATACTTCTGGAAGCCTTAAAAGCATCAGTCGGATTATAAGAAATAAGATTGACTATATAGAGTGGTTTTTTCATGAGCTCAGCTAATTCCGCGGCGTGTTGTGGCTGATCATTGACTCCCCTGATAAGCAAATATTCAAACATAACTTGACGGCCAGTTTTTCTAATATAGGCATCCACTGCTGGTAAAAGCTTGGTCAAAGGAAAACCTTTATTTATCGGCATCAGCTCTGAACGCAATTTATCATTGGGCGCATGCAGTGATATTGCCAGATTGAGTTGCAGATCCTCATCGGCTAATCTTTTGATGCCAGGTATTACACCACTGGTTGAGATGGATATTTTACGAGCGCCAATTTTCAAATCCTCGTTCAAATATTTAATGGCTTTGATAACATTGTCATAATTTAAAAATGGCTCACCCATACCCATAAAAACTACATTGGACACTCTAGTATTTTCATCTTTAAGATAACGGGAAAAAAATAATACCTGATCAATCATTTCTCCATATTCTAGATTCCTCAACAGTCCCATTTTGCCAGTAGCACAAAACTTACAGCCCAAAGGACAACCTACCTGAGTAGATACACAAACAGTGAATCGGCCATCCTTGTGAGCAAGCAATACTGTCTCTATCTGCAAACCATCGGACAAAGTAATCAAAGCTTTACTAGCTTCGGTTTCCTCGGAACTAAAAAATTTGCCCTTTATCTCCAAAGGACACTCTTTGTTTAAAGTCTCCTTGAGTTCTTTGGGAAGATTGGAAGCTTCAGACCAATCAGCAATTAATTTACCAAAAATTGCTTCTTTGACCTGTTGAACCCGATATTTTGGCTGATTGGCCAAAGTTTTGTATAAATTATCTAAATTCATATAAGTATTATAACAAAAGCCCCAGTAAATACTAGGCTCACTATCCTAGCACAGAAAAAGAATATTGACAAAATTTATAACTTATGCTATAAATATTGATCATTTATGATCCTTCCCCCGTCGGTAGAAACAATCAACAAGGAGGAATGCTCGTGCCCAACCTAATGTTCTTCGGGCTCAACCGGAGGGAGCTGAACGTCCGCGTTCTCAAGCTGACCATCGAGGCCATCGATCAGCTCGGTCTGAGAGCAGACACGGTCATGACCATCGTCGATGGCGAGTGCGTCACCTGCGACCCGGACCTGACGCTCAGTCCTTTCGTCCGCGTCTGCGGCACCGACCCGCTCGAGATCGAGCGCATCGTCGAGGCTCTGCGGGCCAAGAACCTCGGCCTCGACTGCGAGACCCTGCTCCTGACGGATTTCCACCTGGCCAACCAGATGACCACCTCCGACGACACCGACGACGAGCCGGCCTAGAGCCGACTTCTCCGCCCTGAACTAGTTTCGGGGTTATTTTTTTACCACCCCTTATAAACTTAATAATGCTTGTATCTTGACTTTTATGACATTTTTGCCTATAATTTACCCCGTATTCTTTTTATAATACATCTTGCCGAGATAGCTCAGTTGGTAGAGCAGCAGTTTTGCCACCGCCCTTGGCGGGGTGCCGCCACAGGCGGCATAAACTGCAAATAAAACATTAACATTTTAAATATGCCGAGATAGCTCAGTTGGTAGAGCAGCAGTTTTGTAAACTGCGGGTCGCGGGTTCAAATCCTGTTCTCGGCTCCACTTAAATTTATAAAATAATTAAATACCTTTATGTCACAGGATAATCTAGCCAAACTTGAATGCGTAGATTGTAAAACTATCAACTACCACAGTCAGCGCAACAAAAAAACAGTCAAAGAAAGACTGGAATTAAAAAAATATTGCAAAAAGTGCAGAAAGCACACTGCTCACAAAGAAACCAAATAAAAACTGGTTTCTTCAAGGGGGAGTAGTATAGTGGTAGTACAGGGGTCTCCAAAACCTCTAGCGAGGGTTCGATTCCTTCCTCCCCTGCCATTCGACTCCGTCCCGTTCGCGGGACTTCGCTCATGGCCTTCGGCCACCTATAATTATTAACATTACGGGTGTCGAATGTCTTGAGTGAAACTGAGATTTATCTCAGTGAAATCGAAAGACAAAAGAGCAAGATATTATTTATCTTGTTTTTTTGTTATAATAAAAATATGAAAAATACAATTTTATTGCTAATGGTATTAATATTGTTTAGTGCTTGTTTGCCTAACAACAATATAACTAACACCAATAGCGAAGAAAAAAAATCTCAAAATGAAACCAATGAGCCTATTGTATGTGCTCAAGACGTTAAACATTGTCCCCAAGGATTCTATGTCAGTCGAACTCTTCCTAACTGTGACTTTCCTGCTTGTCCTGGAGAAATAGAAAACAAAATCTATGAACCAATCGCCCAGTTCAAAGAACGTATCACCAAAAAACCATTTGGCATTTATATCACGCCCGAAACCTCTCCAGTTCAACCGGAAAAATTCACTGGCTACCATACTGGCGTTGATGTAGAATATGATGATCTACCACAAGAAAAAATAAATATCTATGCTATTGCTGATGGAGAAATTGTACGTTCTGGTTGGGTCAGCGGCTATGGTGGTATGCTTGCTATACGTCACAAAATAAATGACAAAAACTATATAGTAATATATGGTCACCTATCACCCGATGATCTACCAAAAGTAGGCACCAAAGTTGAAGCCAAACAAATCATCGGCTATTTGGGACAAGGCTATAACCATGATACTGACAATGAACGCAAACATTTACACCTAGCTATTTATACTGGCACTGATGTCAATGTCAGAGGCTATGTAGCCAATCAGACCGAACTAGCCAAATGGCTAGACCCAGTTGAATTTTTCAACTAAGATCAGCGCTATATTGACAAAAATGGGCAAATAATATTATCATGGATATTACCGGGTCAAAAGGATAAGATCCGGTCAACCCGTTCCTTAAGGAGCAACCTTCCATGATGCACGTGCCACCCAAACCCGCACCCGATCAAATCCATTCCATCAACGTCGGTGACGAGATCGTCGTCGATGGCAACCTGCTCAATCACTGGCGTCCGGCCAGGAAAATCCCCGCCGATGGCGGTGTGGCCGGTGTGGTGATCTTCAAGTACCAGAAACGCGGCCGTGCCGCCCTGCCGACCGATGGCCGGCGCATCTACGATGGCTTCGTCCTCTTCCTCCCGGATGGCCTCAAGATCGGCCAGAAGCTGCGCATCGAATGGCGCGACCCCGGTTGCGCTCTGGCGCTGCCCATCAACTAGGTGCTCACCCGCTTTGACAACTGTCGAAGCTTTTTTTATTTTTTAAAAAACAAAACCCCCTACTCAGGGGGGGTAAAATTAAATTAAAATATATAAATAAATATTTATTTAAAACCAAGATTTTTTATTAGTCAATTCCTTATCGAGCTCTTTCAAGAGCTCTTTTTGTTTTTTGCTCAATTTTGTCGGCACATTGACACTAACTATGACTATCTGATCACCACGCCCACGGGAACGCAAATGAGTCACTCCCTGACCGCGCAAAATAAATTTCTTACCACTAGGTGTGCCAGCGGGAATTTTCAGTTTGACCTTACTGTCTATGGTTCTTACTTCTGTTTCTCCGCCCAAAGCCGCCATGGTAAAAGGTATTTCATATTCAGAAAATAAATCATCACCTTCACGCACCAAATTTTGCTCTTCTTTGATGTGAATTACTATATATAAATCACCAGCTGAAGCGCTATTTCTGCCAGCGTTGCCTTGGCCTGCCAAACGAATCGATTGACCATCGGCTATACCAGCCGGAATCTCAAATTTGATATCAACATTGTCAGTAATAATACCCTGTCCAGCGCAATTGCCACATTTATTTTTTATTTGTTTACCTTGGCCACCGCAATCAGGACAAATAGTTTGAGTACGAAAAGCACCCATCACTGTAGTTGCTATCTTACCGGTACCACTACAAGTATCACAAGTATCATAGGATGTACCTTTTTCTGCTCCTGTGCCTTTGCAAATTTGACATTTTATCTGCTTGCGTAAAGACAAACTTTGACTAATACCAAAAACCGCTTCTTTAAGACTGATTTCTAAATCTACTTCAATATTGCTACCTCGAGAGTTACGAGAACGACCACTCGAGGCACCACCAGTAAAAAAACTACTAAATATGTCTCCTAAATCAAAGTCCACACCACCTTGGCCACCAAATCCCTGAAAACCAGAAAAATCAAAACCCTGACCAAAGGGATTTTGTCCGCCGGCAAAGCCTTGAGCACCATCAGAAGTAGTACCGAATTGATCATACTGCTGACGACGTTCCTTATTGCCCAAAATCTGATAGGCTTCATTTATTTCTTTAAACTTTCGAGAATTTTCTTCACCACTATTTTTATCTGGATGATATTGGTGAGCCAATTTACGAAAAGCTTTTTTTATTTCTTCTTGGCTAGCGCCTTTAGCAACACCAAGTATTTTATAATAATCTTTGGGCATTTATTTTGTTTACTGCGCTCCCCTTCGCCAAGGCTACGGGGAGCGCTTTAAATTTTATTTACTGTCTTGCTTTACTTCTTCAAAGTCACCTTCTACTGGGTCTTTATCGTTTTTTTTAGCTTCATCTGGTCCAGTTGAACCAGGAGTTGATTGACCCTGAGCTGCTTGCTGTTGATACATAGAGGCACCAATTTCCTGAACCGCATCTTCCATTTCCTTGATGGCTGTTTTGATCGGTTCAATATCCTGACTGTCTTTGACTTTTTTCAAAGCTTCCATCTTATCTTCCATTTTCTTCTTATCTTCATCCTTGATTTTATCTTTATTCTCTTTAATAAATTTCTCAGTCTGGAAAATTATATTGTCAGCATTGTTTCTGGTCTCCACTTCTTCTTTCTTTTTCTTATCTTCTTCCGCGTGAGCTTCGGCATCTTTTTGCATTTTATTTATTTCTTCCTCACTTAAGCCTGAAGATGATTTGATGGTAATTGATTGCTCTTTGCTAGTAGCCTTATCTACAGCTTTTACATTCAAGATACCATTGGCATCAATATCAAAACTGACTTCAACTTGTGGTACACCACGAGGAGCTGGCGGTATACCTGACAAAGTAAATCTACCCAAAGTCTTGTTGTCAGCCGCCATTTCGCGCTCACCTTGAAGCACATGTATCTCAACTGAATTCTGATTGTCAGAAGCTGTTGAAAAAACCTGAGACTTGGAAGTAGGGATAGTGGTGTTGCGAGGAATAAGCGGTGTCCGAACACCACCTAGGGTTTCTAGACCCAAAGTAAGAGGTGTTACGTCTAAGAGCAAAACATCCTTAACATCTCCCTGGAGCACGCCGGCTTGAACAGCAGCACCTAGAGCCACTACTTCGTCAGGATTGACTGATATGTTTGGCTTTTTGCCAAAAAACTCTTCTACCTTCTTTTGTACTAGTGGCATACGAGTCATACCACCAACCATAATTACTTCTTCAATGTCTTTCTTTTCTACTCCGGCATCTTTGAGAGCTTTTTTACATGGCTCCAAAGTTCTCTCCACTAGGTCACCAACTAACTCTTCCAATTTAGCGCGAGTGATTTTCATGACTAAATGCTTTGGTCCAGACTCATCGGTAGTGATGAAAGGTTGATTGATTTCTGTCTCCATAGAAGAAGAAAGCTCCATCTTGGCTTTTTCAGCAGACTCTTTGAGACGCTGTAAGGCCAAAGGATCTTTGGACAAATCAATACCTTCTTGTCTTTTGTATTCAGCCAAAATCCAATTGATGATTATCTGATCAAAGTCATCGCCACCCAAATGAGTGTCACCATTGGTGGATTTGACCTCAACTGTGTCGGCTGAAACATCCAAAATAGAAATATCAAAAGTTCCACCGCCCAAGTCATAGACCGCTATCTGTTGATCTTTTTTCTTATCAAAACCATAGGCCAAGGCAGCGGCTGTTGGCTCATTGATAATACGCTTGACCTCAAGACCGGCAATCTTACCGGCGTCCTTGGTAGCTTGACGTTGGGAATCATCAAAATAAGCTGGCACAGTAATAACCACCTCTTTGACTTCCTCTCCCAATCTTTCTTCGGCATCGGCTTTTATCTTTTGTAAAATCATAGCGGATACTTCTTGTGGACTGTATTCTTTGTCGCTCATTTTGACTTTGACACCTTCTCCAGCCTGAACTATTTTGTAAGACATTGTTTCTATGTCTTTTTTTACTTCAGCATCAGAAAATTTGCGTCCAATCAAACGTTTGACGGAAAAAATAGTATTTCCCGGATTGGTGACTGCCTGGCGCTTGGCCGGCATGCCGACCAATCTTTCTCCATTTTTGGAGATGGCTACCATAGAAGGAGTGGTACGATTTCCTTCTTTATTCTCCAAAATTTTTGGCTTGCCACCCTCGACTACAGCAAAAGCTGAGTTGGTAGTACCTAAATCAATTCCAATAATTTTTGACATAATTTTATACTTTATTAATTTATTATTTTGTCATTTCGACCGAACAAAGTGAGTGGAGAAATCAAGATCTCTCGACTACTCGCCTCGCTATCGCTACAGCGAAGCGGGCGCTCGAGATGACAGTATTATAATTTTATATTAATTTCTTTAAGCTATTAATTAATTCTTTTTTACCTATCATATATTGCATGTCCAATACGTCATCATCGCTGATACTTTCATTGGTGGCAAAATCCATAACCTCCTGCGGTTTGAGGTCGGTCAAGATGGCATTACCAATCACACCCTGGGGCATAGAGGCAAATTTGGCCAGCAGATTAGCACCACAACGATCACAGGTAGCATAAGTGAGCACTCCAAATTCTGACTCATCCAAAACCTGAATCATTGACTGTTGATAGTCAGTGTTGCAGACTGGACATTTTTTTATCAATCGCAGATTAAGCGGTGAATTATAATTATCTAACATTTATTTTTTATTATTTACATTAATTTTGATGCTTCTGGCCTGCTCTTTTTCCTCTTTGGGCAATACTATCTTGAGTAAACCATTCTCAAATTCGGCTTGAGCTTTGTCGGCTTGGACAGACGTCGGCAGGACAATAGAACGATGGAATGAACCAGATCTCACCTCTTTGCGATAATAATTTTTTTCATCAATTTCAGAAGATGTCTGGCGCTGTCCTTCAATAGTCAGGACATCGTCGTGTACTTTGATATCTACGTCCTCCGGCTTGATACCAGCCAAAGTAGCTTCTACCACCACATTGTCTTTTTCTTCATAGACATCCATGGCGGGTATAAAATTTTGCCAGCCTTTTTCTAAAGACTCAAAAGTGTCTAAAAATGGACTCCATGGTATAAGTGACATAATATTATCTCCTTTCTATTTATTATTTATAATTACTTTTGCCGGTCGAATGACGCTGTCAATCGTCCTATAACCAGCTAATTTTTCTTCCACAATAATCTGGTCCTCTTGATCTTTATCCTCCACTGAGCCAATTGACTCATGAATATAAGGATCAAATTTTTGACCAATTGTTTTTATTTTTTCTATCTTGTGATCGGCCAAAAAACTCTCCCACAACTTGAGTATATGCTCTAGACCAATAGCCCACTGCTCTTTTTTTTGATTCTCCGGTATATGATTGATAGCTAGCTGATAATTATCAAAAATGGGTAATAGCTCTAGGATGAAAGCGCTGCTGACAAAATCCGCCATAGAAGATAGACGCTTGTCCATTTCCTTTTGTAGATTCTGATAATCAGCTAGGGCTTTTTGCCAGCCAGCCAGATTTTCCTCAGCTTCTTTTTTGAAAGCAACATGCTCTTCTTTTTTGTCTAATGGTTTTTCTATTTTCTTATCCTTCATTATATTTTTATTAAAAATTGTGGTGAGCTGGTCGAAATAATAGTGAGCTGGTCGAACTATTTTATAATTTTTACTGTTTCTTCTAGTAGTCCCAAGATGCGATTATAATCCATGCGAATCGGACCCAAAATAGCAATTAACCTATTTTTTGGCAGTGGAGTGACGGCCACTGAACAATCTTCGGAAAAAGGATTGTCTGCACCCAAAAGAACCTGTGCTTTATCTATCTGATGATAAACATCAGCCATCGCCTTCTCCAGAGAATCAACTACTTGGCTCATGGATAAAACCATTTTGTAATCTTCAAATTCTGGCTGGGAAAAAAGATTGAACAAGCCAGTGAAATAAAAACTATTTGGTGCCAAACCGACAATCGCTGCCAAATTGGTCTTAGAAACTAAAAGTTTAGCCAAATCGCGGATATCATTTTTATATGCTAAAGCCAATTCTTTTCTTTCATTGTCGCTTGGAGCTTTGATGGAAAGCATATTATCCAAATAGTATTGATAACCCAAAACTGTCGGAATACGACCAGCTGAAGTGTGTGGCTGCATGATATAACCTTCTTGCTCCAACTCAAACATATCGCTTCTGATAGTAGCTGGTGAAACATCAAATTTGTTGCCTTCAAATAATATTTTAGATCCTACCGGTTTGGCAGTTCTAATATAGATATCAACAATTTCCTTTAATAATTTTTGATTCCTATTTTCCATGCATCTATTATAAAGCAATTAGCACTCTCAGTCAAGGAGTGCTAACAAACTAAAATTTTTGTCTAATATTAGCTTTATTCTTTCCTTAAAGCCATAATAGGATTTAACTCGGCTGCTTGCTTGGCTGGATAAAGACCAAAAATCAAGCCCACTATAATAGAAAAGAAAAATGACAGCGTCAGGCCCACAAAGGAGATGGCAAATGGCCAATCGAAATTGTAATATTGAGCGCCGATATGCACCAAATAAGTAACCGCAATACCTATAGCTATGCCAAATATTCCACCAAAAAAAGTAATAATAACCGCTTCATACAAAAATTGCCTTAAAATATCCTGCTTAGTAGCACCGACAGATTTCCTCAGACCGATTTCAAAAGTTCGCTCCGCTACTGTAGCATACATAATATTCATAATCCCCACTCCTCCAACTACCAAAGACACTGCCGCCAGAGCTACCAGTAGCAATGTGATACCACCAATAATCGTGTCCATTAAATCTTTAGCTTCGGCCGCACCCATTACTTCAAAATCATCTTTGTTTGGGTCAGTGATATCATGACGATCACGCAAAACTTGACGGATAGATTCTGACACTTCTTCCTCTCTACTAGGATCATCAATTTGCGAAACTATCTGAATCACATAATCCACGCCCAAAAGTAATTTTTGTGTAGTCTTAAGCGGCATGTAAACCATATCATCCATATCCAAGAAAAAAACTGCTCCTCGGGATTTGGCTACACCAATAACTTTAAAACTTTTTTTATCAATTTTGACTGTTTCTCCAATCGCATTATTGTTACCAAAAAGTTCTTCTTTTACTCCACTACCCAAAACCACTACCATAGCCATATCATCATCTTCCTCCTCGGTATAAAAACGTCCTTGATCTATCTCCATACTATCAATGTCGACAAAATCAGCTGTCAAACCATAAATAAGCGCTTTTTTACGCTGGCTTTGCCAAGAAACAATATCTTGAGCAGTAATAGCAGAATAAGCCTTGTCTACGTGAGGCAACTTCATGATTTCTTTACGGTCATCATCGGTCATGGTAGTAATGACTACACCCTGAGCTTGACTCATTGTCCCACCACTGGATTGAGGCACTCTGACTTCAGCATTGATATAATTTGAGCCAAAACCCTCTATCTGACCGTAGATGACTTGTTTGAAACTATCACCAGCAGAAATTATAATAGTAACTGAAGAAATACCTATCACCACGCCTAAAATAGTGAGGATTGTTCTACCCTTATTTTTCTTTAAAGCAGCGCTGGCAATTTGTAAGGTATTAAATATCTGCATAATTATTCATAACGCAAAGCTTCTATAGGGCTAAGCTCGGCCGCTTTTTTGGCTGGATACCAACCAAAAACCAGACCAACCACAATAGTGAAACCAACAGCCAATAATATAGAACTAGGCAAGATAACAAAAGCCCAATCATAGCCCAAGGCATTAGCAACTATACTGACTAACAGTGCCACCAAAACACCAAAGATAATACCGACTATTCCTCCAAACAAAGTCAAAATTATCGTCTGGATCAAATAATGAAGACTAATATCCCGCTTGGTAGCACCGACCGCTTTTCTGAGGCCGATTTCTCTAGTACTTTCCGATACTGCCACCAGCATAATATTCATAATGCCAATACCGCCAACCAAAAGCGATATGCCGGCTACCATAGCCAAAAAATAATTCAAAGTTGTTGTTATATCCTCTAGAGTACCTAAGGTCTCCTCTTGTGAGCGAACAGAAAAATCGTCATCTTCGGGATTATCAATATCATGTTGTTCTCTAAGTACAGTTCTAACTTCTTCAGCTGTATATTCCATATCTGCTCCTGGCGCCACCTTGGCGCGGATAAAGCTCAAATGATTTATACCCAACATTAACTTTTGAGCCGCTAAAAGAGGAATAAAAACTTGGTCATCTTGATCCTGAAAAGCAGAAGTGCCTCTCTCTTTCATCACACCGATTACTCTAAATGATTCCTTGTTTACCTTTACTCTCTCACCAATAGGATTGTTGTTGGCAAATAATTCTTCAGCCACCTTTGAGCCTAAGACTAAAACCCGAGAAACTTGATCCGACTCCTCGGTACTAAAAAAACGCCCGTCACTGAGCTCGGCGTTAGTCTCTACTTTCAAATATTCATCTGTCACTCCCAAAAAACTAGTATCATCTGTTTTGTTTTGCCAGGAAACAGTCGCCACACCTCTACTATAAGCCGCCACAGCTGATACACCTTTTACTCTTTCTCTGATAGCGTCAGCGTCATCATTTATCAAAGTAGTAATATTTAGACCCATGACTGAAGCAGGTGGTCCATCCTCTTCGCTACCTCCAGGCAGTATACCCAAAAGATCACTACCCATGCCCTGTATTTGACTGACAACCAAGCTATGAGCACCAGCCCCCAAGGCCATAATAATAACCACAGCAGAAATCCCAATAACAATACCCAAGCTCGTCAAAAAAGAACGCATTTTATTACGCTTAAGAACATTGAGTGTATTAGTACAATTGCGAAAATCAATGCGCATCCCTTTAAAAATTTATGAGCTATTTTAATTGACCGTCACCATCAAATCTGACTTGATCCTTATTGATCTCATCGGAGACGATTTTGCCATCCATAATTTTTATTATTCTCCTGGCATATTTGGCAGTGGTTGATTCGTGGGTAACCAAAACAACTGTTTTGCCGTGGTCATTGAGCTTGTCTAAAATAGACATAATCTGAATACCGGATTTTGAATCAAGATTTCCTGTCGGCTCGTCGGCAAAAATTATATCCGGCTTGTTGACCAAGGCCCGCGCAATAGCTACCCGCTGTTTTTCTCCACCAGAAAGCTGATTGGATAAATAATTTTTTCTGTGCTCCAAACCAACGCTTCTGATAGCGTCATCAACATCTTTGATATCTGTCTTACCGTGAGCATAGAGTAGTGGCAGGCGCACGTTGTCCCAGACACTAGTCTTGGGCAAAAGATTGAAACTTTGGAAAACAAAACCTACTTTTTTGTTGCGATAATCAGCCAAAGTATCATCCTCTAGCTGGGACACATCTTTGCCATCAAACAAATATTGCCCTTTTGATAAGGTATCTAGAAATCCTAGAATATGCATCAGAGTAGACTTACCAGAACCAGAAGGACCCATAATAGCCACAAACTCGCCTTTTTTTATATCTAGGCTAACTCCATACAAAACTTTAGTGACTAGCTCACCATTAACAAACTCTTTGTGTACATCTCTTAACTCAATCATATACTAATTGCCATTTTTAATATAAGTCACTACTTCCTCCCCTTCACTCAAACCAGAAACTATTTCAATCGTACCACCATCACCACGCAAGCCAGTCTCAATTTCTTTTTCAATCAATTGACCAGCACTATCTAACAACTGGACATATTTTTTATCCTCGCGATAAATAACTGCTCTAGATGGTATGACCAATACTCCTTCTTTCTTTTCAGTATTAATAGTCAGATCAGCTGTCATGCCTGATTTTATCCGATCATCTTTTTGATTGAAGCTGACTTTGACCGCATAATAAGTTACCCCGTCTATCACTGTAGCCGCTGGATCTACAAAAGTGACTGTACCGACAAATTTTTCATCACTGGAAAAAGCGTCCAGAGTAATAGCTACTTCGTCGCCTATCTTGATTTTGGTAATATCAGATTCCGGCACATCAACATCAATCTGCATAGAGCTCAAACCAATCATAGAAATTACCGGCTTACTAGCTGAGCTGGTTTCACCAACAGCAAAATTCACTTGAGTGATAATACCATCAACCGGCGCCTTGATAATCGTGTCAGAAAAATCACTCAAATAACGACTAAGCGTAGCCTCAGCCTGACGAATCTGTGCCTGCTTAGCAGCAATATCAAAATCTCTTGGATCCTCGTTTTTTAAAGCCAATTTTGCTTCAGCTAAATTCAAACTAGCCAATGAAGAATTAATATCATTTTTGGCATTTATAATCTGTGTTTGATAATACAATGATTGGCTACGTAAAGTGCCTGCTTCCGATTGAACAGTAGACATAGCAGTGCTGATAGCAGTACTTTGAGTACTGATATTGGTCTTGAAAGTAGCAATAACTGTTTCTGTATATTCTGAATTTACCACTGCTACCGACATAACATCAAAAGTATTGGTCAGAGTGCTAGAAATTTGTTGCAAAGTACTTTGAAAATAATCTAAGGCCGTTAAAACATCTGCCTCTGCTTGAGTCTCTTTGGCAATATTAATAAAAACACCAGCCTGACTATACATCTCCAGCGAAGTATTATAGTTTGCTTTGGCATTGCTCAAAGTTTTAACATCACTGACATACAAAAAACCATCAGCCTCTGCATCCATGATAGCATCATAGACAAGGTCTAAAGAATATTGAGCAACAAAATACTTATTTGTCAAAGTATTTAAACCCTGATCTTTTAAATTAACAATTTCTTGATCTCTGGTCTGTTCCAAATTGGACAATTTGTCCAAAGCTGACTGATAACTAGCTTGAGCGCTGGCTATTTCTTTTTTGGTAACTTCAAGATCTTGATCGCTAGCTCCAGCCAACAATCTATCCAAATCACTACGCGCCAAATCCAAAGCCGCACGAGCATTTGTCACCTGAGAAGCGACATTGCCAGCAGACAAAGCAGCCAACCTATCGCCCGCTTTTACCTCATCACCTACTTTAACCAATACTTCACTTAAAGTGCCCATACTGCTAAAAGTAAGTTCAATATCATCAGCTGATTCCACTGATCCGGTCACTTCCACAGTTTGTTCAATATCTTCCACTGTTGCCTGAGCTGTTACATAATTACTTTCCTGTTTAGATGAGGTTTTAAAGACTACAATGGCAATAATTATCAATATGACGATAATTATCCACAGCCATTTACTTTTGAAGAATTTCATAATATTTGATTAATGTTTCTGCCTATATTATACCTAAAATAACAACATTTTACTAGTAAACAAAAAGCCCATCAAGGTTAGAAGTCTTGATAGGCTTTATTATAAAATTTAAGGTTTTTTAACGAATTACTGTCGGGTAACTGGAAGCGCCACTGTACTTTTCACAAGCACCGATAATAACCGCTCCAGCTGAATCTTTGTAGAAATAATAATCAGTACTATGATTGTCAGCTCCCAAAGGATCATCAGGGATCTGCCCAATATAGCCGCCCGTTATCAAACCGTCCAAATTGACAAAATCAGAAATTGCCGTACTGGTAGCTGGACAAGTTGCACCACCGCTGGTAGCCGCTACCTGTGTACCAATCCAATAAGTAGTACCGTCATCAGTAGTAGTGACATAAGAACCATTATTGTCTACCACATAAGTATAATAGGCATCTGCTATAGCTGTAATATCCTCCCAACGCTGAGCATCATTGGCATTGCCAATACGCTTGGCTGGGTCAACCGCTACAAAAGTAGCAGCTGCTAGTAGAGCAATTATGGCGATGACAATAATCAGCTCAATTAAGGTAAAACCTTGCCTTTTCATGATATAAAAAATTTAATTATAATTTTTAACGAATGACTGTTGGATAGCTTGT
>QZJA01000004.1 GCA_003599205.1 Candidatus Parcubacteria bacterium
GTACCCATGACATAAAAGCTTATTGGCATAAAATAGACCAAAATCAAAACTTGGGTCAATAAGAACAAAGTAAAATAAAGATAATAATTATTTTTTACTTCTGAAGTAGCCAAAATCTCTCTCCCCCACAACCAAGCCGCTCCCACTAGAATAATAACCGCGTAAAGAAGAGGGATACTTAAAAATATTACTAAAGAATATAAACTAGAAGATAAAAACCAAAAACTCAGGTAGTAAAAAAATATTTTAAACGCTAGATATTCTCGACTAAAAACTTCACCAATGTGATCAAAATACCGGCGCAAAAACAACCAAACTACAGCCCAACAAATACCAAAAATCAAAGATAAGACATATCTAGTTGAACCAGAAATCAAAAGCAATAAGAACAAAAGCTGAGCCACATAAGAAATAATCAAAGAAAACCAAAGCAACATAAATCGCCACCAACGCTGGCCTGATAATATCCTGCCCGAAATCAAAATAGTGGCTATGGAAATTGATAATAGCCAGATCAAACCGCTATGAGCATAAAAAAATGCCCAAAAGCCGATCAAAATTATCAGCGGACTTACAAGTGGTACTAAGTATTTGCCCATTGTTCAAAAATTTTAGTTAAATTATCTATGTCTGGCTGTAATTCTGGCAAATAGTCGGCTACTAGATTTAATTTGGAAATCGCTTGATCCTTTTTGTCCTGATCCTGTGTTAAAAAATAATTCTCCAAATCAACAAAAGCTAAGTAAAGATTAACATGAATTTTGCCTACACTAGCATCCTGACTCTTAAAATTAAACAGCTCCTCCTGCGTATTTTTGACTTCTGCTAATGACGGACTCTGGCCAACAGATCCGATAATTGGTCTAACTTGTTCTATATAAGCCAAATGATCCTGAGAATTGAAAGGTAAAGCAACTAATATTTTTTCTTGGCTAGAATTTACTAAAGCCAGATAGTCTTCAACCCTTGGTTGATGAGTAAGGCCAGTTATTATTGTGCCAAAAGCCAAAAAAGCGTAAATTGCAGAAAATATCTTAATATTTTTAGAAAACTTCATAGCTATATTATACCTTCTTTAACTTTTAAAATAAAGATTGCGCTTCTATTTTTTCCCAATCATTGGTATCAACTGACAAAGTATAAACTTCTAAGTGGGAAATAAATTCGTCATCAGAAAAAACATAGTCCACTTTTACATTAGAACCAGCACGATTAGAATAGGTAGTTTTTTTGTCCAAAAGTTTTGGCTTGGTCACATACCTAACTTTCATCAAGGTAGTTGGCCCATCAAATTCCAAAACTTCTGCCAACCCAGGATCTAAATCCTCCTCATATTCTTCTCTGATATTGAACTGATCCTTGATCTGTTTTTTTACTTCTGCCCAACGTTCTTTAGTCATATGTTTGGTTACTTTCCATTTTTTTTAATTTATAGTTGAGCCAAGTACTGAGAAAAAACATAACCGCCAATAAAATAAGCAGGGCTCCAATTTTTGTCTTGGTAGTAAAAAATATAGACACCAAACCAAAAACTAAGGATACGCTAGCAAAAAATCCAACTACTTGTCTTTGGGAAAAACCCGCTCTAAGCAACCTAAAATGCAAATGTTCGTTGTCCCCCTGATACCAAGCTTTTTTTTGTTTTAGACGACGGACAATAACCCAAAAAATATCCAAAAGAGGTAGGCCCATAACCAAAAGAGCAGTAACAATCTTACTGCCGGAAATAATAGCCAAGACTCCCAAAGAAAAACCAATAAAAGTACTTCCTCCTTCTCCTAAAAATATTTTGGCTGGATGCCAATTGACAAAAAGAAAACCCAAGAGAGCACCGGCCAAAGATATAGCCAAGAGAGAAGTAGTAGAACCTACTACATCCCAAGATAAAGAAACTACAAAAATAACTAAGCTGGAAATAAAACCAATGCTAGTTGCCAAACCATCTATGCCATCTAAAAGTTTGGTGGTATAAGTAATCCCCAGCAACCAAAGAAAAGTCAAAATAAAAATAATCAACTCTCCCCCGCCCGGCCAGGAGTCAAAAAAACGATCGAGATACAAAACTCCACCACCGGGGTTGGTGATGTAAGCAATCTTTAAACCACCAATAATCACGGCTAAAGAGGCCAAAATTGGCCCCCAAATGCTTACATAAGGCTTAATATCATACTTATCGTCTAAATAGCCATTGAGCATCAAAATAAGGCCTGAGAGCATAAACCAAGCTACGTTTGAAGGCTCAATCCGAGGATCAAACAAATAGCCTTTTTGCCACAAAATTAAAGTCATAACAAGCAAAGTAAAATAAACAGCTAAACCGCCCAAAAGCGGAGTTGGTCGGCTATGTATTTTCCTAGCACTCTTGGGATAATCCAAAATGCCAAATCTATGAGCTAAGGCTATGACTATTTTTGACAACAAAAAACAGAGTACTACTGAAGAGATAAATACGACAATAAATTTTAAGTAGTTATCCACCCTGTTGGAAATTAATTATTATTTTTATCCCCGTTAATTTTGTTGGGCAAGATAAGTGTCTAAAATCGCGGCCGCAGCATGTTTGTCAATATCTTTCTTTACTCCTTGTTTGTCATAAAGTTTAGAAGTCATCTGTTCATCAACTCCAACAATCTTTATATCTAGTTCCTTTGTCAGTGCATCAATAAACTTTCTGGTAATAACAAAACGTTCGTTTGTCTCCCCCGATAAACTATGAGGCAAACCAACAACTATCACTTCAATATTTTCGGCAGCTATTATTTTTTTTAGTTGGGAAACTATCCCTTCAAAACCATTATTATTTATAATTTTATAAGGCAAAGCAATACTACCCAAATCAGCCAAAGCCAATCCTATGTTTTTGTCACCATAATCTATACCGAGGAGTCTTTGTCTCATGCTAATAAAATTACTCAGTAATAATTAAATAAGAATCTTCTGTCACAGCAACAGTATGCTCAAAATGAGCAGTCAAAGTATTATCCTTGGCATTGACGTCCCACTTATTGTTGCCTACCTCAACTCTAAAATCATTACCCATGATAATCATCGGCTCTATAGCTATCACTAGGCCGGGAAACATTTTTTCCCCTTTTTGGCCATCATCGTAATTTGGTATCAGAGGATCCTCGTGGACAGCTCGGCCAACGCCGTGTCCAGCCAAATCTCTAACTATACTATAGCCGTAAGGCTTGATAAATTTTTCAATTGCTCGACCAATATCTCCAATATGATTACCTGGAGCAACTTGAGAGATGCCGACAAACAAGGCCTGTTTTGTAGCTTCTAGTAACTTAGCGGCTTGTTTGCTAATCTGACCCACTCCAACGGTCGTGGCTGTATCAGTGTACAAACCTTTATATTTCATGCCCAAATCTAAACCAACCAAATCACCGTCTTTAAAAGGTTCGTTGGTCGGTATGCCGTGGACAACTGTCTGGTTGATGGATACACATAGTCCACTGGGAAAACCATTATAATTTTTAAAGGCTGGACTACCACCGGCTTGCTTGATCAACTTTTCCGCCTGCAAATTCAAATATACACCACTAATACCGGGCTTGACCTGGGTGGCCAAATCTCGAAGTATCTGCCCCAAAATCTGCCCACCTTCTCTAAGTATTTCTATTTCTTTTGGTGTTTTTTTATCCAACATGTCCTTTTAAATAATCAACTATCATATCTGAAACTTCTCTAATGCCTAGACTACCATCAAAAATTACTAACTTATCTTGTTTTTCATAATAATCAAGCAACTGGGCTGTTGTTTCACGATATATTTTTAGTCTCTTAGCAACTGCTTCCGGTGTATCATCATCACGCTGAAAAAGTTGACTATCACATAAATCACACATGCCAATTTGTCTTGGTGGATTGTATTCAACATGAAACACGTGTCTATTTTTACAAACCCGACGGCCACTTATTCTAGCAATAGCTACTTCATCAGAAATTTCTAAATTAAAAACCTTATCAATTTTATATTCTTTATCAATGGCCTCTGCTTGGACTAAATTTCTAGGAAAACCATCAAGCAAAAAACCATTGGCATATTCCGGCTTTTTGAGTTCTGCAAAAAACAAATCGATCATCAACTTGTCAGGAATCAATAAGCCTTCACTCATTATTTTTTCTATTTCTTTGCCCAAGTCGCTTCCTTCAACAACTAACTGTTTGAGCAAACCACTAGATGATACCTTCTTTACTCCTAAAGTATCAGCAATTAGTTGACTTTGAGTGCTTTTACCAGATCCTTGTGGTCCTAAAAGTATTGTTCGCTTCATTAATTTAATCTTATTTTAATATTTAAATCAATCTAAATTATAACAAAATAAGCTTATAAATCAAAGACCCCCGTTTAGGCGGGGGCTTCTTTATCTCAATATTTTAAAATCCTTCGTAATCTCGCATCACCAGTTGCGCATCTATTTGCTTGACCGTCTCTATGACTACCGCCACTACGATGAGTAGACTAGTACCACCTATACTTAAAGTCTGTATGCCAGTAATCGGTGCAACAACTATAGGTAAGACCGCTATCAATCCCAAAAATAGAGCACCAGCCAAAATAATTCTATTCATAACACTATTTAGATAATCAGCGGTGTGCCTACCCGGTCTAATACCAGGAATAAATCCTCCTTGTTTTTGTAGATTTTCTGAAATTTGTTGTGGTTGAAATATAACTGAAGTATAAAAATAAGTGAAGAAAAATACCATAATAAAATAACTGACACCATAAAATGTCTGGTCTTTAAAAGTAGTATCAATCCACTGAGAAAAACTAGCAATCCAAGCTACATCTGACCGGAGGAAAAACTGAGCCAACATTGGTGGCACCAAAATTACTGAAATAGCAAAAATGATAGGAATAACTCCAGCTTGATTGACCCTAAGTGGCAAATGAGTTTTGACACCGCCTAGACTCTTTTGTCCCACTACATGTCTAGCGTATGATACTGGAATATTTCTTGTACCCTCGGTAATAAGCACTATGACAGCTATGGTTATCAAGGCTATGATTACAAAAATAACTAAGTTTAAGATCAAACTCTGATCAAAAGCAGCAATTGTATTCAAAAGAGATTGTGGCAAGCCAGCGACTATTCCGGCAAAAATAATGAGTGATATACCGTTGCCAATTTGTTTTTCTGTAATAAGCTCTCCTAGCCACATCAAAAATATAGTACCGGCTGTGACGATAACCATGGTAGTAAACATCTGTAGTGGTGATACGTCGGCCAAAAATCTACCCTGAGTCTGTCCGGCCAAAAGTTTGATAAAGGCATAACCCTGGATAAAAGCCAAAGGCACGGTCAATAATCTAGTATATTGGTTTATTTTCTGTCGGCCATATTCCCCTTCTTTCTGTAAGGCCTCCAATTTTGGCACTATCATAGTAAGCAACTGGAAAATAATGGAAGAAGTGATATAAGGGCCAACACCAAGCATAACTATAGAAAAGTTTTGCATAGCGCCACCAGAAAACAAATTCAATAATCCCAAAACTTGATTACTTTCAAAATAACTCCTCAAATCTACGACATTGATACCCGGCACCGGAATATGGGCAGCTATTCTAAAAACAACCAAAAGAAACAACACGTATAAAATCTTGTCGCGTATATCCTTGGCTTTCCAAATTTGTTGTAATTTAGCCAACATAATATTATTTTACTTGGTTTTAGTCTTTTTGTCTTCTTTTTTGGCTGGCTTAGCTGTTTCTTCTTTTTTACCAACAATTACTGCCTGACCACCAGCTTTAGTAATTTTAGCTTCTGCTTCTTTAGAAAAAGCATTAGCCTCAACAATAAATTTTTTGCTAACTGTACCGTTAGATAAAACCTTTACTCCATTTTCAATAGTCACAATCAAACCAGCTTTCAACATTTCTCTAGCAGTGACTGTTTGATTCTCTTTAAAATTATTATCCAAATCGCAGACGTTGATTACTGCCATCTTTGAATTAAGTGACTTAAAACCACGTATCTTAGGAATACGAAGTAAATAGCCCTTAATAGCCTTTACTGCTAAGCCAGACTTACCGCCAGAACGAGCTTTTTGACCCTTCAAACCACGAGTAGAATATGAGCCCATACCAGAACCGTCACCACGTCCGATTCTTTTTCTGCGGTGTATAGCTTCTTTGTTGTTTTCCAAATTATGTAACGTCAACATAGCTTTTATTTTTTAGTTTCTTTATCTGACTCAACACCATTTATTTTATTTGGCATAGGTTTTCTATTTTCCTGACCGATAAACATCTCAAAAGCCATAACAGCTGCCTTGGTGTTGTTTATTTTATTGTTTGTGCCTAATATCTTACCAACTACGTCTTTGACACCAGCCAACTCAAAAACAATACGCATCACTCCACCAGCTTTGATACCGCTACCTTTCTTACCTGGTTTCATCATCAAACGTGATGAACCAACTTTTATATTTACTTCATGAGGAATGGTACCATTTACTATCGGCACATGAATAATGCTTTTCTTAGCTTTGGCTACAGATTTTTGAATGGCCATAGCAACATCAACTCCCTTGGCTATACCCACACCAATTCTACCTTTTTTATCACCAATAACCATACAAGCCCTGAATTTCATTCTTTTTCCTCCGGCCATAACACGAGTGACTCTAGCTAGATCAACCATCTTTTGCTCAAATTCTTCCTTTGGTCTCTCTGGTCTGCCTTCTGACTTGCGACGCATTGGTCTACGCATCTGTTTTCTTGCACCAGCTCTAGCTGGTACACCAACTTCAGCTTCCTTTGAATCTGGTTGAGCTTCTGGCTGAGTATCTTTTTCTCGATTAGTATCGAGGTCTGTGATTTTTTTATCTTCTGACATTTTATCTAAAAATTAAAAATTTATACCGGCTTTACGAATACCTTCTGCCAGAGCCTTTACTCGACCATGATATTTGTAAGCTCCCTTATCAAAAACAATATAATTAATCTTTTTCTCATTTAGTTTTTTACCCATGAGCTCTCCCACAACAACGGCTACCTCTGTCTTGGTGCCTTTGGTCTTTGTTTCCTTGTCTGAAGCAGCTACCAAAGTAACCTTCTTTACATCATCAATCGCCTGAACTGAGATATGATTCAAACTACGAAAGACTGATACTCTTGGCTTAACGTCAGTACCTTTAATCTTAGCCCTAGTTCTGATCTGACGGCGTAAGATATGTTGTTTTTTTACTTTATTTCTATCTTTCATAATTTTAAATTAGGATGATTTGACAACTTTACCGGCTTTGCGACGGATTTGTTCATCAACATATTTAATACCTTTACCCTTGTAAGGTTCTGGTTTTTTAATACCTCTTATCTCAGCGGCAACTTGACCAACCAATTGTTTGTCGATGCCAGAAATCTTGATGTTGTTTTTTTCTGTTTCAATAGTAATACCTTCTGGTATGCCATATTCTACCTGGTGGGAAAAGCCAACATTCAAAACTAACTTTTTACCAGCCACAGCAACTTTAAAGCCAACTCCGTTTATTTCCAATTCTTTTTTAAAGCCTTCAGTCACACCCAAAATAGCATTGTTGACCAAAGTCCTGCTTAGTCCCCAAAGAGAATTGTCATACTTATTCTCTGGATCATTAACTTCAAATACAAGCTGATTATCTTTTTGCTCAACTTTTACTTCCTTAGTCAAATTGACAGTCAAGGCACCTTTAGGTCCTTTGACACTGACTATTGGACCAGCGTTTTCCAAGTTAAGCTTGACTTCAACTCCTTGTGGTATAGTAATTGGTTTTTTACCTATTCTAGACATAATTTTATGATTACCAAATTTCACACATTAATTCACCGCCAATATTTTGACGTTTAGCTTCCTGGCTAGTCATTATTCCTTTTGAAGTAGAAATAATAGCTGTGCCATAGCCGTTCAAAACATAAGGCATTTCTTTGCTAGCGACATAGATTCTCTGGCCAGGACTAGAAATACGCTTAATATGACGAATAACTGGACCTTTGTCGTTGTACTTTAGAGCAATATAAATAACATCAAAATTACCTTGTTTGATTTTTTCCGCTTTAGCAACGTATTTCTCCTGCTCCAAAAGTTGAGCAACGCTAAACTTTAGTTTAGAAAATGGCAAAACAATCTCTGGCTTTTTTACTGCCACAGCGTTGCGAATTCTAGTTAGCATGTCTGCAATAGGGTCTGTCATAATTTATTTTAACTTCTTTATAATTTATAATTTATTTTAAGTAAATTACCAACTTGATTTTGTGACTCCAGGAACCTCTCCCTTGTCTGCCAATTCTCTAAAACAGATACGGCATAAATCGAAACGACGCATGTATGATCTTTGTTTACCACAACGCCAACATCGGTGTACTTTTCTGGTAGAGTACTTTGGAGTTCTCTTTGATTTTGCAATTTGTGCTGTTGTTGCCATACTTATTTCTTAGTTTGGTTATCTTTTTTAAAAGGAAATCCAAGTCCTTTGAGTAAAGCTAAAGTTGATTTATTGTCTTTAGCTGAAGTAACTAAAGTTACTTCTAACCCGTGAACTTTATCTACGTCATCCATACCGATTTCCGGGAAAACAACATGTTCTTTGAATCCCATAGTATAATTACCATTATTGTCAAAACCCTTCTTAGGATTCAAGCCATAAAAGTCCCTAAATCTAGGAATAGTTGAATTGACTAATCGATCAAGAAAATCGTACATCATCTTGCCACGTAAAGTGACCTTGGTGCCAATTACCATGCCTTGTCTGATTTTGAAATTAGAAATAGCCTTTCTAGCTTTTATTTCAACTGGCTTTTGTCCAGAGATTCTCTCCAAGATTGATTTGGCTATCTCCACCCATTGCTTGTCCTGAGTAGCGCGACCAACACCAATATTAATGACCACCTTCTCAACTTTGGGAACAGCCATGATATTGGTAAGACCAAGCTCATCTTTAAGCTTTGCTCTTATTTCTTTTTTATACTTGTCTGCTAATTTAATCATATTTGTACTGAATTTATTGAAGTGTTAGTCAATTACTTCGTTACATTTTTTACAAAATCTAGCCCGCTGAACTTTTTTGGGATCAGCTGGAGATTTGGTTACTCTTATACCTAAGCGTGATTCTTTACTACACTTAGGGCAGATAACTACCACATTACTAGAATTGATAGGACCGTTGAATTGGACTCTTTGTCCTTTTTCTCCGCTCTTTCTAGACTTGATGTGCTTATACATCACATTTACACCTTCGACTACTACCTTGTCATCTTGAGGCATAACTTGAATAACCTTACCAGTTTTACCTTTGTCTTTGCCGGCGGTTACCTTTACTTTATCATTTATCTTGATCTTGATTTTCATATGTTTATAATACCTCCGGTGCCAAAGATACAATCTTGTTGTAGCCTTTAGCTCTTAATTCTCTGGCAACTGGACCAAATATACGTGTACCTTTAATTTCTTTATTTTTCTTATCAACAATAACTACGGCATTATCATCAAAGCGTATATAAGTACCATTTGGTCTTCTGGTCTCTTTCTTTTGTCTAACAATTACTGCGTGCAAAACCTGACCCTTTTTTACAGCGGCATGTGGCTGGGCACTTTTTACAGCAATTGTGATAATATCACCAACACGTGCATATCTTTTTTTATAACCACCTAAAACCCTGATGCACTGTACTAATTTGGCACCAGAATTATCGGCAACTTTTAACATGGTTCTGTGTTGAATCATATACTTTTATCCTTATTTTACCTTCTTAACAACTCTCCATCTCTTATCTTTGGAAAGAGGGCGGCATTCTTCAATAATAACAACATCGCCTACTTGATACTGATTTTTTTCATCATGAGCTTTATACTTCTTTGATGATTTGTATCGCTTCTTATATTTAGGGTGAATTTTGACACTGGTAATAAGAACGACTACTGTTTTGTCCATTTTGTCGCTGACTACCTCACCCTCAAATTTTCTTTTAATTACTTCTGACATTTTATCTTAAATTATTTTGATTTATTTTCTGATTCTTTCCTTTTCTCATTCAATACAGTCAAAACTTTAGCGATCTCTTTTTTGTTTGCTCGCAAATTACGAACCGCTTTGAGCTGATTATTAGCAATAGAAAATCTAAGATCGCGAGACTTAGTTCTAAGTTCGGTCAAAGTTTCGGTCAATTTAGCAATATCCAATTTTTTGATTTCTGTGATTTTCATATTTATGACAATTCTTTACTTACAAATTTGGTTTTGACAGGTAATTTGTACCCAGCCAATTGCATTGATCGCTTAGCTGATTCCAAATCAACACCCCTCATTTCAAATAATACTGTACCCGGTTTAACAACAGCTATATAATGATCAACTGCACCCTTACCTTTACCCATAGGCATTTCGTTCCCTTTGGCAGTAATAGGCTTGTCTGGGAAAATACGAATAAATACTTCGCCACCGCGTTGAATATGACCAACAATAGCACGACGAGCTGACTCAATCTGACGAGCAGAAATCCAACCGGCCTGCAAGCTTTTTAGGCCATATTCGCCAAAGCTAACCTTGGCCATGCGAGTAGCTTTACCCTTGACTTGGTCGCCTCTATGCCATTTTCGATGTTTTACTTTCTTTGGTGCTAACATATTTAAAAATTATTTCTTTTTAACAGTTTATTTTTTTGCTTTAGGTGCTGGTTTCCCAACTGGTTGAAATTCCAATTTTTCTTTAGAAAAAAGTTTGACACTCTTCTGTGGCACTCTGGCCTTTTTCTCTTCTTTTAACTTTTTATCAAAATATTCACCTTTATAAATCCACACTTTTACACCGATAGCGCCATACATTGTCCTGGCTACACCACGAGTATAATCAATATTAGCGCGAATTGTCTGAAGAGGAATTTTTCCTTCGGTCAATTTTTCTCGGCGGGCAATATCAGCGCCATTTAAACGGCCAGAAACCAAAATCTTTACTCCTTTACCGCCAGCCTTCATTACTTTATCAATGTTTTGTTTCATCACACGACGATAAGGAATACGTTTTTCCAAATCTTCTTTGATACTTTCCAAAATAACATTAGCTGATAAGCCTGGTACTGAAACTTCTGTAATATTAATAGCTAATTTTGTATTTTTATCTAAAAAATTCTTACTTATTTTCTTTTTCAATTCTTCAATTCCAGCGCCACCACGACCAATGATAAGACCTGGTTTGGCAGCAGTAATATTTATTTTAATTTCACCTCTGCTTCTCTCTATTTCTACTTTATCAATAGCTGCTTCGTGGAGTTCTTTATTTATAAATTTACGGATAGAAATGTCTTGCTCTAAAAATTTGGCAAAATCACGGCCTGAAAACCAACGAGATCTCCACTTCTCGCTCATGCCTAATCTAAATACTCTTGGATTTACTTTCTTACCCATATTATTTATTATCTTTTTTTACTTTATCTTTTTTTGCTTCGGCTTTTTCTTCTTTTTTATTCCCTCGACTATGCTCGGGACCTTCGGCTTTCTTTACTTCTTTCTTCTTATCGGTTTTTTTGGTAGTAGCTTTCTTTTCGGTCTTGGCTACAGCTGGTTTATCTTTTTTTGTAAGATCTACTGTTTCTACTTCGGCTTTTTTCTTGTCACGAAGAACTGCTTTTACGCCTTCTTTAACAGTCAAAGAAATCTCCACATGACTTGATCTCTTGCGGAAAGGATGAGCACGGCCGAAAGCAGCTGGACGCCAACGTTTGATATCCATAGCTTTATTGACGATGACACTTTTGATAATCAAATCCTCTGCTTTGACATTGTCATATCTATCAATAACATTAGCCACAGCGCTCTTGAGCAGTTTTTCCAAAACTGGAGCTGACTTTTTATTGATGACTGGTAATTTGTCCAAAGCTGAAGGCACGGCCAAGCCACGGATAGCACCAGCGACCAGAGCCATCTTCTTTGAAGAAATTCTTATACTTTTCAATTTTGCTTTGACTTCCATATTGTTTATTTATCTTTAGCCTGAGATTTGGCCATTTTACCACCATGAGAAACAAATTTTCTAGTTGGTGAAAATTCACCCAAACGATGTCCGACCATATTTTCTACTACATAAACATTTACATGATCTTTACCGTTGTGCACACCAAAAGTAAAACCAACCATCTCTGGAGTAATAACAGATGACCTTGACCAAGTTTTGACAACCCTGCCATCTTCAGGCTTCAGGTTAGAAACTTTTTTCAATAACTTGGGATCAGTAAATGGACCTTTTTTTAAACTTCTTGACATAATTATTTGAAATTATTTTCTCTTAGTTCTTGATGGACGACGTTTGATGATCAAACTATTGCTTTGCTTAGTCCTCTTTCTGGTCTTGACACCATAAGCTGGTTTGCCAGTGTAGGTCTTTGGATGTTTCATACCAATAGGGTTGTGACCTTCACCACCACCATGAGGATGATCTACTGGATTCATCACCTTACCACGGACACTTGGCCTAATACCCATATGTCTTTTGCGGCCGGCTTTACCAAATCTTACATTTCTATATTCTGAATTACTAGGTGTACCGATAGTAGCCATACAATTATCCAATACCAATCTGAATTCTCCGCTTGGCATCTTGAGCTGAGCCTTGCCGTCAGCTAGAGCCATTAAAGTCAGAAAATTACCAGCTGATCGAGCCATTTGGCCACCTTTGCCAGGAGTAAGCTCAACATTATGTATTTCTGTACCAGTTGGGATATGTTTGAGTGGCATATTATAACCAGGCTTTACACTCAATCTATTTTGTGAAGAAATTACTTTATCACCAACTTTCAAACCTTCTGGAGCTAAAATATAACGACGTTCACCATCAATATAAACGACCAATGCTAAATTAGCATTTCTGTTAGGATCATACTCAATCGCTTCTACCTTACCTACAACATCAAATTTATTACGTTTGAAATCAATAATTCTAATGAATCTCTTGGCGCCGCCGCCTTTGTGTCGGACAGTTATTTTGCCCTGAGCATTACGACCAGAATTTTGCTTTCTTTTCATCAGCAAAGATTTCTCGGGCCTCTTTTTGCTCAAGCTTTTGTTGACCAAAACGCTAGTCTCACGACGAGCTGGTGTAGTTGGTTTGTATACTTTGATTGCCATATCTGATTATTAAATACCTTCGTAAAGTTTAATGCTGTCACCTTTTTTCAAAGTAACAACTGCTTTTTTAATATTTTTTGTTTTGCCAACACGACGACCAAAACGGACAGTCTTTCCGCCTTGATTCAAAATGTTGACTGCTTTTGGCACAACACCATAGACTTCCAAAATTGCTTTTTTGACTTCAACTTTATTGGCTTTATCAGCAACTTCAAAAACATATTTATTTTGTGAAGCGCTAATAGTAGCTTTTTCAGAAATAACTGGTTTTAGTAATATTCGATAAGCATCGCCCGGTCGAGATTGATTTCTCTGACCAACAGCTTTCTTACTCACCTTTTTTACAGCCACTCTTTTTTCTACTGAAGTTGTCTGTTTCTTTACTGGACTCTTTTTTTCTTTCTCGACTTTAGTATCATTATCAACCTTAACATCAACTGCTTTATCGGTAGTTGTCTTTTGGTCTTCTGCTTGTTTTTTCTTTGTAAATAAACCCATATATTATGAATAATATTCTTTAACTTTATTTAACAAATCCTTGTTGATAAAAAGATATTCGTTTTTCAAAATGTCCAAAATATTCAAACTATTGTAACCAATAGTACCAACCTTGGTCATATTTTTAGCTGCTCTGACAATATTTTCTTCTGAATTTTTGGTAACAATCAAAGTGCTTTTGCCTTTGCTGGGGAATTTATCCAAAACATTTTTCAAAGACTTTGTCTTACCTTCTGGCAACTGGTAGCTGTCAACTAAAATCAATCTATCAGAAGCGACTTTGTCGCTAAGCACCATGGTCAAAACTTTCTTTTTCAACTTTTTGTTTATTTTTACAGAAAAATTTCTAGCACTAGTAGGACCAAAGGTAATACCACCACCGACCCAGAGTGGAGAACGGATAGAGCCATGACGAGCACGGCCAGTACCTTTTTGATTCCAAGGTTTCTTACCACCACCACGGACTTCAGATCGGCCCTTAGTATGAGCCAAAACTTCTCTGGCATTCTTTTGCTGAGAGCTCACTAAATCCTGAACTAACTTTGGCTTTACTTCTACGCCAAAAAGCTTCGGGTCTAATTTTTCAACACCGATCTCTTTGCCGGCAAAATCATATAATTTTACGTTTATATCTGCCATAATTATTTCTTATCTTCTTTAACTTTTTCCTCTTCTACTTCGCTTGGGATATTTGATTCTTTATCTTTAACCTCTGTTTCTTCTTTAACTTCTACTGGCGTTTCTTCTTTTGCTTCTACCTCGGTCTTTACTTCTTCAACTTTTGTCTCAGCCTCTACTGGTACATCTTTTTTAGCTTCAACAAAATTAATCTCACCACCAGTCACCAAAATAACAAAACTATTGCGAGCACCAGGAACAGCACCTTTGACGTAAAGCAAATTTTTCTCAGCATCAATCTTGATCAATTCTAGATTATCAACTGTGACATTATCACCACCCATACGTCCGGCCATACGAAGACCCTTGAAAACTCTAGCTGCATCAGTAGCACCGATACTTCCCGGCATCCTCAATTGATCTTTGTGACCATGACTAGCTGGTGAACCATGAAAACCATGACGTTTTACTACACCCTGAAAACCTTTACCTTTAGAAGTAGCCGTCACTTTCAATTTATCACCTACCGCAAAAGTACTAACATCAAAAACTTTGCCTTTGGCAAAAGCTTGGGTATTCTCAACTCTAAACTCTTTCAGGTATCTAAAATTATCAAATCCTTTTAAATGACCTGCCAGAGGTTTATTTGTCCTTTTTTTGTTGCCAAAACCAACCTGAACAGCTGAGTAGCCGTCTTTCTCGCCTTTGATCTGAGTCACAGTACAAGGACCAGCTTCCACTACGGTTACTGGCACTACTCTACCGTCCTCGGCAAAGATCTGGGTCATATGCAACTTTTTTCCTAAAATAAACTTGGCCATATTACTGATTATTATTTAACCCCGCAATGCGGGATTACCCTTTTTAATATTAATTATGTGGGTAAAAAAATCGCGACTCTGTTCTCAAAAATATTTTTCAGGACAAAATCGCGATTACTAGCAATTGCTAGTAGAATCATAATCGATTGTTGCTAAAAATAAATTTGCGACTTTTTGTCCTTGTAAAATACCTCCTCCACTTGGCACTTCCCAACGTAGTTGGGGTTACTCGAGCAAACGAAATATTTTGTTTACTTATAGTCCAAAGCTTTAACGCTCTCGAACTACATTTTTATTTCCAAATCCACACCAGCTGGCAAGTTTAAGCTCTGCAAGGCGTCAATAGTCTGAGGAGTAGGATTGATGATGTCCAAAAGTCTCTTGTGGACTCTCATCTCATACTGATCACGAGCATCTTTGTGAACAAAAGTTGATCTGAGCACCGTAAACTTCTTCTTCTCGGTTGGAAGAGGAATTGGCCCAATAACTTCTGCCCCCGTACGATCAACAGTTTCAATGATGGTCTTGGTAGACTGATCAATGATTTTGTGATCATAGGCTCGGATTTTGATTCTAATCCTTGACTGGGTTTCTTCTTTGACTTCTTTAACTTTGACAGGCATGAATTTATGTACGATTGTTAATTTACTTAATTTATATTATTTAACCCCGCCCTTCTTACGAAGGACGGGGAAAATAAAATTTATTTCAAAATCTTGGTTACAACTGCGGCACCAACAGTTCTGCCACCTTCGCGGATAGCAAACTTTGATTTTTCTTCCAAAGCAACTGGAGCAATCAATTTGATCTTCAAATTGACAGTATCTCCAGGCATAACCATTTCAGTACCTTCTGGTAATTCAACTTCACCAGTTACGTCAGTAGTACGAATATAAAACTGTGGTTTATAACCTTTAAAGAATGGGGTATGACGACCACCTTCTTCTTTGCTTAAAACATAAGCTTCAGCTTCAAATTCAGTGTGAGGAGTGATTGAACCTGGCTTGGCCAAAACTTGACCACGCTCTACTTCGTCTTTTTTTGTACCACGAAGCAAAATACCAGCATTATCACCAGCTCTACCTTCTTCTAACTGTTTGTTGAACATCTCAATACCAGTAACGACAGTTTTGCTGGTGTCTTTTAGACCAACCAATTCAACTTCTTCGTTTATTTTGATAACACCTCTTTCAATACGGCCGGTAACAACTGTACCACGACCTTCAATTGAAAAGATATCTTCAATTGGCATCAAGAATGGATGTTCAGTATCACGTTTTGGTTCTGGAATATATTCATCCAAAGCTTTTACCAAATCCATGACTTTCTGACCATATTCACCATTTGGATCTTCGATTGCTTTTAAAGCTGAACCCCTAATGATTGGAGTTTCATCTCCTGGGAATTCATATTTCTTGAGCAAGTCTCTGATTTCTTCCTCAACTAAATCTACTAATTCTGGATCATCAACTTGGTCCATTTTGTTTAAGAATACAACAATGTATGGGACACCAACCTGACGAGCAAGCAAAATATGTTCTCTAGTCTGAGGCATTGGACCGTCGGCGGCTGATACTACCAAAATAGCACCATCCATCTGAGCGGCACCAGTAATCATGTTTTTGACGTAGTCAGCATGACCTGGACAGTCAACATGAGCATAGTGACGAGTATCTGACTCGTACTCTACATGAGCGGTAGCAATGGTAATACCACGCTCTCTCTCTTCTGGAGCGTTGTCAATTTGATCAACGTCTTTTTGCTGAGCGACTCCACCATGAGCTGCTAGGGTCTTCAAAATAGCAGCGGTCAATGTAGTTTTTCCGTGGTCAACATGACCAATGGTACCTACATTGATGTGTGGCTTTTCTCGTTTAAAAACTTCTGCCATCTTCTATTATTCTCCTTACTGATAGCACCCCACTATTTGGGGGATTTGTGATCCAACTATCCAAGTAATTACTTATTAATTATTTTTTAAAACAAAGCGATTATAGCACGGTTTTTTATTTTTGGCAAGCCTAATAGAGCAAACAGGCTTATTTTGAAACAATTTGACTAATATTAGCAAAAATACTAATCAATTGGCTCAATATAATATTTTTCTTCTTCGACTGCATCTAGGTTGTCCACATTATGCGTTGAAACTGATTTTTCTTGATTTTTGTTATCATCCTCGTCTTTTCTGATAGTATCAACCCTAAACTGATCTAGACTATAATCACTCAAATCTTCCTGAGAAGCCTTCCAAACAGCAATATCGCGGTTGATTTTATCAAGCAATTGTTCTTCTGTCAGACTGCTAACAGTAGAAAAATTATGTAGTAAAGCCTCATATTCCTTAATTGACATTACTACATAAGGTTCATGACTGTCACTGACAACAATCACCTTATCACCAGTCTTGGCAGCTAAATCTAAAACTTGATCCATTTGTTTGTAATTGGCCATAAATTTCCTATTAAAAGTAGGGTAATTTTAAGCTAAATAATAATACTTGTCAAACAAATTTTTTATATAAAATTCCTATTTTTATTGATATTTTTCTATATTGACAAAATTTAATAAAAATGATACTTTATTCTATCTAATTGCGTTCCTTAAGCTATAATATCAGCTAATATTAAAACTATTTGATCGAGATAGTCAGTAGTCTCACCGTAAGAAGTGTCCTCAGTCTCCAAACCCAAGCCCCTCAAGGAGGAGCCACAATGGACATCCTGACCCAACTGCAGGAAGAGACCAGAGCGATCGACGTGGAGCAGGTCAAGTGGCCCGACGCCAAGCTCGAGGACGACCAGGTCGTCATCGGCACGGCCAGTGACCAGTCGGTCCGACTCTTCGGCCTGCGCATCAAGCTGGTCGAGCAGATCAGGCACCTGGCCCAGCAGCACTCGGAAATCTGCCCGCCTCTGAGCGCGGATGATCACCGACGGCACGAGGCCATCGAGAACGAGCAGGATCAGCTGCTCAGGAAGACCAAGGCGGTCGAGAGCCTCCTGTGGCTCAACATCATGGGCGACTGCGAAGGCTTCAACTGGTCCATGGCAACGGATATCGGCCTGGCCCAGGACCGCCAGATCTGGTGCTCG
>QZJA01000026.1 GCA_003599205.1 Candidatus Parcubacteria bacterium
GCGTCTAGCTACACTAAACAATCTTGATTTTTATCTGCGTTTAATGAAAAATATAAGGCAATCAATCGGACGTAATAAGCTGTAATGCGCAAGGCAGAACCGAAAGTAAAATTTGGTTTTAGGCACAATGCAAAAGCTTTCACTTTAATTGAGCTTATTATTGTGGTTGCCATCATAGCGGTGGTAGCAATTGGTATTTTTGTAGTCGTCAATCCGGCCAAGCGTATTGGTGAGTCACAGGACGCTCAGCGCTGGGCTGATCTGACAGCAATTGCCAAAGCGATAGAACTCTATACTGCCGACAATGGCGCTTTGCCTTCAGATTTTAATCTAACATCATTGGCCGAAGGAGAAAAATTTGTTTTGTGTAGCAGTAGCGGTAGTCTGAGCTGTGATGGTCAGACTGAAAGTTGTCTGGTGATAGATGATACTAATTTTTTGGGAGTATATTTAAATACTTTACCAATTGATCCAGAAAAAACAGTTACTACAGATACTGGCTATTATGTGACTAGAGGAAGTAGTGATGCCATTACCCTGGGAGCCTGTGATCCTTATACTTCTGGTACAGTAGAAATAGCTTCGCAAATATCCTTACCTACTTTGGTGACGGTCTGTGGCGATGGTGATGCTGAGGGGTCAGAGGTTTGTGATGATGGTGATACTTTTACTGAAGGTTGTGGTAATAATGTAGTTGAAAGTGCTGGTAGTTATTGTAATTCAAACTGCACAGCTACAATAACTATATTAGTTAATGAAAGGTGTGATTATTCATTTGATGAAGCATGCTACACTGGTATGGGATATTATCATACTTCAGCACCAAGTTCAGAATGGACTTATTGTAAGAGTACTTGTGATACGGGAGCTGACGCTTGTTTTCCTCCTCCATAAATTGGATATTTTCTTTTCTTTTTGTTAAAATATAAGTATGCATAAAGAAAAAATAAGCAGTAAGGGTTTTAGTATTTTTACTTTGATAATAGGTATTGGAGTCGTGGCTATTTTGGCTGTGGGAATTTTTGTTTTTCTTAATCCTAGCAAGCGTTTAGGGCAATCTTATAATGCTCGCCGTTGGACCGATATCAATGCCCTAGCTAAAGCAATTGAGCTTTATAGTTTAGACAATCAAGCTTTGCCAGCTGATTTTTCTACTGGCACTTTATCTGTCGCCGAGAAGTTTGTTTTGTGTAGCTCTGAAGGTGCTCTGGAATGTGATGGTGAGACATTGGGTTGCTTGGTAGTCAATGATACTGATTTTCTGGGTCAGTATTTAGAAACTTTGCCAGTTGACCCCTTGAAATCCGATACTAGCGATACGGGGTATTATATCAGCCGGCAAGGAGATAATATGTTGGTTATTGGTGCTTGTGATTCTTATAATAATGAAAGTATTAGCTTGGTAGCCAAGGCAGCTTTGCCTACTTTGGTAGCGATTTGCGGTGATGGTGATGTAGAGGGGGCTGAGGTCTGTGATGATGGTGATACCTTTACCGAAGGTTGTTTAAACGGTTTGCTGGAATCAGCTGGTACTTATTGTAATGCCAATTGCACCGCTCAGGTGGTGATTGGTGTAAATGAAGCTTGTGATTCAAATGGAATTGGCGGTTGTTATGATGATCCTACGACTACACAATATTATGATTTAACGCAAGCTAGTAAAGCTTGTGGTACTTATGATTATTGCTCTTCAGATTGTACATCTTGTATTGTTGGTTGTATTATTTTTTAGATTTTTATATTTATTTTTAAAACCGCCTGATCTAACTCGGCGGTTTTTTGATTTTATGTTATAATTTAGGCAATGACACAGAATATATTAGTACAGGCTATTAAGTCTATTTTTCTGGATTTTATCTGGGAGATTTTGTATTTTCCTCTGTGGTGGTATGGCCCAGGGCTCAAAAGAGTAGCTCTCTATACGGTCAATTCTATAAAAAACACCGAAGCATCGCTGGGCGTGAGTATAATGTTTAAGAATATATTCAAGCCAATGTTTGGTCAGTACGACAGCCAGGGACGTATTATTAGTTTTTTGATGCGTTTGCTTTTGACTATAGTTCGCACAGTAATGTTTGCGGTTTTGATTGTTTTCAATTTGGTGGCTATAGTATTTTGGGTAGCTTTGCCTGGTTTTGTTTTGTGGGGAATATTATTTAATTTTACTTCAATATGGAAGTAGCCAAATTTCAAGCGTGTAATGAGTGTGGCGGCACCGGACGTATCGGCGGGCAGATTTGCAATACTTGTTTTGGCCATGACCATTTTTATTTTTCCGATAACAATTTAGTTTTTTGGCAAAAGGATATTAGCTACGCTCATATTTTTATTCGTGAGACCAAAAAAACCATTGATATTGTTATCAATGCGCTTTTGATCGTGGCGGCTATCACCACCATAATTTTGCTTTATACTATTTTGAATCAGATAAAATTTGATCCGCGGGCACTACTAGATTTTATCAATACGCCCAGCGAAAATAATTTTATGTTATGGTCATTTATCACTTTGGACATGTATCTTTACTACCGTTTGACCAAGGTCAATTACGGACGTAAGCAGAGGATTAAGCTTTTGAAAAACAAAGAAGTATATCTACACCATAATATAGCCGATAATTTGAGCCAAGAGAGCGCAAAAATTTTGGATAAAACTTGGCTTTATGCCAACTATAAAAAAGTCTTTCCAGTAACGGTTTGGCATTTGCTTTATATTTTGCTTGATGATAGGGAGATTCGTCTAGTTTTGGCTAGGCTGGGTATTGGTTCAGAAAATATAAAGAAAAAAATAGACAACGAACTACCTACTTTGATCATTGATCCTGACAAGCGTCCAGTTTTTACCGAAACATTAAAAAATGTCCTTTTGAATGCCTATCTTCACATGCACGATCGGCAATCTCAGCAGATAGCAGAGGTAGATCTTTTGTATGGACTAGTTGTTTCCAGTCAGGCAATCAAAAATTTCTTTTATGATTTTGATATAGATGAGGAAAAAATAGACAACGTTATTGCTTGGGTGAGGATAAATAATGAACTGATGGGTCGCTATCGTCGTTTTCGCTCAAAATCATTTTTTAAACCAAAATCAGGAATCAATCGTTCCTATACCGCTGTTGCCACGCCGATTTTAAATAGCTTTTCTCAAGATCTGACTTTGATGGCCAAGTATGGCGGTTTGCCATTGACTGTAGCTAGAGAGCGAGAGGTGCTGAATCTGATTAATACCATGGAAAGTGATATGTCCAGTGTAGTTTTAGTCGGACCATCCGGCGTGGGTAAAGATAGGATAGTAGAGGGTATAGCCAATCAGATGATGGCCGAAGAAGTACCAGAGATGTTTCAAGACAAGCGATTAGTGAGTATCTCGGTACCGCTTTTGATTTCTGGGGCTACTGGCACGGGCATCTTGGAGGAAAGATTTTTGGCTATGCTCCAGGAAGTGATGATTTCCGGAAACATTATTTTGCATATTGAAAATATCCATCAGTTGATCGGTGTTTCTTCAGAAGGTAATGAAGGAGTTGATTTGTCTCAAGTGCTGGCCTCAGAAATTAGAAAACGCAGTGTGATAATCATTGGTACAACCGATAATAAGAGCTACGTTGATTATCTGGAAGGCAGTGAGCTGGGTAATATTTTGAAAAAAATTAATATTGAAGAGCCTGATAAAAATCAAACCATCCAGATTATGGAAGCTCATGTTGGTACAGTAGAGGCTAAACACAATATATATTTTACTTATTCGGCTTTGGAAAGAATATATGATTTGTCGGATCGTTACATCCCCGATCAATATTTACCCAAGAAAGCCATTGACCTTATGGATGAGGCAGGAATTTTTGTTGCCAAGTCAGGACGGCAAGATAGACTAGTGCGCGAAGAAGATATTGAAGCGCTCATTTCACACAAAACCAATATTCCTTTGACCAATGTCACTGCCAAAGAGTCAACTAAACTGATGAATTTGGAAGAAGAAATCCATCAACGAGTTATTGGTCAAGAGGAGGCAGTCAAGATAGTATCATCTGCTTTGCGTCGAGCTAGAGCGGAGTTGAGAGATACCAATCGGCCAATAGTCAATTTGCTTTTCTTAGGACCGACTGGTGTGGGTAAAACAGAGCTAGCCAAGACAGTGGCGGAAGTTTATTTTGGTAAAGAAGATGACATGATCCGTCTGGACATGAGTGAATACCAAAATCAAGACAGTATTGCTCGTTTGATTGGTTCACCGCAAAATAGAAACGCTGGACTTTTGACGGAAGCGGTCAGGCACAAGCCTTTTGCGCTCTTACTTTTGGATGAAATGGAAAAAGCTCATCCTGATATTTTGAATGTATTTTTGCAGGTGATGGAAGACGGACGTTTGACTGATGCTATGGGCCGAACTGTTGATTTTACTAATTTGATAATTGTTGCAACTTCCAACGCTGGCACTTCTTATATTCAGGATCAGATATCTCAAGGTAAGAAGGTAGAAGATTTTAGAGATGATCTTATAAAAGAAGAATTACGTAGTTTGTTCAGGCCAGAATTTTTGAATCGTTTTGACGGCGTAGTAGTATTTAGACCACTTGAGCGGGAAGAAATATATCAGATTGCCGGGTTGATGCTCAAAAAAGTCCAGAAGAGATTGGATGAAAAAGGAATATTTTTTGAAGTTACCGAAGCAGCCAAGCGTGAATTGGCCGAAGCTGGTTTTGATCCAGTCTTTGGTGCTAGACCGCTCAGGCGTGTGATTCAGGAGAGAGTAGATAATGCTTTGAGTGAGTTTTTGCTTAGAGGCGGTATTGGTCGGCGTGATGTCATAGTCTATGATGTCGGTGGTAAGATCAGCGTCAGAAAACCAACTGGTTATAATTAATAATTTATATAGAAAAATTTTATGCAAGACTCAAATCTTCCTTTGTGGTTTTGGGTAATCTATTGGGTGGTGCTTTTAATAAATCTTGCTTCTATGTGGAAGTTGTTTATTAAAGCTAATAGACCAGGTTGGTTTAGTATTATTCCTATTTATAATACAGTGGTTTGGCTACAAATTATAGGCAGACCAATCTGGTGGGTTTTTTTGTATTTTATACCGGTTGTAAATTTTGTCTTTGGTATAATTATACTTTATGATTTCATGAAAGCTTATGGCAAAGATAACTTAGGATTTTTCTTAGGTATGTTAATTTTACCTTTTGTCTTTTTCCCTATTTTGGCTTTTGGTAGCGCTCAATATGTTGGTCCAGTAGCTAATAAAAAAACAGTGGCTTCAGATACCAGTCAAACTCCACCGCCACCACCTCCGATTCCACAAAATCCAAGTGCTATGTAATTTAAAAGGACTCCTTAGAAGGAGTCTTTTTTGGGGAAGTAATTTTTCAGTTATGTAATAAAGATGCTATTTAGTCAACCTTGATATTTAGGGCTTTATTAGGTATAATTTGTTTATTAAATACTATTAAATTGTCTAAATTCTTATGGAAGAATCAAGAACTATTGAAAAGGTTGTAAATCTAGCTAAGCGCCGAGGTTTTATTTTCCCTTCATCTGAAATATATGGTGGCTTGAGTGCCGCTTATGACTACGGCCCTTTGGGTGTAGAGCTTAAAAATAATATTAAACGCACTTGGTGGAAAATGTTTGTCAGTGAGCGATTGGATATGGTTGGTTTGGATGCGGCCATTATTATGCACCCCAAGACTTGGGAAGCCTCAGGACACTTGGATAATTTTTCTGATCCTTTGGTAGAGTGTAAGAAATGTCATAGAAGATTCCGCTATGATCATCTGCTGGAAGATAAAACTATTGTGCCCCAGCATGATAAGACCAAACCAATTGATCCCAAAGATATTGTTTGCCCAGAGTGTGGCGGTGAGCTGACTGACGTCAAACAATTCAATATGATGTTTAAGACCTTTATGGGTCCAGTAGAAGACAGCGCCTCTATTGTTTACCTACGTCCGGAAACTGCCGGTGGTATTTTTGTGAATTTCAAAAATGTGCTTGATACTCAGAGATTGCGTCTGCCTTTTGGTATTGCTCAGATCGGCAAAGCTTTTAGAAATGAGATTACTACTGAAAATTTTATTTTCAGGACCCGTGAATTTGAGCAAATGGAAGTAGAATATTTTATTGAGCCCAAGGGTTGGGAAAAGCATTTTGATTCTTGGCTAGGTGTCATGAGAGATTGGTGTAAATTTTTGGGTCTAAAAAAAGAAGACTTAGTTGAAGTAGAAATTTCAGAAAAAGATCGCGCTTTTTATTCTAAAAGAACAATTGATTTTGAGTATAAGTTTCCTTTTGGTCAAAAAGAGCTCTACGGTTTAGCTTATAGGACTGATTATGATTTGACTCAACACCAAAAAGCTTCCGGTCAAGATTTGGCATATACTGATCCTGTAACTCGAGAAAAATTTTTACCTCACGTTATTGAGCCATCTTTGGGAGTAGATCGTTCATTTTTGGCAGTTTTGCTTTCTGCTTATACTGAGATTGATGGTGGCAGAAGTACAACCACCAAAGCTATCAAAGATGTAGAAGTTGTTTTGAAATTACCATATCAATTAGCACCAATTAAAGTTGCAGTGTTACCGTTGTCTAAAAAAGAAGAACTTAGTAAAGTTTCTCAGGATATTTTGCTCAAACTTAAAAAGAATTTTGTTTGTGTGTATGATGAAACAGCTAGTATTGGCAAGCGCTATCGCCGTCAGGATGAGATTGGCACGCCTTATTGTGTAACAGTCGATTTTGACAGTTTGGAAGATAAGAAAGTCACAGTTAGGGATCGCGATACCATGGAGCAGGAGCGCATCGCTATAGATGAACTGGCTGCTTATTTTCAAGAAAAATTAAATTATTAATGAAGTTTTTTAAAATATGTTCAAAAGAATTGTCCGCAAAGACGGCAGTGTAATTATTTTAGTGCCCAAAAAAGACACTAAGTCAGCTACCTTTGAAGTTTTATATAAAGTTGGTTCTCGTCAGGAAACTGATGCTAACAATGGTGTGTCACATTTTGTAGAGCACCTGATGTTTAAGGGCACTCATAGGAGGCCAAATACTATTGATATTTCCAAAGAGCTAGATAGTATCGGTGCTGAATACAATGCTTTTACTGGTAAAGAGCATACGGGGTATTATATTACAGCCGACAGTACCCATTTGCCTTTGGCGATAGATATGATTTCCGACATGGTCCATAATTCCAAATTTGACCCCCAAGAAATTGATCGGGAGCGAGGGGTAATTGTGGAAGAGATAAATATGTATGAAGACAATCCACTGATGTATATTGAAGATGTTTTTGAAGAGCATATGTTTGCTGGCAGTAACTTAGGCCGATCAATTGCCGGGCCAAGGGTAAACATTCAGACTATTTCTCGGAACTCTTTGTATAATTATTACAAAAAATATTATTACAGCAGCAATATAGTAATTGGTTTGGCTGGTAATTTTAATGAAGCACAGGCTTTGAAATTTGTTGACAAGTTATTTCCGCTAGAAAAAAAATCTGCTAGGGTAAAAAATAAGAAAATAGTCCTAGCCAAACAGACATCACCAAAAATAAGAATTGTCAAAAGATCTCTAGAGCAGGTTCAACTGATGCTTGGTTTTAAAACTTTAGCCAGCAATGATAAGAATTTCAATAAAGTCCAGGTGTTGGCTAATGTTTTGGGTGGTAATATGAGTTCACGCTTGTTTCTTAACATCAGAGAAAGAAAAGGATTGTGTTATTTTATCCGAGCAGCTACCAGTCCTTATGAACATGTCAGTGCTTTCACTATTCAAGCGGGCTTGAATAAAGAAAAAACATATGAAGCGCTTGAAGCAATCAAGGAAGAAATCAACGATGTGGTAGAAAAAGGTATTAGCGCCGATGAGCTTAAGCGGGCCAAAGATAATATTCGCGGACGTTTGATTCTCAGATTGGAAAACGCCGGCTCACACTTAAATTTTTTGCTGTCACAAGAAATCATAGAGCAGAAGATAAAAGACCTTGATGAATTGTTGGCAGAAGTGGACAGGATTAAATTGTCAGACGTCAATCAAATAGCTAAAGATATATTTCAGTGGCCCAATGCCAATTTAGCTATTATCGGTCCATTTGAGGATAAAAATAAATTTTTAAAAATATTAAAAAAATAAAATTATGCCTGATAACAGATCAATTTCAATTTCTACCGACACAATTGTCAGAACAATTTTAATATTATTGGCTTTAGCATTTTTGTATATTATCAAAGATGTTTTGGCACTGATATTTGTAGCAGTAGTTTTGTCTTCAGCCTTTGATCCTTTGATCGATTGGCTACAAACCAAAAAGTTGCCCAGAGCTTTGAGCATAGTGGGTGTTTATTTGATATTCTTTTTGGTATTTGGTGGAGCTATATTTTTGCTGGCCAAGCCTATTGGCAAAGAAATAGCTGATATGTCTCGATTGTTTCCAGATTATTTGGACAAGATAAATGAAGGTCTACATAACCTAAGTACCATTGATGGTGCTACAGCTGCTGGTAGTGGTGTCAGTACTAGTATTAGTGATTTGACCAGTAGCATATCCCAAGCTGGAACTAGTATTTTCAATGCTTTGACTTCTATCTTCGGCGGTATTATTAGTTTTTTTGTTGTTTTGCTAATCACTTTTTATTTGACTGTAGAAGAGGAAGGTATGAAAAAAATAGTTCAGGGGCTCTTTCCTGAACAGCGCCGACCTCAGGTGCTAGAGGTCATAGTAAAGATTCAACACCGCATGGGCTATTGGTTGCGCGGACAGTTGCTCCTGTCGTTGATCGTTTTTGTCATGGTCTATGTTGGTTTGAGTATTATTGGTATAAAGTATGCTTTGTTGTTGGCCCTTTTGGCTGGGCTATTTGAAATAATACCTTTCTTAGGTCCTTGGATATCAGCTGTTCCTGGAATTTTCTTTGCTTTTTCCCAAGGAGGAATAAGCAAAGCGCTTTTTGCTGGTCTTATTTATTTGGTAGTGCAACAGATTGAGAATAATTTCATCGTGCCAAAAGTCATGGGCAGAACCACTGGACTCAATCCTTTAGTAGTAATTATTGCTATTTTGGTAGGCACCCGTTTGGGTGGAGCAGTTGGTGCTCTTCTAGCAGTACCAGTTACTTTGGCGATTGCTGTTTATATACAAGCTTTTAAAGAACGTAAAAATCAAGCCTAAAATTTTCATGTCAAAACTATACATAGTTGCTACACCGATTGGTAATTTAGAAGATATGACAATGAGAGCTCTTCGTATACTCTCAGAGGTTGATTTGATTTTGGCTGAAGACAAAAGAGTCAGTAAAAAATTATTTGATCATTATCAGATAAGGAAAGAATTGATACCTTGGCATCAGCACAGCAAAATAAATGAATGGCAGAGGATAAAAGAATACTTCAAGCAAGGCAAAGATGTTGCTCTAGTGACAGACGCTGGCACACCCGGTGTATCTGATCCGGGTGGAAAATTGATAGAGTTGGTGTTAGCAGAATTGCCAGAAACAGAAATAATACCTTTGCCAGGACCATCGGCTCTGACAGCTATTGTGTCAGTGGCTGGCGTAGCTATGGATAAGTTTTTGTTTTTGGGTTACTTGCCTCACAAAAAAGGCCGTCAGACTTTATTTACAACTATCAAACAAAGTGAATTACCGGTAGTATTTTTTGAATCAGTCCATAGAATACTCAAGACATTAGAGCAATTATCAGATTGTCCTCGTCAGTTGATTGTCGGTAGGGAGCTTACCAAGAAGTTTGAAACATTTTATCGTGGCACAGCCAAAGAGATTTTAGCCGTTTTAAACAATGACAAAGCTCAACAAAAAGGTGAATTTGTCGTGATAGTGAATAATAAATAATATGGGCGAAGGCAATTTTGAATTTAATGCAGAAAAAATCTATACCAATAAAGAAGATGCTTTAGCGGATTTTTTAGGTCAGACTGGTGAAGATTTTTTTGCTGAAATAGAAAAAACCCTTGGAGCCAGAGCGCATAGAAAATCTTTTTTTCTCAATGAATCTATGCATAGGTTACCAGCTGGAGTTGATTTTAATAAAACTTATAAAGTTGGCGACCAAGAGTTTAGTGTTAGCGATCTCTTGGCTTATCTTTTTGAGCAACATGACAAAGAACAAGATTAATATAAATTTATGCCAGAAAAAAAACATTTAGCATCAATTGCTATATTGATAAAAGATAGGCACGCTCACGCAGTAGATGTTCAGCGTATTTTGACTGATCATGGTAAGGTCATTTTGGGGCGCATGGGTATAAACCCTAGTCGTAGCTGTATAAAAAACTGTACCGGAATTATTTCTTTAATTGTCGAAGGTACAAATAAAGAAATAAAAGCTTTAACTAAAGAGCTTGATGGTTATTATGGTATTGTGGCCAAAACTACTATCATGACAGATTAAAATTATGGTAGATAAACAAAAGAAATTTTATATCACTACGCCAATTTATTACGTCAATGATAAACCGCATATTGGTCATGCCTATACTACTATAGTTGCCGATGTTCTGGCACGTTTTTATCGTAGTCAAATAGGCGAGGACAATGTTTATTTTTTGACTGGTACCGATGAACACGGTGCTAAAGTAGCTGAGGCAGCTAAAAAACAGGGTTTAGAACCACAGACTTTTACTGATCAGGTGTCAGAGACTTTCAAAGATGCCTGGAAAAATCTCGATATCAGCTATAATTATTTTATCCGCACTACCGAAGAAAAACATAAAGAAATTGTGGTTGATATTTTGGATAAATTAAAAGACGCTAAAACTCCCTTAGGTAATGCTGTTATTTATGAAGGTGACTACCACGGCCTTTACTGTGTTGGTTGCGAAAAATTCATTCTTGAAAGCGAGTTGGTAAACGGCAAATGTCCCGATCATAATAAGGAGCCGGAAAAATTAGTGGAGAAGAACTGGTTTTTCAAATTAGCAGACTATTTGCTCAGGGTAAAGCAAGCGATTGAATCGGGTGAATTGGTTATTTATCCTGAAACTAGAAAAAATGAAGTTTTGGGATTGATCAACAAACAAGACTTGCCAGATTTTTCCATTTCTCGGAGCAAAAAATCTGTACCTTGGGGTATAGATTTACCTTGGGATGATAGCCAAAAAACCTATGTTTGGGTGGATGCTTTATCAAACTATATTACGGCCTTAGGTTATCCAGATGGCAAAGATTTCAAAAAGTTTTGGCCAGCTGATGCTCAATTTTTGGCTCTTGATATTTTGAAATTTCACGCTGTCTATTGGCCAGCAATACTCATGGCTCTGGATTTGCCTTTACCAAAATTATATATTCATGGGTTTTTTACCTTAGACGGCAAGAAGATGTCCAAAACTTTGGGTAATGTGATTTCACCCAACGAGCTGGTAGAAAAATATGGATCAGAAGTTAGTAAATATTTGATACTGTCTCAATTTTCTTTTGGTTCAGAATCAGATATCAGGGTGGAAGAATTTCCCAACAAGTATAATGCCGACTTGGTCAATGGCTTGGGCAATCTAGTCAATCGAGTGACCAATATGGTCGAGCAATATCTTGATGGTGAGATCGATCATAAGAATTTCAAAGATAATAGAGTTGGTAGTGAAGAAATAAAAAATTTACGTTTCCGTGAAGCCCTACTGACAATCTGGCAGCTTATACAAAAAGATAATGTCATGATTGATGAGAACAAGCCTTGGCTACTGGTCAAAGACGAAGCTAATAAAGACCAAGTAAAAAAACTTTTAGAAGAATTGAGTAGTGATTTATACATAATAGCCAACTCACTTATGCCTTTTATGCCCCACAAAGCTCAAGAAATAATTAATATATTAACGGCCAAAAAAATTAAAAAGCCAGAGTCACCCTTGTTTGCGCGCTTAAAATAATTTAAAATATAAACATGAACATTTTTGACATCATTTTATTAGTTATTGTCCTAATTTTTGTCTGGAAGGGCTTTCGAGCCGGACTGGTTGGTGCTATCGGCGGATTTGTCGGCATCATTATTGGTATTTGGGCTGGATCTCATTACATGCAGTTGGTTGGCGAGTGGATTATGAAAATAGCTGATTTTGATAATGTAGAACTGGCCAATATAATTGCTTACGGTGCCATATTTGTCGGTGTCAATATAGCCGTTGGCCTCATCGTCGGTATCATCAACAAAATTTTTCACATTATTCCTTTTATTGATTTGGTAAATAAAATGTTGGGAGCTATTGTCGGATTGATAGGTGGAGCTTTGGCAGCGGCAGCAGTCGTTTATCTAATGTCAATTTTTCCTATTAGTGAAACCATTGGAGAAAATATCACCAATTCAAAAATAGCACCCAGGGCCATGAACATCGCGGCCGTAGTTAAACCTTTGATACCAGGAGCTATAAAAGAAGTTAAATCTATTTTAGAAGATGTTGATTGATTCCCATTGTCATTTGAATTTCAAGGCATATAAAGACGACCTGTCAGAAGTGATAGGTCGTTGCCATCAGGCCGGCATGAAAGTGATAAATGTCGGTGCTGCTTTTGATACTAGTCAAAAAGCGCTTGAGATTGCTCATGATAATGATGGCATGTACGCGGCCTTAGGTCTTCATCCTATTCATGTTTATGATGAGGAGTTTGAAATTAAAAAATATCAAGATTTGATAAACAACAATCAAAGCCAGGTAGTAGCCATGGGTGAAACTGGTTTTGATTTTTGGCATCTACAGGAATCTCTGGATAAGGGTGCTGGTTCTATTGAAGAAATAAAACAGAAGCAGGAAAAAGTATTTCGTGCTCATATTCAGCTAGCACAGGACAATGATTTGGCTTTGGTAATTCACGGGCGAAACCACAAAGATGATCCGAGTCTGAATGCTTATGATCATATTTATCGTGTCCTCAAGGACAGTGGCGCAAAAAGAGCGGTTATCCATTGTTATGGTGGCAATATATCGCAGGCCAAGGAATTTGTTAAGCTGGGTTTTTATCTGGGATTTACTGGTATTGTCACCTTTGACAAGACAGGTATTTTGGAGGAAATTGTAAAATGGATACCGACTGATAAAATGTTGATTGAAACTGATGCACCCTACTTATCTCCCGAACCGCATAGAGGAAAGCGCAATGAGCCGGTTTATGTGCGTCACGTAGCAGAAAAAATTGCCATGATCAAAGGCATGTCGGTTGATGAAGTGATAGCAATCACTGGTGACAATGCCAACGAATTATTTAATTTAAAATAAATGTTAAAAATCGGTCATAGAGGAGCCATGGGTTATGAACCAGAAAATACTCTGCGTTCATTTGCCAAAGCCTTGGAGCTCGGTGTTGATATGATTGAGCTTGATGTTTATGTTTGTCAGTCAGGTGAGTTGGTGGTGATACATGACGACAAAGTAGATCGTACTACCAATGGGCATGGCTATGTTGTTGATAAAACTTTTACCGAAATTCGGTCTTTACTAATTGCTCAGGGAGAAAAAATTCCAACCTTGTCCGAAGTTTTTGACTTAGTAGACAAGAAAGTTCCTATCAATGTTGAACTTAAAGGGGAGCATACTGCCGAGCCAGTTGCTCAACTAATAGGTCAATATATCAAAGAAAAAGATTGGACAGCTGAGCATTTTCTAGTCTCCTCTTTTGATCATTATGAGCTCAAGAGATTTAAAGAATTAATGCCAGAGATTAGAGTCGGCGCCTTGATAGCTGGCATACCAATCGGCTATAGCAAGTTTGCCGAGGAGGTATCGGCCTATTCGGTCCACTTGAGCCTTGATTTTGCTAGGCAAAAATATATTGCTGATGCCCACCAAAGAGGTTTTAAAGTCTTTGTCTATACAGTCAACGACAAAGATGATATAAATAAGATGAAGGAGCTGGGGGTTGACGGTTTGTTCTCAAATTATCCAGATAGAATATAAATATAATAATAAAATATGGAAACATTTTCCCTTTTAACTTCAATTTTAGTCTTAGTGCTGATGGCCGTAGTGATTTTTTTGCTTTTCAAAAAAAATCAGCCAGTAGAAAAAGATGATAGGGGTATGTTAATGCTCCAGCAACAGATAAGTGATTTGACCAAACAACTAGGCACTAAGATAGATCAAACTACTCAGCACAGCGCTAAGATGCTCCAAGATCAGTTTATGGAGACATCTCGTATTTCCAAAGATATATCTGAGAAGTTGCTTAAGTTAGAAGAAACTAATAAGCAGGTAGTTGGTTTCACAGATCAATTACAACAACTACAGAATATTCTAAATAATCCGAAACAGAGGGGTATTTTGGGGGAATATTTTTTGGAAACAGTTCTGAAGAATGTATTGCCACCTGGTTCTTATAAAATGCAATATAGATTAGGTAAAGATGAAAAGGGTAATGAGTTAATACCAGATGCAGTGGTGTTAGTTAAAGATAAAATCATTCCTATAGATGCTAAATTTTCTTTGGAAAATTATAATCGTATTAGTGAAGAAACTAATGAAGTCGAAAGGGCTAAATTAGAAAAACTTTTTGTTAACGATTTGAAAGCACGAATTAAAGAAGTATCTAAGTATATAATGCCAAATAAAGGAACTATGGATTTTGCTTTTATGTTCATTCCTCATGAAGCTATATATTATGATTTATTAATAAATAAAGTTGGTGCTATGCAAGATGAAGATACTAATAGTTTAATTCAAGTTGCAGCAAGTAAATATAAAGTAATTATAGTGTCTCCCACTTCGTTTTTGGCTTATTTACAAACTGTCTTGCAAGGTTTAAGAGCATTACATATAGAAGAAACTGCACAAGATATAATAAAATATATGGAGCAATGGCAAAAACATATATATGCTTATGTTGAGAAACATAAAAAATTAGGCGATCAGCTTTCAACTGTGACTAATACCTATAATCTTTCTAATAAAGAATTAAACAGAATTGATAAAGATTTACATAAAATTACTGGTAAAGCGGACGTTTTAGATCTGGAAGACGTAGAAAAACCACGTTTAGAGTAAAATAAAACATCTTGACTTTTAGGGGCGGCTGATATATAATATAGCCGCTTTTTGTTAATTTTAAAGTTATGCAACCCGAGAACAAAAATTCTAAAAACAAGTCAAACGACTGGTTAAGAGTGGGTCTTGTCATGTTTGCCGAGACTACTGGTTGGATAGCCTTTCCAGTAATTGGCGCCTTGTTTTTGGGAGAGTGGCTGGATAATAAATATGACACCGGACAGTTATTTTTCTTTTCCTTGACGGCTGGGGCATTCATTGTTTCCAGTATCGGTATAGGAATTACTGGTGTCAGATATATGAGGCAAATAGAGTTAGCTGATCGGGAGGCTAAAAAGAACAAAGAAAATGAACGCCAGAGCGACAGATCTTAGTGATCAAGAAAATTTAGATATAAATCACCTTTCAGAAACTGGTGATGCTATAAATGAAAATGAGGTAACTCGTGATTTGGAACATGCCGTTGAAGGAAGCGAAGAACACGGCGAACACGAGCATACTTTGTTTGCTGAACCGGTATTTCATATCGGCGAGTTCAACATAACTAACTCACTGCTTACTTCCTGGTTGGCGGTGTTTTTGATTATTATTTTATCTTTGGTTATTCGTGCCAAAAATAATCGTCTGCCTTCAAAGTTTCAGAGTTTTATTGAATTGGTCATAAATGGCGCTTTAGATATGATGGATTTGGTGACCAATGATAGGCAAAGATCCAAACAAGTATTTCCGATTGTTTTTTCAATTTTTATTTTTATTTTAATAAATAATTGGCTAGGTCTTATACCGGGTATTGGCTCTCTGACTTACAATGGCACAGCTATATTTCGTGGCGGTACAGCTGATTTAAATACCACTTTAGCTCTAGGATTATTTTCTGTGGTAGCGGCCAATGTCTTTGGGGTGATGATAGTCGGCGGTTGGAATTATTTCAATAAATTTATCAACCTCAAAGCTTTACTTGAAATACCGAAGAAGATTGGCAAAGAGCCAACTATAGTTTTGGTCAATCCAATAAATTTCTTTGTTGGTTTGATTGAGATTGTATCAGAAGTAGCCAAAGTTGCTTCATTATCATTTAGGTTGTTTGGTAATGTTTTTGCCGGTGAAGTGCTGATTGCTTCAATTACTGCTTTGGTAGCTTATTTGGTGCCACTGCCATTTATGTTTCTGGAAATAATTGTTGGTATTGTTCAGGCACTTATTTTTGCGGTACTTACACTAGTGTACTTTACTATTGCTTCTACAGCTCACGATCACGATCATTAGTCATGTGTCATCTCGAGCGTAGTCGAGAGATCTAATACGAGATTTCTCCACTTCGGTCGAAATGACATAAATAATTAATCAGGATATTTTGGG
>QZJA01000023.1 GCA_003599205.1 Candidatus Parcubacteria bacterium
AAGATTCCAATTGGTAGTGAAGACAGCCGAGCTGTGCAATGCTTTTTCCGAACTCAATGATCCAATAGATCAAGGAGAGCGTTTTAATGAGCAAAAAAGGCTCAAAGAAGCTGGTGACGAAGAAGCACAAGGCGCTGATGATGATTTTGTTGAAGCTCTCAAGCACGGTATGCCACCAACCGCTGGATTGGGTATTGGTATTGATAGACTGACAATGATGCTGGGTGATATAGAAAATATCAAAGAAGTTATTTTATTCCCAACTATGAGACCAAAAAATAATGAAGATAAATAAGCTTTTAGTTGGTACACACAATCCCGGTAAATTAACAGAAATAAAAAAGCAACTCAGCTCTTTAAATATTGAGATATTTTCTTTGACTGATTTGGGGATTAAGGAAGATTATCAAGAAACAGGTGCTACTTTTGAAGAAAATGCTGTGGGTAAAGCCAAATTTTACCACCAGCTTTCTGGTTTGCCAACTTTGGCTGATGATGCTGGCTTGGAAATAGATGCTTTGGGTGGTGAACCAGGAGTAATGTCGCGCCGCTGGCCAGGTTATGAAGCTAGCGATCAAGAGCTTTTGGATCTGCTTTTCACCAAGCTCAAAGGCGTACCGATGGAGAAACGCGGCGCTAAATTCGTAGCTATTAGCGCTTTGACGGACGGACAAGAACTTATTGTCAGTCGAGGAGAGTGCCTGGGTAGAATTGGTACAGAGCTGGCTTGTGAAATAAAACCGGGGATACCTTGGAGCTCAGTATTTTATCCTACTGGTTACAAACAAGTATTTTCTCAGCTTAGCGTAGAAGAAAAAAATAAAATCAGCCATCGTGGCCGATCACTTAATAATTTAATAAAGGAGTTAGAAAAAAAATGATTAAAAAATTATTCCTCTTGACCGCTCTACTACTAATTTTCAGCGGTTGTACCAAATCTGAAAACGTAAATATAAATACAAATACTAAGGAAAATATAATTAATAAAGAAGAAAAAATGACAGCGACTATCAAAACTACTAAGGGCGATATTAATATTGAGCTTTACAAAGGTAGAGTGCCACACACTGTTGATAATTTTGTTAAATTAGCCAAAGAAGGCTTTTATGATGATATATATTTTCATCGAGTAATAGAAAATTTTATGATTCAGACTGGTGATCCTCAAGCCAAAGGCGAAGTAGGCGTAGATTTTGTCTATGAGCCAAATGGCAGTGGCTTACCGATTGCTGGCACTGGCGGACCAGGCTACAAATTTGCTGATGAATTTGATCCGGAGCTCAAGCACGATAGCTCGGGCGTATTATCAATGGCCAACTCCGGTCCCAATACCAATGGCTCACAATTTTTCATTACTCACGTGCCGACTCCTTGGCTAGACGGAAAGCATTCTGTTTTCGGCAAAGTAACATCAGGCCAGGATGTAGTAGATAGTATTGTTCAGGGTGATAAAATAGAAAGCATTATAATTAATGAATAATTATGCTAGACATAAAATTGATACGCGACAATACCAAAGAAGTTGAAACGGCTCTGCTCAAAAGGATGGGCAAAAAAGATCTTGATTTGTCAGTAGTTTTGAAATTGGATGATGAACGCAGATCCTTATTGACTCAGATAGAGCCTTTACAAGCTCAGCGTAATCAAGCTTCCAAGACCAAACCCGATGCCAAAACAATTACTCAAATAAAAAAAATTGGTGAGCAAATAAAAAAATTAGAAAGTAAACTGGAAAAAGTTGAGCTTGATTTTAATGAGCGGATGTCAGCCTTACCTAATCTTCCAGCTGACGACGTAGTGGCTGGTGGTAAGGAAAACAATCAAGTTATCAAAACTTTTAAGGATAAGCCAGCTTTTTCTTTTGCGCCAAAAAATCACGTTGACTTGGCTACAAATCTCAATTTGATAGATTATCCGCGAGCCGCCAAAATGTCTGGTGCTGGCTTTTGGGCTTACGTCGGTGATGGCGCTTTGCTGGAGTGGGCACTATTGAATTATTTTATTGATTTTCATCGTTCACACGGTGATTATAAGTTTATGATTCCGCCATTTTTGTTGTCAGAAAAATCAGCTTACATATCAGGGCACTTACCAAAATTTAGAGAAGATTTGTTTTGGACGGAAGAGGGCAAGCTTTGTCTTAATGCTACTTCTGAAATGATGCTGGGCAATTATCACCGAGAAGAAATTTTACCAGCCGAAGAATTACCACTTAAGTATTATGCTTATTCTACCTGCTTTAGACGCGAGGCTGGAGCTTATCGGACAGAGGAGAGGGGTATGGTTCGCGGGCATCAGTTCAACAAGATAGAAATGTTTCATTTTACCAGACCAGAAAATTCTTGGTCAGCTTTTGACGAGCTATTATCTCATGCTCAGCAATTAGTAGAGGGTTTGGGTCTTCATTATAACACTGTCCAGCTGGCAGCGGGCGATTGTAGCTCTGCTATGGCCAAGACAGTTGATCTGGAGGTCTGGATTCCTAGTATGAATGGCTATAAAGAAGTATCAAGTGTTTCTAATGCTTTGGATTATCAGGCTAGACGAGGTAATATTCGCTTCAAAGATAAGGATGGTAAAAATAAATTTGTTCACACCCTGAATGCTTCGGGCTTAGCTACCAGTAGAGTCTTGCCGGCAATTTTGGAGCAGTATCAGCAAGCTGATGGCACAGTGCTTATTCCTGAAGCTTTACAAAAGTACATGGGTAAAAAATATTTGGGAAAATAATGTTTATCTTAAAATCAAAACCAAAACATCTTAACTGGGTAGAAATAAATAAAAAAAATCTTTTACATAATGTAGCACAGTTCAAAAATTTAGCACCAAATTCAGAAATTTGGCCAGTGATAAAGAGTAATGCTTACGGTCACGGCTTCAAAGAGGTGTTGAAAATTTTGGATAAGGACAAGAATGTTAGTGGTTTTGCCGTAGTCAATCTTGATGAGGCGATTTCGGCTCAGAAAAAAAGCAAAAAACCAATAATGGTTTTGAGTTATTTTAATCGTGATAAAAAGTCATTACTGGCCGCGCTTCGTCATAAGATTTATTTGCCGGTTTATGATTACGAAACTATAGATTATTTGGCTGACTTAGGTAAAAAATTAAAAAAGGTATTTTGGGTAAATATAAAAATTGATACTGGGACAAATAGACTTGGTTTTAGAACAGAGGAGGCTAATAAGGCTATAGAGCTTATTCGCACAAAAAAATATTTGAAAGTATTTAGTATTTTCACTCATTATGCCGAGTCAGAAGCAGAAAATTTGGATTTTTCTCGAGAACAACTCACTACTTTCAATAGTATCACCAGCAAGTACCTTGATTCAAAAATACATTCTGCTTGTTCAGCTGCTTCTATTGGTATGAGCGATTCACAACAGGATATAATCCGTTTGGGTATTAGTCTTTATGGTTTGTGGCCCAGTAGAGCAGCTCAACAAAGGGGTCTGGCACAAGGAATAGAATTAAAGCCAGTCTTATCCTGGAAGACAAGAATTATTCAGATAAAAGATATTAGAATTGGCGAATCAATTGGTTATAATCGGACCTATAGATGTGAACAGACCGCCAAAGTAGCAGTTTTGCCTTTGGGATATAATGAAGGTTATAGCCGCGCGTTTTCCAACAAAGCAGAAGTTATTATCAAGGGCAATCGTTACAAAGTCAGGGGAAATATCTGCATGAATTTAACAATGATAGAATTGCCGGAAGATACTGATATCAAAGTAGGGGAGGAAGTGATTGTCTTAGGTCAGAACAAGGAAGAAAATATTTCAGCTGAAGAATTAGCTTCTCTTTCGCAGACAATAAATTATGAAGTTGTTACAAAAATAAATCCACAACTTCCCCGCATACTAGTATAAACAATATTTTACGACACATATATTTTAATCTTTCCCTCAAGGGTAGAGTATGATGAAGACGCGAATAAAAACAACAAAATCATGGCAACAGCACATGCCGCGGCGGCCCAGACGTAATCGGTCAGCTTATTATAGTCAGGATCATAGCAGTTCGTCAAAGAAAAAAATAATTTTAATTATCTGGCTAATTTTAGCAATTTTTCTTATTCAAGGGATCTTTCAAATAGGATATTTAAGGTTAAAAAACTTTGTTTTGGTGAATAATCAAGATTTGACCCAAAGCGAAGTGGAAGAATTTTTGGAATCAAAGTTAGCGACTAGCAAGTATTTTTTATTTAAAAACTCAAATTTCTTTTTGTTTGACCCAGAACCAGTAGAAAAAGAGTTAGCGGAAAATTTTAATTTAGATAAAGCTGTTATCAAAAAAATTTGGCCCAACAAATTGGAAATTACAGTCACAGAAAAAATTTCACATTTTATTTGGTCCAAAGATGATACTTTATACCTTCTAGATGCTTCGGGGGCCTTAAATCGTCAAATACGAGCTCGTGATGAAAAATACCTTATAATCAAGGACATTCGTAGTGCTAGACCGACTGGTAATCAGATTTTTAGTTCTGAAGAGATAGAAATCATCAATCAACTGTATTTGGAGTGGATTGACCACGTGGCTGATAAAGAAACACTAGATATGATTGTTATTAGTGACAATTGGAATTTAATAGAGCTTCATACTAAGACCGGATTTTATGTTAAAATTGATGCTCAGGAAAGCATCAAGAAGCAGATGAATAATTTAAAACAGATTTTGATGGCGGGTAATATAACGGGTGTAGATGTCGACTATATAGATGTTAGGTTTGGGGATAAGGTCTATTTTAAATAGAATATCTTCAAAATACTTATTAAGTTGTTTATATTAAGCATAATATAAACTGAGTATAATAACTCTTACACTCAATTTGACAGGCCATTAAGCTCAAGATATAATATAGATATGAAGAAACCAGGTAAAAAGATAAGCCTCCCTCTCCTCGATGAGTTTTTGGAAAATATCCAATCTAATAATTACTCAGCTGAGACGGTTTATAATTATGAGAGGGACTTAAATACTTTTGAAAATTTTTTAGCAGATGATATCAAAACTCCTTTTGCTCAATTGAGTAAGCGTTCACTTATCAAATACAAAGCCTACCTCTCCTCTACTTCTAGACATACAGCCTCTGATAGCAAGGGGCAAAAGCAATTATCAAGTTATAGTATCAATCGCATTTTGTCGGCCCTGAGGTCTTATTTGAAATTTTTAAATGATGTAGATTATAAAAGTCCTATCAATGCCGATGCTGTCAAATTACTTAAAACCGAAAAAAAAGCCGGTCAAGTGCCTGAGATGCGTGAGCTGATTAGTTTGATTGAGGCACCTAATAAATACGAAAAGGATCCAACTATTGCTATGCGCAATCGGGCTATGCTAGAGACTTTGTTTGCTACTGGTATGCGTATTTCTGAATTACTTTCTCTCAAACGCCAGCAACTAGATCAAAGTGGCCGTATTTATATTATGGGTAAGGGCAAAAAACAACGCTTTGTTTATTTGACTCCTCGCGCTATAAAATATATCGGAGCTTATTTGAAAGCAAGACATGATGATATGCCTTATTTATTTATTCCTTACCGCGGTCGCAATAACCCCGATAAACAAAAAAAGATATCTACCAACTATCTTCAATACAAAATAAAACGTTATCGCGAATTATTATCTATCAATATTCCCATTTCTGCTCATTCATTGCGCCATGCCTTTGCTACTTATCTGGCAGAAAATGGCGCTAATCCAGCGGCTATTCAAATACTCTTGGGCCATGAATCATTAGACACTACTACTCGTTATGTCCATGCTTCCGATAGATATGCCGAAAAGATTCATACCAAATTTCATCCTCTCAAACAATAAATTTTGGCAAAAATAAAGCAGGGATTATCGTACCCTGCAACACATCCTTGTGCGGTGACGAAGTCACCATCCGATGTAACGCCTCTGCCCGAGGAGGGTTTCTTGATGAGTAGTACCTCTACTGAGGATATTTGGGTTGTTGTGCCGTCAGGCGTCGATTCAGTGAATCACCCAAAGATCTCCTGCAGCGAAGAACCTTTCATCAAGTTCAAATGTGAACAACTATGATATGGTATGTTAGCACATATATTATTTTTTGTCAAGAGTAACCAATATCCTCGGTATTTATAGGCTAATATTAGCAGAAATAATAGCTTCATGATATTGAATATCAGCTTCTGACCAGAGAAAGAATTTGTTTAAAAATTCTTGTTTTTCATTTTCATTGGCTAGCCTTATTTGGCTGTTTTCGGAGACAAGCGGTATTAATTGGATGTTTAGCTGGTCATTTTTGTAGTTTATTTTTAAAGCCAACTCCTCTTGGGTATCACTAGAAAAGTATTGGTCAAAGACAAAATTACCTAAAGAATAGAAAATTGGTTTTTCTTGGTATATTTCCATACCCTGAACTACATGGGGATGATGACCAACAATCATATCGGCTCCAGAATCTATAAGAGTATGTGCTAAATTTTGTTGGATATTATTGAACTGATGTTCGTATTCTACACCCCAGTGGATATTGACAATGACAAAATCAGTCGATGAAGCCATTTGGCTGACCAGTTTGCTAGCAGCATCTGTATCCAACATGTGATAGACCATACTAAAGCCTAACATACCCAATTTGTAATCTTTTTTGTCTATTATTTTAGCGCTGCAGTCAGCTACTTGCGCATCAGCACAACCAACGTAACCAATGCCTAACTGGTTGAGATTTTCTCTAGTTTCTATCAGTCCATTATTTCCCTGGTCAGTTATATGGTTATTAGCAATAGTGAAAAAATTAAAATTGTATTTTTCCTTTAGATCTTTTATTAAACCTGGAGAAAAAGCAAAATCATAAGGTGCATTAGGCAAATAATGTTCACCTTGATTGGTGACGGCACCTTCTAGATTGGCGGAAATCAGCTCATAGTCAGTAAAGAAATTTTTATCTTGAGCCAAGATATTTTCAAAAATATAGTCTATTCCCTGCTCCTCTATTTTGCTGCCAACATTTCGGTCAAGCATTAGGTCGCCGAAAAAAAGCCAATTATGTTCCTTTTCTTCAACTATATTTCGGGGAATAAACTCTTTTGGGGCAACATATTCGCTGGCTTCTTTTATTTTTGTGGTTAAAAATTGGCTGTTTTCATATTTTATCCAAATATAAATTAATCCCGCCATCGTGATTAGCAGGATTAAAAATAATATCAGTGTTTTGTTATTATCTAGCCTCATGGCAAATAATTGAGTGGATTGGCTGGTACGCCATTTATTCTAACTTCAAAATGTAAGTGAGCACCAGTGGAAAATGGTCCAGCGCCATTGGTGCCAGGTTGTCCGCCAGAATAACCTATTATTTGGCCTTTAGAAACAAACTGGTCTTTTTCTACAGAAATAATATTTACGTGGCCATAAACAGTAGATAGATTGTCGGCGTGTATCAACATGATATAACTATAGCCGGTCTTTCCGCCGTCTCTGGCAGTAGCAACATAGCCTGACTCAGCGGCTCTAATAGGCGTGCCTTGAGGAGTAGCCAAATCAATAGCATTGTGCTCAAAGATGTTGCGATAAGGATAATCAGCATCATGGAAATAAGCGGTAATGATACGAGACGCTACCGGCCACATCAAGCCATCGCTATCTATACCAATTTGTTCTAGTTGCCGATTAAGCTTTTCTCGAGCAACTTGCTCCATGTAAATAATATTGCTGTTGGCTTCTTCCTGCTCTTTTTTAACAGCTTGGAGCATTTCTTGATATTTGGCTTCTTGTCCCTGAGTGGTAGCCATTAAGTAGTATTTGGCGGTTTTTTGTCCATCTAAACCAGCTTTTTTGTTTTCTAGTATGCCTTTTAGGGTGTCAATTTCCGCTTTTTCAGCTTCTAGAGATGCACGGTCTTCTTGCAGAGCAAGTTTAAAATCTTTTAGCTGATCAACACCTTCTACTAATGAGTCCTGCATATTACCTAGACGATCTAACTCAGCTACAAAGTCGCTAAAGTTTTGGTTTAAAAGTAATATTTCAAAAACAGAATTTTTTTGCTGTTCTTTGTGCAGGCTAAGGATAGTTTCACCTAGTATCTTTTTTTGGTCATCAATCTCCCTTTCCTTGGCCTGTATCTTGAGGTTAGTATTTTCTATTTGTAGTTCCAGAGTTTCTACTTCCAATTCAGTAGCCTGTATTTCTAGGTTTATTTTAGCAATACTTTCATTTAAAGTGCTTACTTGGTTGGAAAGATTATAAAGCTCTCTTTGTTTGGCACTGATGTTTTTTTTATAAACTTCAATTTGACGGTTTAACTCCTGTATTTCTGCTCGGCGATTATTTATATCCTGATTTATTTGCCAGATTTCCAGATTTTCTACATTATCAAGCTTGTATTCGGTAGCCTCAATATTTCCGGGATAAAAAAGCAAACTCAATAAAGAGAATAGCGCTAAAATATTGTTTATCTTTTTAAACTTTATTTTTATTTTTAGCATGGTTTTATTAGGAGTATTTTATATTATACCATAAAATACCAAAATTGCAAAACTATCCTAATTTGGCAATTGCTTGTTTGATTCTGCTTAAGCTTTCATTTTTGCCCAAGAAAACTAGTAGCTCAACCGGAGAAGGACTTTTTTCTAGACCAGAAAGAGCTACTCTAATTGGCCAAAAGATATCCCCAGGGCTTAATTTATGCTCCTCAGCAACATTTTGTATTAGAGTGTTTAGCTTTTCTTCCTGCCAGAGCTTATCCTCTACCTTACCCAAAGTGCCTAGGGCCAGATTTAGACCTTGGGTAGTTTTTTCGCGATCAGATTTTTTAAATATAAGCATCTCGGCTGGGTAATTTGGTAAGTTAAACAAAAATTCACTCATTACCTTTAACTCTGATAAATTGTTGATGCGAGTACCAAACAAATGGAGAAGATCGTCTATACGGTCTTTGTGTTCTGGTATAAATTCAGCTGTTTGCTCAACGAGTTGTTGGTAACGGCTACCCCCCTGCTCAACAATAGCTTTGATATATTCAGCGTTGAACCAATTTAATTTGTTGATATCAAATATTGCACCAGCCTTGTTTATGCGTTCTAGAGAAAATTCTTTGATCAACTGGTCAATTGTAAATAACTCTTGGTCGTTACCAGGATTCCAGCCCAAGAGAGCAATGTAGTTGATCAGAGCCTGACTAAGATAGCCTTTGGCCAAAAAATCTTCAACCGCTACATCTCCTTGGCGCTTGGATAATTTAGAACGGTCTGGATTGAGAAGCAGCGGTAAATGCACAAAAGCTGGTGGTTCGTAGCCAAAAGCTTGATACAGCAGGATATGTCTAGGTAATGATGGTAACCACTCCTCGCCTCTAATGACGTGAGTTATTTTCATTTCATGATCATCGACCACATTGGCCAAGTGGTAAGTTGGGTATTTGTCAGATTTTAAGATAACAAAGTCGTCTAAATCTTGGGTTTTGACTGATATTTTGCCATAGACCAAATCTTTGGCTTCAACTATTTTGTTTTCTGGTATTTTAAACCTAACAACATAAGATTCACCTTTGTCTATTTTGGCTTGAGCTTCTTCTGGCTTTAAGTGACGACAAAGTCCATCATATTTGGGTACTTCTTTCTTGGCTTGAGCTTCTTGACGTAATTTTTCCAAACGTTCTTGGCTACAAAAGCAATAATAAGCATGTCCGTCTTTTATTAGTTTATTTATTTGCTTATGGTAGGTATCTAATCTCAATGATTGCACCATCATATCGCCATCATGCTCTAAGCCCATTTTAGCTAGAACAGCCAATAACTTTTCTTGAGCATCTTCAACAAACCTTTCCCTATCGGTGTCTTCTATTCTCAAAGCAAATTCACCTTTATTTTTTTTGGCAAAAAGGTAATCGAACAAAGCAGTTCTTAGGCTACCTACATGTAAATAACCGGTCGGACTGGGAGCAAATCTGGTTTTAAGCTTCATATTTATGGTTTTTTAAACGGTTTTTTAAAATTAAAAGGTAAAAGACAAATATGGCGCGGTTGATTCTGGCTAGACGCCAAGGTTGTTTGATTAGGCGCCAAAGCCATTCCAGGCCGAAACTTCTAAATGTTTTGGGAGCTCTTTTTTGCCGACCAGACATAAAATCAAAAGTTCCTCCTACTCCAGCGGCTATTCTAACTGAGCTTATTTTATCTATATTTTCGGCAATCCACAAGTCCTGCTTTGGCGCGCCAAAACCGACAAAAAGTATTTCTGGTAAAAATGCCTGAGCCTTGGTCAAAGCGTCATGCTCATCAGCTACTTGAAAATCTAAAGTAGGATATTTTTCTTTAATGTGCATAAAAAAGACGTCTGGTTTGGTCAAACCTTGGCTGTTTAGACAAAACATTATTTTATAATTTTGGCAAATGGCAATGTCTAAAAGTATTTCTGTCAGCTCTACTCCAGTAATCCTTTGATCAAGTGATACTTTGTGTCCAGCTAGCTGTAAAGCTTGGATAATGCCAGTACCGTCAATTGTAGCCAGGCTGGAATTATTTAAAACATTTTTAAATTTTTGATTTTTTTGTGCTGTAACGACAAATTCAGGATTGATAGTGACTATTTGGTTCTGAGTATCGGAATTTAAAAAATTTTTCAGGTATTCTCTGAGTAAATATTTCTCCATTACATTAACTTTTACCCCCAAAACTTGATATTCTTTTAGCACCCGATTAGAAATTAATTATTGTATTGTTTTCCCCCAGGATAAATTACAGATCAAATGTTTGTAAAACTGTATATTCTGGTCCAGTGCGACTTAGCTCACTTTGCTGTAGCTCAAAGTATGAAGTGCTGAAAGTGCCTTTAAAATTCCACTCTTGAAAACTTTTAAATTCTTCAAATGCTGCTGTTGTTTTGATGCGAGCTAAGGTCAGGTGAGCAGAAAATTTGCGAATTTCTTTATTGGCTATACCAGCACTAAATAATGTCTGATCGATAGCTTCAAATAATTTTTGCAGCTTAGGATTAGAGGCTACTTTAAGAGCAAGAATTTGTGGCCTTTTGTCATTGAAAATAACGGGACCATTTATTTGCAATTCTATATCAGATATTTGTGGATTGATACCTTGCAGGACATTTATTAGCTTAGGCAAGTTTTCCAGCGGTAGATCGCCAAGGAATTTTATGGTCAGATGCAATTGTTCTGGTTCGCTGGCTTTCATCTTTTCCCAGGGCAAAGCTAAGTTTTTGAACTGCTTGAAAATAGCCCGGCTCAAGGCAGGATCCACAGGTAATGATATGAATAATCTCAAATTTTCCATGGGGTAATTTTATCTTAAATAGAGCTAAAAATCAAACCAAACTAACTAGGGAGAGTATTTGGATTTTATTCTACTTTTTGCTATAATATAGAGGTTAAAAATTAGTTAAAATACATAAATTATGCGTTCTAGAAAAATAATCAGCTTTTTTAGTTTATTTACTTTCATTTTTCCGATAATTGCCCAAGCAGCTGAGTTTGATTATAACAACATTGTTTCTGATGAAGAGGCTCAAAACTATAAGGCAATGTCTCAAATGGAAATTAAAACTTTTTTGAAGGAGCAAAATAGTTATTTGGCCAACTTTTTTTATAGTGGCAATAATCCTGGGCCAAATGAATCTTCTGATGATCCAGAGGTGGAATTTATCAAAACTAGGAGTGCTACAGAAATAATTTATAATGCTGCTCAAGAGGCCAAAATTAATCCTCAATTTCTTTTGGTGATGCTACAAAAAGAGCAGAGCTTAATTGAAGATTCTGACCCAGATGAACGTCAATTAAATTATGCTATGGGTTATTATTGTTTTGATGGTCAACCATGTAATCCTCGCTTTAAGGGCTTTGGTAAACAAGTGAGATCTACAGCTTTGCAGTTTAGATGGTATTTGGACAATATAGATGACTATACTTATCAGCCAGGTAAAAGTTCTTGTATTGATGATGGCACTCCAGATTTACCTTGTTCCTCAGCCGGTGTGGAGATTAAGCCAGAGAATACAATAACCGCCGCTTTGTATGTCTATACTCCTCATATTCATGGCAACAAATTATTTGCCACTATCTGGGACAGATATGGTTTTGGTGGAACAGCTACGGGTGATGATAATTCTTTTAATGGTATATTTCCCGATGGTGCTTTGGTTAAAGCCAATGGTGGCGATGGCACAATATTTTTGATCAGTAATCAAGAGAAAAGACCATTTGGCTCTACTACTGCCCTAGTTTCACGCTATGATCCAAATAAGGTACTGACTGTTGATGCTCAAGAGCTGGAAAAGTATAGTGAGGGTCTGGTTATTGAATTTCCCAACTATTCAGTACTACAAGCTCCAAGTGGTGATCGCTATCTGCTAGATAATTTGGAAAAGCGTTTGATAGTTTCCGACGAAGCTTTCCGTCAGCTGGGCTATAATCCAGCAGAGATTCTTGGTGTTACCCAGGCCGACATTGATGCCTATATTGATGGTGAAGATTTGGCTGAAGGCAACCCTAGTCCTTTTGAACAGTTGATGCGTGATACTTCAACCAACGGCATTTATTACGTAAAAAATGACACTAAGGCTCCGATAATTGATCCTGAAATTTTGGCTTCATATTCTGATTTAAAGATTATCGACGCCAGCCCTGCTGATTTGGAGCAGTACCGCAAAATCTCAGCCGCTAGGCTAAAGGATGGAACTTTGATCAAAATGGTCGACGATCCTCGAGTTTATGTAATTTCTAATGGTGAACGTCGTTTGATTGAAGACGAAAAAACTTTCTTAACCTTGGGTTATTCTTGGAATCAGATCAGGCAAGTAAGTGAGCGAGTTTTGCGTCTACATGAAATCGGTCAGACATTATTTGTAGAATAAAATATGATAGTATTTGCCAGCTTTGTTCCTCATTCCCCTATCATCATCCCTGAGGTCGGCAAAGAAAATTTAGATAAATTATCTGATACCATCAAAGGTTTTCAGAGTCTTGAGCATGAAATATATGTCGCCAAGCCGGAGACAATTATTGTGGTGTCTTCACACGCCGAGCAACGTGAAGGCTCTTTTACTATCAATCAAGCGCCAAATTTTAATATTAATTTTAAGGAGTTTGGTGATTTGCTCACAAATATATCTTTTGGCAACGATATTGGTTTTGGCTACCAAGTCAAAGAATTATGTGAAGACTATTTCCCGGTAATGATGACAGCTCAAGAAAAACTTGATTATGGTACGGGCGTTCCTCTCTTTTATTTGACCAAGCATCTGCCGACAGTAAAAATTGTTAATATTGGTTACAGCAATCTTTCTCATGAAGATCATTTCAAATTTGGCCAGATCATCAGAAAACAAATAAATCGATCTGGCAAACGAGTAGCTATAGTTTCTTCGGGTGATTTATCACACAAATTACAAGTAGATTCACCAGCTGGCTATTCTGCTAGAGCTCAAGAGTTTGATCAAAAAATAATAAAATTGCTCAATGATAAAAAAATTGACGATATCATCAATTTTGATCCAGAACTCTTGAAAGAATCTGGTGAATGTGGTTATCGCTCACTTTTGGTGTTGTTGGGAATTATTAGTGAATTAAACTACACCCCTAAACAATTGAGCTATCAAGCACCTTTTGGTGTGGGTTATTTAGTGGAGAATTTTGAAATTAGATAATTTAAAAACAGGCTGGGAGCTTGTTTTTATTTTGTCTCCATAAAATAAGCGCTGAGAAATACACCTATTACTAAAAGTAAGACAGCTATTACCAATAAAAATAAATTTTTCTTTTGTAGCGGGTCAGATTCTTTCTGACCGTTTTTTAGTTTATTTTTCTTTTGGGTGATAATAGGGATAAAGATGGCTATCCAAATTGGTATCATTGAAACAGTTGCCCAGCCATCAGAATTGTTATTACTATCAATATTATCGCCGCTTAATTTTTTGTAAAATAGTGTAATAGCAACGCCAATAATTATAGCAATTATCAATATTATGGCGGCTACTTTTTGGTATTTATGTTTTGGTTGATAATTTTGCCCTTGCCAGCGTTTGAGATTAGGTAATACTTTTGTCGCTTGAGTAGAAGCATCTTTTTCCGAAATAGCATTTTGTCCCATGGCCATGTGGGTCAGTTTACTGATTTGTTCTTCCAGAGTGAGGTTTGGGTTAGTGAATTGACCGGCCTGAAAACAGTAGTGACAATACTCAGTATTTCTACGGCCATCTTTATCAGTACCAAAATCAGTTTCTTTTAGCATGGGCATGCCACATGATTGGCAAATTGTTTGTGCGTTCATAGAATTATTTTTTATTTTTATTGGTGGCTAATTTAAAAAAATATTTCCAGCGGTCACCTTCAGCTAATTCTTTGGTATCGTCAAAGCATTTTTCCACAAAATTTCTTTCATGCTCTTTGCAGATTTTAAAGACTGAGCTACGTTTGAAATTGGGTACGCCAAGCTCATTGATTATTTGCAAAGCCAAATCTTGCCACTGATAGGCTGGTGCTTTCTTTCCTGGTGCTTTGTTTTGAAATATGTCTGCTATTTTCTCCATATAAAAATTATAGCAAAGATTAGCTTTTTATCCTATAACATTGACAAAAGCTCAATATTATATTATAGTATTAAATATGTTAAAAATAGCTAAATATCCACAAGCAATATTAAGAAAAACCGCTAAGCCAATTAGCGATTTTAATGCTGAGCTGAAAAAATTAGCTGTGGCTATGGCTGAAGTTATGTTTGCTGATGATGGCATTGGTCTAGCTGGTCCACAAGTTTCCCAAAGCCAGAGAATAATTGTGGTTGGCGATGGCAAGGGTGATCATTATGATGTTTATGTCAATCCGGAAATAACCTTTGCTTCCAAGGAAAAAGATACTAGTGAAGAAGGCTGTTTATCTTTACCGGGAATTTTTGGTAATGTTAGCAGGCCAAAAAAAATTCATGTCAAATATCAGGATCTTGATGGTAAAGTCGTTAAAGAAAAAGTTAAAGGCCTTAAAGCTATAGTCATCCAGCACGAAGTTGATCACCTAGATGGAATACTTTTTATTGATCGAGCGCAAAAAATTACTAAAGGCCAGGATATCTTGGATACTTTAAAGAAATGAAAACTTCAAACAAGCAAAGTATAATTTTTTGGGGCACACCAGATTTTGCTGTGCCTAGTTTAAAATCTTTACACGAGCTTGGTTTGATCAAAGCGGTGGTTACTCAAGCAGACAAACCAGCTGGAAGAGGTAAAAAACTTTTGGCCTCAGCAGTTAAGAATTTTTGCTTAGAAAATAAGTTAGTTGTTTTGGAGCCGGTAAAATTGGATCAGGCTTTTATTGATTCTCTCAAAAAATATTTGCCTGCTACTTTTGTAGTAGTAGCTTACGGCAAGATTATACCACAAACAGTTTTGGATTTGTCAGTCAGACCAGCTGTCAATATTCATCCTTCTATGTTGCCTCAATTGCGTGGTCCTTCCCCTATTCAAACAGCTATTTTAAATGGTTTGGAAAGCACCGGGGTATCTTTGATGCAGTTGGACAAAAAAATGGACCACGGGCCAATTTTGAGCCAAATAGAGGTCAAAATAGAGCCCAATGAAGACTATCCTAGCCTAGCAAAGCGTCTATCAGAGCTGGGTGCTAAAATGTTGACCACCAATATTGAAAGTTACCTAGCGGGAGAATTATCACCTTTGGCTCAAGATGATAGTCAAGCTACTTATTGTGAATTAATAGAAAAAACTGCTGGTCAGATTGATTGGTCAAAATCAGCTCAAGAGATAAATAATCAGATCAGAGCTTTTAATCCTTGGCCCTCTGCTTATGCTCAATTGTCTGGTTTGGATATTAAGTTTTTCCAGGCTCGTTTAGCGGCCAAAGATTTATCTCCTGGTAAGATTTTGTTAGATAAAGAAAATTTGTATATTGGTACAGCCAAAGGCAGTTTGGAAATATTGGAGCTACAAGTAGCCGGAAAAAAGAAAATGAAAACCGCAGAGTTTATCCGCGGTTATCAAAGTCTACTT
>QZJA01000001.1 GCA_003599205.1 Candidatus Parcubacteria bacterium
TCTTCGCCTATTTTTATTGGGTGCCATTCATCACTATTGACGTGATGTAAAGTATCATAGTTGGTTTTTACACTAGCATCAAACTGAGCCCTCAATCTTTCCAAAAGTTCCATACCACCCTGAGAATTAGGATCATAAAGACCATTTAAAGTATGATCTATTTGACCATTGTCTCTCAAAGTAGAAAGAAAAATTTCCGCCTTGTTTCCCGAAAAGCCATTATGCCCTAGATAATCCTTTAGATAAGTTTCAATCTGAGCGGGATCCTTAGATTCCAATATTTGATGAAAGAGTGCTTCTTGTTTAGCTGGATCGCCAGCTGCTAATTCATAGGCACTAAGCTCTCTTGGCTGTGCTTCTGGACTAGTAGCCAGCTCTGGCTGGCTATTTGAAGCCTCAGCGTCAAGTTCGGCTTGAGTTTGGACTAAATCTTTTTGCTCAAACATAGATTGTAATTCTCCAACACTCATCTCCGTAGAGCTACCGTCTGGCATCTGTACATTTGGTCGGCCGTCTCTATCCCAATCAAATACTTTATAACTACCTTCATCGGATTTTATCTCCCAATACTGATCACCGGTACGCGGATCAATACCACTTTCATGTTGGATATCGCCTTGAAATTTTGTATTGGCAAAAAACTTATCAACATTAGTATCTGCCAAATGGCTCGCCTTGATGCCAGATGCTTCTTCTAAGCGTAATTTCCAAGCTCCATCGGCTGATTTTTCCAAATGAACCATATCACCATCATGTACCAAATCTGTAAGATTACCGCCCTGCTCTTGCGTCAAACGAGCAACTGCGTTGGCTGTCTGAGTTTCGGCCCATTTGTCAATTCCCGCTGGATCGCCTTGATAACCCAAATCTTTAGCATGCTCTGTAAACATTAGCTTAGTAGACTTCCAAATAGAATCACTACCACTAACCTGGGCAGAATCTATCTTGTCGGCAAAAGCAGTTGGCTCTACTGGCTTTTCAACCACTGGAGTTGTATCTGTTTCTCCAGTACTTTCTCGGCCTGTTTTCCAAGGATCAGTCTCATCGTCTTTCCAATCTGAACCACCATGTCTTTCTTGATCTGGTGAAGCTGGAACATCATCACTTTCTCTATTCACCTCTACACCGACTTTATTCAAAATACTATCTACTTCATCTCTTAAGCCAAGGTGTCCAACTGTATCGTCTAGACCTTCTAAAGCTTTTTTACTGATATCAGCGCCAAAGAATCCTCCTAAACCACCCAAGACAGCTCCGCCAACTGTTGTAACAATTTTCCTAGTCTTGGTCGCTTTTTCAATTCTCTTCAAATCCAAATCAATTTGCGCTTGTAAAATTTCAGCATTTTCGTTCAACTTAGACAGCAGGCGTTCAAAGACTTGTTGATTAGCCATTTCTGTTTGTCTGACTAAATGTATAAAGTTTTCAGCTCGAGATTTTAACAATGGATTAGAATCCAATATGCCTGTTTCCAAACGAGCTTGAACTGTATCCCTACTCCTGGCAACTTCATTCAATTTTTCCGCTGGAAAACTTATATCCTGTATCATGCCTTCGGCTTCAGTTATCATTGCTTCAATTTCCGCAAAACCTTTGGCTTCTTTTTTTCTAGCCATTTCTTCACCCAAAGCATAGCCCAAGCTACCACCAGCTATTGCTCCCAAGGCTGCTCTGACTACCCCACTACTTCTCACTGCCATACCAGTAGCACCACCTATACCAAAAGAAAGTAGATCATATTTACTCAGTCCCCAAATCTTTTTTTCCTCTTCTGTCATATCAGCTGGCGCTTCATCAAGACTACCACCGGCAGAAAGCAAATTATATTTTTCAATAATTTTATAAAGTCCTGGCTTTTTAGCTTTGATTTCTGCTAATCTAGTAGCCGCTTCGTTTTGAGTGCGCGCATGCTGTGCCAAATTCATAGCCAGTTGCAGTGCCATGTTATTGCGTTGATCAGGCGTCAATTCTGGATATTTGGCTTCTACCTGAGTCAAGGCTGACAAATAAAATTCTTTGGTCACATCGTCTAGTCTTGATTCTTGAACCAAAATGCCATTTTCAGAAGCTCCAACAGCCTTTAATCTCTCACCAGCTATTTGACTAGTTTCTTGACGTAAAGCATTACTGATATGACCGCTTAATTGCTGTCTGAATTTTTCCAAATTTTCTTCGGAAAACATTTCTGCTAATACTCCTGCTCTAGCATCTGTAGCTCTTTGTTCTTGCTCTAAGGCTAATTTTGGAGCAGATTTTTTGGATCTCTCAGCTACTATACGACGTATGGCCCAAGATGTTCCGCCAGCAATAAGGCCAGTAACAGCTATAGGCAAACCAATACTACCAATAGCCAAAGAAGTACCTATTATCCAAGGAGAAGTCTTCAACAATTGTTTGGCCATCCCTTTTAATTTACTGTCAGCAGCCAAGCGATTGGCTTCCATTTCAACAGTACCCAAAACAACACAATTTATTTTCTCGGTTATTGCTTTGATTTGTTCTTCATCCACTTGATCTTGCTTGCCCTCTGCCTCTAAAATATTCCTTATTTGTTCAGCATAAAAATTTTCTATCCGCTCAAGTATTGCTTGGGCTTTTAATTTCAACTCAATTATTTTATCTCCCAATGAATCCAACTCTTCCTGGCTCATTTTTTTCTTGGCCTTTTCTTTTTCCAAATTTATCTGAGCACTACTCAATTCTTTATCAACAGCTAACAGCTCATTCATCAGGCCTTTGAGTACTTCTATTTGCTCTTTCTCCAGTTTATTGAATATTTGTTCGGGGTGAATATTTAAATAGCCCAATTCTGCTTCAAGAGTCTCCATCTTTGTTTTTTCTCCAGTTGGCTCTGGTACAATTTCTTGATATTCGGCATCTTCTGCATCATCAGGATTAAAAGTTGTTTCACCATCCTCAGCGTTTACTTCTACAACTTCCGGCCCATCTGCTTCTTCCTGGACTTCTTCTTCATCGCTATCATCATCTGCTTCTTCGAGTGCTTCTTTGACCCTGACATTTACTGAATGGATTTGTTTTTCAAATGAATCACCGACAGCATTATCATCAGCTTCCCCTTCCTCAACTGGGGCGGCCTCTTTTTTAGGAGTAGCTTGTGTTTCAGCTGGAGCACTACTTGCTTCAAAGCCAATAAAAGTATCTGAGTGCTGTAAAAGCTCATCTTTACCCAAATCAAACTCAGCTCTGATTTTAGCTCGAGCAGTATTTTCACTACTTGAATTTTCTATAAAGTGTGATCCCTTTTCTCTAAATTTATCCACTACTCTATCCAACTGAGCAAAAATAGCCTGATGAAATTCAGGACTACCGGCCGCTTTTATACTAGCTACCAATGTCTCTAACTCGGCTGATTTTCTAGCTAAATATTCATGAGGAGTTTCACTGTGTTCTGGACTTTGTTCTAATCCCCCTTGTTCGGGAGCTTGAGAATTTTTTCTAGGATCTTCTGCCATATTTTTATAATTCACTTTTTATCTTATCTAAAATTTGATCGATTTTTTTCTTATCGTCTGCACTAGCTCTATTTTGCTTATCAACTATAATCTGAGATTTTAGTTGATTCAATTGAGCCACTGCTTCTTCAAACAAAGACTCAATTTTTTTCTTTTGTTCTTCTTTGGTCATAGGAACTATTGACTCAACTTTGTACCTTTTAGATCTGCCACCCCTTTGACAAACTCTTGACCAAATTTTGTCAGCGTTTCCTGGACTTTTGTTTCAAATCCAGAAATCTGAGCATTAAAAAACTCCATCATTTTTTGTGAATCTGGAGCCTGATTTTTACTCATAAAATCCTCAAAAGCTGTTATACCGGCTTCATCCAACTCCGATATGGCCATCATACCTAGCCTTTGCTCAACTTGAATTTTTAGATTTTCCAATTGCTCTTTTTTAAACTCTTCTGGCATATCATTTATACCAGACTTTTCGAGCAATCCTTCGACAAAATTTTGAATTACGTCCTCCATAGTTTTTTATTATTATTTAAACATTTTACTATAATACATTATAGTAAAAAAATCAAGATCCAGCAAATGAAAAAAGCCCCCGCTCGGATTCGAACCGAATGTTGCGGGGGCTTGAGGGGTCAAGTCAGAGATCTAGGTCGTGGAATCAGGGCCACGACGCCTGCTGCCGCCGGAACGAGGCCGACTGCCAGAGCTGCGAGGAGCAGCGCCAGAAGTAGCTTCGCCGAAGGCCGACGCCATGTTGCCCAGATTACCCAGACCATCCACCCAGTGAGTGGCCGACTTCCGCGCCCGATCACGGTTGATCAGGTAGAACATCGCCACTTGCTCACTGCAGTCGAAGGAGTCCATGATCTGCTGGATCTCAGCGGCCGCTTCGTTACCAGCGGCCACACCCAGACGGAAGCGAATCTCCTCCTGCAACTTGGCCAGGGTCAGGTCGTTCATGGCCTTCTGGACAGCATCGTCCGGGTTCTTGTCGAGCACCTTGTAGTCGGTGATACCGACGCCGTTGTACTCGATCGAACCGCGATCCAGCTCTTCCAGTACCAGACGATGCGCCTGACGCACGTTGTTGGCGTTGGGGAGCTTGCTCCTGCTCGCGTTGGGGACCACGATGTTGCCCCTCGGAGTCTCCTGACTCTCAAAGAAGGGGTAGAACATCGCTTCATCGATCTCCATCGTAGCCAGCTCCTGAGCATTGAAGCTGGCAACGTAACGACTGGTCACCTGGACAGCTTCACTGCGATCCGCGCCGGTCTTGTAGACGAAGGTGAAGGGAAATTCCCCAATCACACACTTGATGCGCTGATCGAGTGACACCGTCGCCGCTGCGCTGTAGGGATCTTCCTTGCCGTCCTTGGTCTGGTCCCGCTTGTCGGGGTCCTCGGACCGACCCTTGGTGGGCAGCTGCTCAGTCTGGAAGCGGACTTCCACTTCCTCGTACTGCATAGCTTCCACCTTGGTGAAGGGCAGGATGATCGCGAGCAACGGAATGCGATTCCAACCGGCGTCCATGAAGAAGCCGTTGTTTTGCATCCGCTCGATGTGCCGAGCAATGCGGACATCATCCGGAGCGCCATTTCCGAGACTGAACTCGCGGATGCACTTGGTGCGGATAGTGCTGAAGCTCAGCCATCGGGAATCACGATCCTGAATCAGATCGCCCATGAACTTGAGCATCCAGCGCCGCCGCAAAGGCACCGCCAAGTTGCCGACCAGCCAGAAGAAGAAGGGGAAGAGTACGAACAGACTGATCAGCTTGAGCCAGACCAGCGGAACCAGGATCAGAACCAGGAGGCTCAGACCCATACCAGCGTAGCCGATAATACTCGGCCAGTGGTAGTACTTTTCCTCCAGCTTGCGCTGGGCCTTTTCATCGGCCGTTTCGTCACGGATGGCCTTGGAGGCCTTGTCGTCGACAGGGTAGGACAGCTTGGGAGGGGCCACATTCCAGGGCCGGCTCGCCAAGAAGGTCAGGGTGCCGAAGACGGCGACGATGACCATGCTCCAGATCAGTTGTGCCCACGGCATGTGGAAGTCACCTCCCTTGGTATCCTGGGCAGTGTCAGCGACAGCGCCCGAGTTGGGGTTGAAGGGCAGGTACTTGGCGATGAAGTAGAACACCAGCGCCACGATCAGCCCGAAGGTGATGAAGTAGCCCTTGCGGCTCTGCTTCTTCTCGTCGATGACGAAAATCAGCACCACCGCCAGGATCCCCAGGACAATGTCCAGTGCCGGACTGGTGTTGAAGTTAGCGTGCAAGAAGTTCACGGTCTTCCTCCCTTTTTTTGGCTGCCTTTTTATGGCCGCCAGTTTTCACTGCTTGTTTATCTCTGTACTTGACTTATCAAAGGTCAAAGGTCTTGATAGGCACTATTATCCCATCTTGACGATTTTATATTATATCATACTTTAAAAAAAATGTCAATATTTGAACCCTAAAATAAGCAAAAAACCCTGTAAAAACAAGGTTTCCTTAAATATAATGATTTATCCACACCAATCCCCTATTTACCCATATTTTCTGGTGTTTTTCTTATTTTTCTATAAAGCATATAAGAATAAACCACGGGAATAAAAGACATAACAATCACCCCAACAATCACATAGATAAAATATTCTCCCGGCAAAAAGGCAAACACCAAAAAAATCAATCCTGCCAACATAAAAGTCTTGCCGGCCAATTTGTGAGTCTTGTCCCAAATCTCCTCACTAAAAAGTGTCCAAGGAGTACGAATGCCGGCAAACCAATTTGATTTTATCTTCGGCAGCACCCAGCCGATGACAATAAACAACAGTGCCATGAGTGCTGGCATTATTTTATTTATCTGCCAGTTACGCCCAAAATCTAAATTCATAGCCGAAGATACAAAATACATAATCATCATAAAAAAGATAATAGAAATTTTGAGCCAACTGTAAGCTGTATCAAACTGAGGATAGTTTGCTCGCTTGGGATCTATCTTGGGTAAAAAACTAAAGAGCAAATACATGCCGATTGTCAGTAGTGGCATAAAAACAACAATGAAAGTTTTGCTGGAATAATCATCAGCTTGCCCCTGAGCATTCCAGTGAGAGATTACCTGATCGGGTAAAACTTTATAAAAATAAAAAGACAAAATTATCATAACGACAATTGCCATCATGGATAAAATGTCTAATCTTTTTCCTTTGTTCATATTTTTAATTTAATTATTTCTGACAACTGGGACAAAAATGTGTTCCCCTACCTCCCAATCTTACCTTTTTGATATTACTTTGTCGACAACGCAAGCATTTTTTTCCTGCTCGACCATAAACCTTCAAATATTTTACAAAATTCCCTTCCCGACCGCTACTATCGCGATAATCACTAAAAGTAGTACCTCTTTTTTCTACTGCTTTTTTGATAATATATTGACATGATTGATATATTTTTTTGATGTCTTCAAATTTTAGTTTATTGGCTGGACGCATAGGCAAAATACCGGCCCGAAAACAAATCTCGTCGGCATAAATATTGCCAATACCAGAAATCAATTTTTGATTGAGCAGAAGCTGTTTTAAAGTTATCTTTTTATTTTTGAAAATACTTTTAAAATTTTCTAGAGTAAAGTCCTTTTTACCCGGCTCAATACCAAATTTATCTAACACTTTGGCTTTATCAGCTACGATCTCCATATAGCCAAACTGTCGCATATCATTGAAAAACAAATTAGAGCCATCAGCAAAAGAAAAAATAATATGCGAATATTTATTAGGCAGGCCCTCACTAAAAGCCAAATTATGACCACCGGCAATAATATCTCCTGCTTTGGTGTAGATAAGTTGGCCAGTCATCTTGAGATGAACCAAAAGAAAATTCTGCTTGTCAGCCAAAGCAAAAATAAGCAATTTGCCAATTCTATCGATGGATAAAACTCGGCTGTTTTGCAAAACACTGACAAAATAAGCAGTGTCGTTTTTGACCAACTTGTCCTTTCTGATTTCCAAAGAAACTATTTTTTTATGCAAAATAGCTTCAGATAAACCGCGACGAATTGTCTCTACTTCTGGTAATTCAGGCATAATGATATTTTATAACATATTTTGCGACAACACAAAAGCCGCCCGAAGCTTTAGCGAAGGGCGGCTTTTTGTAAATATTATTAGTATTGAGCTAGGACTTCATCGCTAACATTGACGATTTCTTGTCCAGCGTATTTCTTCAATTCTTCTAGGCTAGCAATATGGCGTTTTTTACCATTGTCTATGATATACACCTTATGATCACTACCGCGGAGCAAAGTGCCATCAGCATAGGCTTTGGTACCAGCTACTTGACCGGAAAAGTAATCTGGATAAGCATCAAATACTTCGGTAGAGACATTATAAATCCTCTTGCCAAAATAATTGTCGTGTAGATATTGCCAGTTAGGAATGTGATATTTCATCTGATCAACAATGGCATATACTCCCATGCTATGATCACAAGCATTACGGATCAAACTACCATCAGGATAAGTAAATACACCAACTGTATCTTTATCTGGGCCGTGTGAGCCACTTGGTCTGACAAAATCACAAAGGCTTGGTGTTGGCTCTTCTTCAATCTTTTCACCCAATACTTCTCCGCAAACTTCAGCTGGAGGAGTAGTGAATGAGTGACCGGCATTATTGTTTATACCAAATCGATTTTCTGCTTTGATAGTATAGTAATAAGTTGTGCCTGGTAAAAGATTGCTTAAAGCAATTGAATGTTCTCTAGTAGCTATTTCGTCTTTGTATTCCTGATCAAGATTGTCTTCATCAGTGCCATAAACTATCCAAGAAACAGAATCTCCTGAAGTGTCCCAAGTAAGAGTTGTGGCCTGACACTGTGAGCTACCATCAACGTTGGAAATGGTTGGTGGCCAAATACGACCGCCACCTCCGCCTCCACCTGGAGGTGTGCTGGGTGGTGGTGTTTGATTTTGGACCAAATTACAATCTATACATTGATATCCTTCTGGAGCAGAACCATCACAATCCTCTCCTTCTTCAGGAATTTGATTGCCACAGATTGGATCGCCTCCGCCTTGAGACTGGACTACAACTATTCTAGTTACCTCAACAGCTGGAGCACCAGCTGAATCACTGACATTGTAAGTTATAGTATAAGTACCAGGAGTTGAAGTATCAACTGGATTGACAGCTACTATAGCTTCACTAATATCACCATCTTCATTATCAGAGGCAGTAGCACCAGCATCAACATAGGTATCACCCTGATTGACATAAACAGTTGCATCGCCAAGCAAAGTTATTACTGGCGGGGTATTTTCTGGTTCTTGTTCACAAGAGAAGAACTGATAATGTCTGTAGCATTGGTATTGATCTACTGGTTCGACCAAATAACTAGCCATAACTCCTACATCTGACAAATTGATAGCTCCGTCACCGTAAGTACCATCACCATGATCATTATTTAGGTCAAAAACAAAGAAATAATTATCATCACCATCATGTGAACCTAGACTATCTTTCAAACCTTGATATAAGCCACCGCACCAATCAACATCTTCTAGATTTTCGCAACTCCAGTGATACTCTTCTGTTGGATCTTCAAATTGTTGATAGCAGAGCTCATCGTCGGCCTCAGCATACATCTCAGATATCATGGCTATATCAGTCAAATCTACCACCTCGTCATCATTGAGGTCAGCGACATCATTATAAACATTGTTATTTATAGCACCACTGACAATACCCAGAAGGGCACTACACCATGGAGCATAAGGAATGGATTCGTTTTCTTCACAATCCTCTACTATTGACCAATTGGTATAATAACCGTCATCAGCCGTAGTAGTAGTCAACCAATAATGTGACATATTATCAGCTACCCAGACTTCGTCGTTACCGGCATTATAAAGTTTAACACCAGAACCATTGAAGCCATTTTCTAAACTATTGCTATTAGGATAGGCATTTGAGGTGTCATTGGTCAAAGTACCAACATTGGCATTATAAAATTCTATCTGACCATCAATGTGTTCTTTATCTGCTTCTCCGCCAGAGCCATGCATTACTACCCGCAAGCTATCTGCTAGACGCTGAACAGCCAAGCCCGGCACATCTTCGTAATTTGATAAATCACTATCTAAGAAATAATTTCCGTTCCAATATAAGGGGAACCAAACATCATGAGGGATAACATATGACTCTGATCCTAGATACAGATCGCTAGTCATATCGCCACCCTGCCAGTTCAAAACTTCATTAACATGTATCTTAGCCAAGGTAAGATCAGTACATTCCTGTGGAACTACAAATTGACATTGTTCGCTACAACCGACTATCTGAGTGCTAGCTGTGCTTAATTCATCTTGTCCTGGATCACATTGTTCCCAGTCTTGATTGACATCACCATCACCACAATAAGCGCTATATTCGGTACCGCTACAATCCATTTCTGGTAGTGGTGGTACAAAATTTGCGTAACAGGCTACTTGATCACCTTCGGTCAGATAGCTAACAGCCATAGACCAATCCGTCAAATTGATGACGCTGTCGCCATTTAAATCATACAAATCATCATAAGACTCTGCCTCTAGCATGTCTGTTACACCCTGAACAATGGCATCACACCAGCCCATTTCTTGATAATTTTGACAGCTAAAATGATAAACCTCAGTTGGATCTTCAAATTGATCATAACAAGCAGCATCATCGCCAGCAGCATAAAGCTGAGCCATAAGAGATACGTCTGATAAATTTATCAGCTCATCATCATTCATATCAGCCACATCACTATAAGTTCCGGTATTTAAAGCTTGAGTCAAAATACCTCTCAAAGCGCTACACCATGGTGCTGGCTCTTCTGGTACTTGAGGTACAAGCGCATTGAAAGCTACACAATAATATGTCTGGCCGAATTGAGGACCATTGATAAAATCATAGTTATCATAATTTAAAACATCAGTGTCACAATATATTTCGGCGCTGACATCGCTACCAGGAGCACTACCTTCACCGGGAGTATAGGAAAATGGCACATAGCCTTCCTGCAAATTTTCTCTAATCTTGATAGTACCGTCAGCTCGATAGATATCTACTTGAGCTGGCACTACGCCATTGCTGACGGAGTTGAAGCTCAACCAACCATCATTGGCTGGACCAACATAATCTCCAGGCATGGCTGGTACACCAACGCCCCACTGGAATGACCAATTATCCACTAATTGGCAATGATCGCTCATTTGAGCAACATAATCAGTAGCTGTGGTGGCTGTTATTTTACTTGGTCCTGAACCGTCGCCCCAATTTGGCAAATACATTTCGTCATCACAGACTATTTTGTGGGCTTTAACAGTCAAATAAGGTTCTGGCTCATCTTCTGTAGTACAGTTAGCACTACAACCATCACCATCCACTAAATTACCATCATCACATTGTTCTGACTCTTCTACAATACCATTTCCACACTGAACAGTTTCAGCAATAGGATTTAAGCAAAGTTTTAGAACTCGGACACTATTTGGACCGACATCTGGTGGACATTGAGCAGTACTGGTCATAGTGACCTGATTTTCACCACTTTTAAAATAAAAATTGCCAGCATATTGCTCAATTACTTGTTGAGCTTCTTCATTATCTGGCAATTCTGCACTAGTAGTGCTAGCCACAGTCAAAGTAAAGGTTTCAGACAATTGTTCGTTAGCTTCACTGCGTTCTACCTGAGCATAAACTTCATATGAGCCAGCCTGTGGTAGAGATATCATTTCGTTGTCAACTGCTGACCACTCAGTACCCAGATAGCAACCACCATTGCCAACTACACCTAAATTGCTGGTGAATACATACTCAGCTGTATCACAATAAGTTGGTGGTGGAGTTGGACACTGTAAAACATCTTCATTGTCTACTCCCAGCCAAAGATCATCTTCATGACCAGCAGCTGGAGTTCCGTTGTTTTCAAAATGACCGGCTGTGGCATTTTCTGAAACATTAAGTCTTTGAAATGTACCATCGCCATTGGCATGACAAATGGTAATTTTTGGACTAGGTGTTTTAACGCCTAATTTAAGGTCTAAATTTTCAGCATTTACTGCCAGGGATGATGCCCCGATATTCCAGAGAATAACAGTAAAAACCGTAAAATATGTCAGACCTTTCTGTGCTATATTTTTCATATAGTTTTGTCTTTTAATTTTTTAGAGTTATATATAAAAATTTATTTTCCTAACATAAAATAATACAACAATTCCCTCCTTGATGTCAATAGCCAAACATTTACACCTAAAACTTACATCAACCTAGAATATTGTCAAGAAGCTGATCAAGATAATCAGCCCTAGGGTTGACACAATCGTGTGCGGATGTTGTTTCTTGAACTCTATAAATATGTTGAGTAGCAAAGCTATTATAGCTAATGCTAGCAAAATTCTAAAATATATTGAGCTTACATCTAACAATGGTTTGATATATTCTGATGGATTATTTTTGACAAACAAATATTGCTTAATAGCGGAATTTTTGACCGGTGTGATATCGCGCCAGTCTATGTCTTGAGTTAATGTATTTCCCGCTTCATCTTTAGCAATCAAGGCCGGCAAGACTATTGGATTGAAAAGCTCCTGATAATTAGCATCATCTATGATGGTGCTACCACTCCATTTATTTGGCTCCGAAAAGTCAGGACTTAGAGCAATAGAATAGTTGTTGAAAGCAACCGTTGCTTCGCTAGTGTCATTGCTCAGATAAGCGCTTGCCTTGACCACTACATCTTCCTGACCAATGGGCTTGTTGACCAAAATATAAGTACTTTTCTCATCCAAAATTGGTGGAGTTTTGTCTATCACTAAATTATAAGTCGAAGACACGGCTGATTCACTGCCACGATAAGAAACCAAATTTATATTATAACTACCTTCAGCCAAAGTAACAGCTACAGTAATAAACTCACTTTTTTCTATCTCTTTGCTCAAGATCAGCTCATCATCAGCCAAGACAGCGACTCTGTCTGCTCCTGGAGCTGATATTTCCAAATTAACAATATCTTCCTTACTAATATACTTTTCCGCTGGATCAAGCAAAATAGGTGCTTGTAGTGGCTCTATTTGCTCTTGTTCACCCAAAACGTCAGTTGGCTCGGGTGTTGGAGTAGGAATAGGCTCTGGCGTTGGCTCTGGCTCAGAAACAGGAGGAATTACAGGAGGAGTCACAACTTGATTGTTTTGAGGAGGTACTACTGGTAGTTCTGGCTGAGGTTTTTCTGGTACTGGAGTAGGAATAGGCTCTGGCGTTGGCTCTGGCTCAGGAGTAGTGACCACAGCAGTATTTACCTTGGGTTGGCCAAAATACTGAGCTACCAAAGTAGTTTCATAACCCTTATAAGTGCCATTGACTGCTCCGACGCCAATTTCTGTGAACTCAGGGTCAATAATATTGGCGTAGTGAGTTGGAGATTTTTTCCAGGCTTCAAAAACAGTGTTGGCATCAGGGAAACCAATGGCTAGATTTTCACCAGCTACCTTAAAAGCATAACCTGATTCCAAAAGCCAAGTCTTTAAACTTTTGTTGTCTGGACTGAGGTGAGCAAAATATTCATTGATCAACATGTCCTCGGCTTTGTTCAAAGCCGCTCTATTTAAAAGACTATTTTCTTGAAGCTGACCCAAGCTGAGAGTTTGCCTAAGATTGTTGGTCAGCTGGATTATTTTTTGACTTTGTTCATACAAAATATCTGGCGACAACCAAGCCTGGATAGGAAAAGACAGCAAAAAACCAACCATCACTACCTTGATGACAATAGCTGTCAAAGCATGAAAAATCAATCTATGAGGACGCAAAGCTTTGGGTCGATAGTTATTTCTGGCGCTGGGAATAAAAAAATCCGCCAAAATACCAGTACCTCTTGGATTTCTGCCGAGCATCACTTCAATACCGTCTTCTACACCGTCTTTGTCAGTGTCGGAATCAAGTGGATTTGTTTTGTAGACATTCACTTCCTGATAATCTGCCAGAGCATCATAATCTGAGTCTGGATTTTCAGGGTCAGTGCCGAGCTCTTTTTCTTCTTCATCAGTTAAACCATCTGCATCGGCATCTAATATTTCTTTGTCTTTGTCTTTGTCAGACATATATTAGATTTAAGTAATGCTTAATTAAAGCATTTACTTTAAATTTTGTCAAGATTAAATATTTTTCTCTTATATTACTAATAATATTATACCATAAAAAATTACAAACAAAAACTAAGGCCTAAGCCTTAGTTTTTGTCAATCCTTAGATTGTTGTATTTTTAAAATAAATCTAGAATATCATTGGTAACATTGTATATTCTCTGACCAATATAGTTGAACAATTCGCTCAAACTATTGATATGACGTTTGGTCTGATTTTCAATGATATAAACTTCTGGTCCACAACCGCGAAGCAATGTTCCATCAGCCCATTCTGTTTGACCAAGTACATCTTGATCAGGTTGAAGATATGAACAAACCTCAGTGTTTTCCTCGGTTTCTTCAGCTACTATTTTTTCACCCAATACTAGTCCACATTCTTCGGCAGTCAAAGTAGTAAAAGTAAATTTCTCACTACTTAGACCTTTGCCAGCTGGTGACATAGTTTTGATGACGTAATTGTAGCTAGTACCAGCTGCTAAATCAGACAAAGAAAAATTGTGATTTAAGCTATAAGTACTAAACACACCACTTGATTTGTAAGTTTCACTCTTATACTCATTACCAGCTTCATCAACTAGACCATAGACAATCCAAGTCAATGAATCCTTAGAAGTACTCCAAGTGATATCCACTTGATTGCAACTTACCTGAGCATTCACTCCAGATACTTCTGGTGGGGTGGCCAATATTGTGCCACTGCCTGAACCACCAGCTGATTGAGGTGTTTTGGCTGGATCACTAGGATCACAAACAAAAGTTGTACTACACCAGTTATTGTCCTGATTGTTTTCAGAATATAGACTGACATCAGTCAAATCGTGTGCACCGTCGCCATTGGCGTCAAAAGTCTCAGCACAAGAAGCAAAATAAGAAACATCGCTTAAATTACGAGATTTATCACCATTGTGATCGCAGATAGCTAACTCTTGTACAGATGAGCTTATTTCTTCTGCTTGAAGTGTTTTTCCTGGATCATTTGGATCACAGATAAAAGAATCTCTACACCAAGTACTATCTTGGTTGTTTGAAGTGTATGAAGAAAGATCACTCAAATCATGTACGCCATCATCATTGGCGTCAAAAGTCTCTGCACAAGAAGCAAAATAAGAAACATCGCTTAAATTACGAGATTTATCACCATTGTGATCGCAGATAGCTAACTCTTGTACAGATGAGCTTATTTCTTTTGTTTTAGGAATTGCTACACAATCAAAATTGGTCCCACACCAAGTGTCACTCTGATTGTTTGCGCTATACAAAGCAATATCCTGCAAGTCGTGTGCGCCGTCGCCATTGGCGTCAAAAGTCTCTACGCAAGAAGCAAATAGAGAAACGTCGCTTAAATTACGAGATTTATCACCATTGTGATCGCAGATAGCCAAAGTTTGAACTTCTTCAGCTTGAGCAGTTGATATATTAAAACTAGCAAAAAAGGCTAGAAAAACTACCAATTGCATAACTAAGATTTTTTTCATAGTTTTGTAAAAATTAATTAAAATAATTAGTCAGCATGACTGTAGTTTATACCATATAAAGAAAAACCTGTCAATACTGATTATCTGCCCTAATAATAGCATGAAAAACACAATAAAAAAACCCACTAGATTAGCGGGCTGAATTCTAATCATCATCTTCCTCTTCTTCATCATCATCTCCTCCACCGCCAGTATTTACTGAGTTATTGTTGACTGCCTCAACCGTAGTATTATCCACAGTCGCTCCCAAAACACCTATTTTGTAGCTAGCCATAATATTGCTAGCATTTGCCGAGTGCCCCTGAGCAGCAAAGGCTGCCGCTATGTCAGCTCCACAATAAGCAGTAATAGCTGAGACTCCACCCGGATGAGCTCGGATATAGCTAGTTACATTATAAACACTGCCATTGGCTGTTACCCAACAATCACTAGGCGTGTTGTGCTGAGCTACTAGAGCGGCTGTCAAAGTATAACTGACTGGAGCTGGAGCAGTGGGAGTAGTATCACTGCTACCAATAATAGGCTGCGCATCGTTAGTTGGTGAATTGCTGTTTTGTCCTCCCGAAACCACATCAGCTAAATTACCAACAAAATAATCATTGAGAAATGAATAAGCTAGCTGAGAATGATCTTGAGGTATTGATTTGTCTTTGGTAGAAAATGCCCTAGTAGCATCCTGACCACAGTATTTGATGATTTCATTGGCACCACCAGGATGAAGAGCTATATAGCCGTCAACATCATAAACTTTGCCATTTATAGCCAGCCAACAGTCAGCTGAGCTGTTGTGCAAAGGCAATTGATCGGCCAAAGTACTAGCACTACCATCAACATTGGCATTGTTGCTGTTTATATAAGCAGTATT
>QZJA01000030.1 GCA_003599205.1 Candidatus Parcubacteria bacterium
AATATCTCTGCTAAATGAGCAAAAGAATCAGCCAACATTCCGGTATTTTCACCCACTTCAATAGTGGCCGTTATCATTTCTGAAAAAACTTTGGGATAATATTTCATACCCCTAGAAAGCACCTGCCCATTCTCTACGTAACTAGCCAAACTTTGTATCACCTCCCGAAAATAGGTATTTTTTACTTCTTTGGCAATAGTTTTGAGAGCCGGCGCTAGAGCCAGTCCAGCTTTAAGCATGGTAGCCAGATTGTCCATAAACATCATTCTATCAGTCAAATTGACGCCACTTAAAAGAAACTTTTTACTTTTAATTGGCTTTATTTCTGGCTTCTTTTCCTCTGTTTCTTTTGGGGCTTCCTTCTCTTTATTGGGAGAATGATAAAGCTTAAAAGACTCTGGTTTTGTCTCCTGAGTTTGTCTGGCTTTAGCAGTTATTTGTTTTAACTGCTCTTCCGTCATTTCTCCTATCTTTCTATGTTTTGAATCTAAATATTCCATAAATCTTTTATTCACGCTTTATTCTAAGTACCTCTTCGATAGTAGTAATACCCAAAAGCACTTTCTGTAAACCATCTTCAAAAATAGTTATCATCCCATCGGCCATTGCCTGATCATGAATTTCATTGGAAGGGGCATTTTTGATAATCATGTCCCTGATACCTTCAGTATTTTCCATGACCTCCATGACAGCCATACGTTTACTATAACCAGAGCCATTACAACGATCACAGCCTTTACCGTGATAGAATGTTAATTCAGAAAATGACTTAAATTTATCTTCAACTATTTTGAGCTCTTTAAAACGTTTAAGCATACTATCTAGATCAAATTCACGACTTAAACTCTTTATCTGATCTTTATTTAAATGAAAACTCTCAATACAATTGAGGCAAATCTTTCTCACCAGACGCTGGGCAATAACCACATTAAGCGTGGAAGACACCAAAAATGGCTCTACTTCCATATCCAAAAGGCGTGGTGGAGCTCCAGAGGCATCATTGGTATGCAAAGTTGATAAAACCAAATGTCCTGTCAAACCCGCTCGAACCGAAATCTGAGCTGTTTCATTGTCACGAATCTCACCAATCATAATAATATCAGGATCTTGACGAAGCAGTGCTCTTAAACCTCCGGCAAAAGTATAACCAGCCTTTAAATTTACTTGCGTTTGATTGACCCGATTAATGCCATATTCAATCGGATCTTCAATAGTAGAAATATTCACTTCTTCGGTATTCAACATACTAAGTACTGAATATAGAGTAGTAGTTTTGCCAGAGCCAGTCGGACCAACCACTAGTATCATACCAAATGGTTTCTTCAGTTGGCGATTCATTATTTTTATATTGTGCTCCGAAAAACCCAACTCCTCTAGGGTCAAATGCTGTGCTTCATCGGTCATAAGACGCATTACTACCTTTTCCCCATTAAATGCTGGTATAATTGAAACTCTGACTGACTCTTCTTCATCTTCCAGTTTGAAGGAAAAACGACCATCTTGAGGAACACGATGTTCGTCAATGCGTAAATTAGCCAAAATTTTAATACGAGCCACAATCGCATCATGGACTGATGCTGGCAACTCTACTTTATCTTCCAAATCACCATCAACTCTATAACGCACCACTACAGCGTCAGGTAGAGCTTCAATATGTATATCGGAAGCTTGCTCAAACATAGCAGATTCCAAAATAATATCTACTATCTTGGTAACTGGCACATCCACCTCAGATGGACGTCCGTCAACTTTGACTATTTTGTCTGCTAAAATCCTATTTAATTCTTCTTTTATATCACGCTGATACAACCTAGCGGCATACAAAAAATTTTTATAACTGGTCATGTTGACCTCTATCTTTTTTTTGCTGACTTTCTTTACTAGATCAATCATCTCCTTGTTTTTAGGATCAACAAAAGCAACTTTAAGCACATTTTTTTCTACAGCAAAAGGAACAGCCTTAGCCTGATGAACAGTCCTTTCGTCAAGCTCAGCCAAGACAACTGGCTCTAATTTACGTTTACGCAAATTAACATAAGGTATTTTTAAATAATCGCCGATTAATTCATATAGATAGCTAATATCAAAAAATCCTCTTTCTATTAACACCTCTTCTACTCCGCGGCGGCGGCGATGAGCATTTTCAATTGCGTCATCCCAATCTGCCTGTTTGACTAGGTTATTCTTAAAGAGAATATTTTTTAATTCTTCTTGAGAAACTGGAACTTGTGAAGCCATAGGTAGCTATTTTTTATCTTTTAAATCTCTTATTTCTTTTTTTAACTGTTTGATCTCTTTCAAAATATTTTCGCTGGCTTCCAAAGACCCAAGATCAGCCTGAAAATCAGCCTCATCTCTGGCGTTGTCTCTCAAACTTAGCTTATTTTGAGCCATCAAAAGCAAAATCATCAAAATAATCGCCTCCAAAGAAACAATCATCGTCAGCATATTTATGTCAAAATCTCCAGCTAACCAAATCCAAAACCAGATAACATGCAACACTAAAAATATCCACGAACCAACTAGATTATTCATTGAGTCTATAAGCTTTATCCGCGTCATTCCTCTGACGGCAATAAGTTTTTTTCTAGACATTTGTAAAGTTTTATTTATGATAAGATTGATTAAATTATAACATTTTTTGCTATAAAATAAAAATCCTCTGACAAACACAGAAGATTTTTATTTTATACTTACTATAATAATCTAAGAGCCAAAGGTAAAAGCGTACAATTCAACACCAGCGGGAAAAGTAAACTCCAAAACACCATCCTCTACAAAATCGTCTACTTCAACCAAACGATAAAGACGATACTCTGAAACTTCCAATGTACTATCTGGAGCGACATCGCCTCCACGTTCATTTTCTTTGAGTTCACGACCATCTAGAGAAACCACTACTTTAGCTTTTTGATTTGAACCCATAACCAAAAATACATTACGAGCTCTAAACTTCAACTTAAGCTTAACCGAATCATCTACTGACTTCAAGGTTTGATATTCCATCTGCCAATTACCACCTATAGTCCACTCATTGCTATTTAAATCGGCCGCTAGTTGATAATTGTGCGCCTGATCTTTTACAATATCTCTTTCATTTTTAAAATTATCCAAACGCCAGTAGCCTAAATATGTTTCCGGACTTTGTCTGGGATCAAAACTGCCATCTTCAATTTTAGTTATTTCCTCACTGGGTTTAATGCCGGTTTCTGCCAAAAGCTCCTGAATGATTTGCTCGCTCTCTTCATACCCGCCTTCACCAAAATGGTAATTACGCAAATAGCCATCACGATCAATAAAATATTTGGCCGGCCAATAACGATTGTTATAAGCTTGCCAAGTAGCAAAATCATTATCCAAGGCAACTGGATATTCAAGACCGTATTCGCTAACTGCCTGTTTGACATTGTTTAGATCTTTTTCAAAAGCAAACTCAGGAGAATGCACACCTATTATAACTAGGCCGTCATCTTTGTATTTCTCATGCCACTCTTTAAGATGAGGCAAAGTACGAATACAATTGATACAAGCATAGGTCCAAAAATCCAACAAAACTACCTTACCTCTCAAATCAGCCAGCTGGAGTTCTTCTGAGTTGAGCCAGGCGGTAATATCTGTAAGCTCAGGTGCCAATGTTTTTTCTTTTATATTTAAGCCCATAGTTGTGTCTCTACTAGTTAATTTATCAATAGCCTCCAAAACTTTATTATTTCCTTCAAAGCTCTGCAAAAATGAAGTCCAGCCAGCTGGAGTTGCTTCTACAATATAAGTTTGAATTTTTCTATCATAACCGGTGGCAATGCCCAAAGCTGCTAGCATAATCAACACCCCAAAGACTCTATGAATCTTATCTAAGTGCTGGTAGATACCTTTTATTTTTTCAATCAATTGTCGACTAGCCAAAATAATTATCAGCATAATAATGCCGGTACCAAAAGCATAAGATAAAACCACCAAAAATGAATCCCAGCTTGCTTTGGCAGTAGCGGCCAAAGTAATGACCGCTGCCAAAATAGGACCAGCACAAGGTGCCCAGACTAGACCAAGAGTCGCACCGATAAGCAAACCACCAATAAATCCTTTTTTTGACTGAGAGCTTACCTGGGGCAATTTTATCAAGCTATTAATTTTGTTTTGTAATTCCGGCAAAAGCAAAGTAATGCCCAACAAAGCCAATACAGCAGCTGATATATAACGAAGTAAATTTATGTCTAGACCTATTGATTTAACCAACCAAGTAGCAAAGACCGTAAACAAAGCAAAGCTAAAGACAAAACCTACTAATATGCCGTAGGGCCGACTACGACCGCCGACAGCTCCTGATAACATGATAGGTAAAATTGGCAAAATACAAGGTGAAAGAACTGTAGCCACTCCTGCCAAAAAGCCCATTATAAGTAACAACAACATGATTATAATTTTTAATTTTTATTTAAGGCGACTAACAATAGAATTTAAATCACTACCCCCACTCCATTTGGCCAACTCATTACCCTGACTATCAACTTGGACTAAAGTATGCTGGTAAGCAATACCATATTTTTTCTTCAGCTCAGTAGAATTATCATAATCGACCTTCAAAATAGTCAAACCTTCTGGTATATCTGTTAATGATGCATTTAGGGCCGTATCCAAAACCTTACAGGTTGGACACCAAGAAGCATGAAAAAATAATACCACTCTCCCGTTGTCAGCCCGAGCCAACAGTGTTGGATCATAATTTATATATTCGCCCGATTTTACGGAATTATTAGTATTTTCGTCTTGCACAATATTATTCTCTCCATTTTTGACCGTATTTAATTCATTGTCCTTGCTTGTATTTGATCTCATGATGCCATAGCCTAACAAAGCGACAACAAGGACAACAAATATAGCAATATATATATTTCTCATATGTTTTTATTAATTATTAATTTAAAAATACCCTTTTGCCAAAAGCATAGCTAAAAAGCAAAAGTTCTTATTTTTTATTTTAAAAAATTTTAGGCGAGCAAGTATCCTCCATCAGCCACAATAATTTCACCAACTATATATGATGATGCTTCACTAGCTAAAAATAAAGCCACAGTAGCCATTTCATCTGGCTGACCAAATCTGCCCAAAGGAATTTTGGCAGTAAATTGCTTCATGGTCTCATCATTTACCGCACCCGCTTTGACTGCTCCTCCGGTCATCTTCTCTACACCCTCGGTCCTAATACCACCAGGAGCAATAGCATTAACTCTAATATTATCTTTGATGGCTTCTAAAGCAAAATTTTTGCTAAAACCCCAAACACCATGTTTGGAAGCATCGTAAGCAGCTAAACCAAGTTGGCTAGGGTGAAGAGCATCTATAGAAGCTACATTTATAATTGATCCACCCTGATTTTGTTTCATCAGTTGAGCTGCTCCTTTGCAACACAAAAATACCCCCCTTAAATTAACTGCCTGCACTTTCTCCCAAAGCTCCAAAGTCATATCGGCTACAGTAGCTGAAGGGAATATCCCCGCATTATTGATAAAAACATCCAAACGACCAAAATCTTTTTTTATAACTGAAAACAAATTTTCTACATCTTTCTCTTGACTGACATCTGTCTTGACAAAAGTTGCTTGAATTTTTTCATGCGGCTCTTCAAGATCGGCAATTATTACCTGAGCGCCGGCCTCAACAAAACGTTTCACTATACCATAGCCTATACCCATAGAACCACCGGTGACTACTACCACTTTATTGCTAAAATCAAATAATTGTTTAATTGTTTTATCTGACATAAAATTTTTGTTAATTATTTTCTTTTTCTGACTACTTTTTTCTTGGTAATTTTCTTTCTAACGGTTTTAGCTTTAGGAGAAGTTTTGCGAGGAGTTTTTATTTTTTTCTTAACACCAAAAGAGCCGATAAGAGCTTTTTCCAGCACCATAAAATCCTTGACTGCCATTTCTATAGAATGATTATAAGACCCTGAAGATAAAATAAGTTTTTTTGCCTTTTCCAATTTATTTTCCATAATAACCGGCAACTTATACAAGTTACCAAAAGCTGCCATAGCATCATCTTTTATTTTCAATACTTCTCTAGCTATTTTTTCTCCTGGTATTTTGACTACTTTTATTTCCTTTGCCCGTACCTTAACAAGAGCTTTTTTCAATTTCTCCATATCCAAATTATGATCCGCTGGCAAAAGAACCACATAATAATCCTTGTCTGCTTTGACCAAAAGTGACTTAGCTACTTCATCAAATTTTTTCTTCATGGTAATAGCCGCATCAATAGCTGTATAAACTGTCCGATGCTCCAACAACTCATGTTTTACCCCTGCATCCTCTAAATATTTTATAGTTTTGGCTGGTATTTTTCTAATCTTAGCCTTTTTATTAGTTTTAATTTTTTTAGCCATATATTTTTTATTTAATAACCCTGCTTTTATAATACTACAATTCAGTTGACCAGTCTATTTGTTTTGAGTAAAATAAAAATATGGGAGGCCTAATCATGCCACAACGCAAAAATATAGAGGCTAACGAGTCCAATGACGACCCACTCTTTGAAGAGGAGCACAGTACTCGCGATTTTATTGCTGAATTGAGAGAAAAAGCCGAAAGAATAAATAATGAATCACAAACAGACGTTACTAAAAATGACAAAGAGAAACAAAGAGTAGATAGAATGCTCCGGCAACAACGTATCAGAGAATCCATACGCAGTGGTCAACACAAAAATCGCTGGAATGAAGACGATAGAATATCAAAACTTAGAGAAAAATTTAGAAACAGATAAACACAAAAAACGCTCCTCGTGTCAGGAAGCGTTTTTTGTTATAAACCACTTTACTTTTTATTGCTCTTCGGCAAAAGGACAATCATGTCCGGCTTTAAAACCCATACCAAAACCTCGTTTAAAACCACCCATCATACCTTTGCCTTGCCCTGGCAAACCAAGCTCTGCTCGAATTTGCTCAGCGGCTTCGCGATCTCCAGCTAGCATCAAATTATGCATCTCTACAAATTTATCAAAATTATCTTCAGTAACATAATCAGTGATACGTGGCTGGCTATTCATTGCTTCTTTCCAAGCTTGATAATCGTTATTTTCTAAAGCAGTTTGAACAGCTTCATGCCTAACAGGGTCAAAATTTGGTCCTGTGGGTTCTCCTTGAGCAGCAGAAGCTATATTGGAAACCACTAAAGTAGTTACGATTAAGCCCAAAAAAGAGGCCAACAAATACATTTTACTTTTCTTCATTGATTGTCTGGTTAATTATTAATAGAAGCCGAACGTCCGCCCAACTATCAGCCTGAGCTCTCGAGCCAAGAGTCAGCTAAAAACGAACTGCTTTCTATCTAATAATACGTATACCTTTAACTTTTCTTTCAAACATCGGTGGTGCTTTCATCCAGGGAGTATTTGGCATTGGCAATATTTCTTTGGCGCCAAATATACCATCACCCAGCGTCTCACCAATACATCTGACTGGCTCACCATCTTGAGGTTTAAATGGCATTCTGGCATTCTCAGTCAGAACTAACCAATCTCTACCGTCTATTGATTTTATTATAAAATTGTCACCATCTTGGGCCACCACAACGCCAGCTAGTAAACCCTTATCAGTTTGTAGCCAAATCTGCCGACGCTGATTGATAAATTTGTGATAAAAAGGAACTCTAGTAGCAATTACATTATCAATAGCTTGACCTACACCTATATTATAAAGTAGCGAACCCAAAATTATACTAATTGCTATACTAGCTATGACTATCTTATGTAACTCAAATTTATAACCTTCTTTGGTATGACGAATATTATATTGTGCTACGGAAATAAATAACGCCAAAAATATCAACCAAAAATAAGGTAAAGTCAAAAATATAAAAGTAAATATATTATTATTTATATGGACATACACATCCCAATCATTATGGAAAAACATATACAATATCGTAGAAAAAGACAAAGCACCTAAGGCTAGGGAAATAAAGCCTAAAAACCAGATCAAATAATCCTTAAGCAAAAACTCCCACTTTGGTTTTGGTTTGCTTCCTTTTATTTTTTCCAGCACCTCTTGGCTGATATTTTTCTCCACCATATACTATATTTATAAATTAATGTTTGCTTCTTGTAATTTTTGCTTAAACTGCTTTTTGGCTCGATTGATCAAAGTAGCGACTGTGCCCATGGGTTTTTTTAAAATGTCAGAAATTTCTTGATAATTCTTTTCCTCAATAAATTTCAAGACCAAAACCTCTCTATATTTTATATCAATTTGCTCTAAAATATTCTCCAAATTTTTCTTCAAAAAATTACGGTCAATTTCCCGACTGATATCAAAATCAGCCACAATATTATCTAGAATATTGTCCACCTCCCAATAAACATTTTCCGGCCGAGCTTTGCGCTTACGCCATTGGCTGATAACCTCGTTATGAGCAATACGATAAATCCAAGAAGAAAATTTTAGTTTCTGATCAAAATTATTTAAATTCTGATAAGCCTTAATAAAAATATCTTGCAATAAATCCTCTATATCTTCATTATTTAAACCAGATATTCTCTTAATATAACGACTCAGCTTAAATTCATACCTATTTATTAGGTAGCTAAAATTTTCTTGGTTTGCCAAGGTCAGCTTCACTATTTCTTCATCAGACAAATTTTCCAGATTTTTTAAATAAGCCATAATTGGGCTTTACCCTAAATAAATACGCATTTTAAGTAATTTTCTTTCAAAAAGAGCATTGATTTTTATCACAAAAACTACTAAAATAGTACTATATAAACAGTAAAATTCCAAATCATGGACGTAAAATTAAAAACACCTTTTGTCAATGTACACCTGCAAACACCCTATGCCAAGAGTTTGCCTCAGATCAATGGCCCTTACACCAGAATATACTTGATAAGACATTGCCACCCTGACTACCAACTAAAAGATGCTTTGGGTGATGAAAAAATGCCTTTATCTGAAATCGGCAGAAAACAGAGAAAATTTCTCAACAAAAAATTGGAGCAGATAAAGCTGGAAAAGATATATGCCAGTGAGTTTACCCGCTCCAAAGAAACAGCCGAGGACTTTGCTAAAAAACACAAGAAAAAAATCTATATTGATAAAAGACTCAATGAAGTTGATTGGACAGACTGGTATAAAGTCAAATATTTTAACATGTCGGAAAAAACTAGAGTCAAAAAAATACGCCAATATAAACAAATAGAGAAAAAATTAAACCAGGAACATATTAGTAGCCGCCGCCTATTGGCTGACATCTACAAAAAAAATAAAGGCAAACGAGTCGGTCTATTTTGCCACGGCAATATTATACGTTCTATGGTAACTAGTATTTTAAATACCGATGTTATCGGCTTTCTCTCTATGGAAATTTATCAATCCTCTGTCACTAAACTAGTGATAGACCGAGATGGTTTTATAAAAATAAACTACATCAATAATATCTGGCATCTACCACATAAGCCTGATGAAGATCTCTTCCTAGCGGCTTTAAACCAATAATAAAAATCCCTCTTTTGAGGGATTTTTATTATTCCACATTTTCCGTTAACTAAGACCGACTCTTGACAGATTTCAATATCTATGATAGGATAACTAATCATTACAATCAAATATCAATGAGACTATGAACTGCAACTTGTATTTGGACGCTTTAGTTGCAGGGAGTCATTAGCGTAACCGGCATTGAGCACAAAATCATAAATAATTTGCTTAAAATACCGGAAACGCCTAAAAATAAGGTGTTTTTTTGTAAATCTAAGCTCTTTCTACCACTAATAAATCACTCAATGAGACCTTGAACTGCAACTTGTATTTGGACGCTTTAGTTGCAGGGAGTCATTAGCGTAACCGGCATTGTTTTTTTGATACAAGTTGCAAAAAACGTCTCATTGATTGGGACGTTTTTTGTTGAGGCAAGTCACCAGACAAAGGAGGTGATGAAACTAAGCCCTAAGCTGTGTAATCCTGGTTTTGATCCACTCACAACTTGCCACAAGGAGGCAAGAAGAAATGAAGCGCTTCACTTTCATCAGCCTGAGCCTGACGGCTCTCTTCCTGGGGTTGATCCTCGTCGGCTGCGAGCAGTCCGACCAGATCACCATCCCCAACACCGACAACAACGCCGAGGTCACGATCGGCCGGGTCCACACCGAGGTGCTCGACCAGATCTACGCCGATCTGACCCTGGCCAAGGCGGCCAAGGGTAGCCTCGATCGGCTGGACAAGGACATGGTCGTCATCGCTGCGGTCAACAAGATCAGCGACCGCTACGGCGTCGAGCGCATGTCTCCCGAGGATATCCTGTCCGAAGTGGAACGTGGTCGCCAGATGGCCCAGCAGGACCCTGTCCAGCTGGTCGCCAACCTGCTCACTACCGAAGAGCAGGTGTGGTGGGACCGTTTCTCCACCGAAGCTGAGGTCAAGAACGCCCGGAAGGTCTACGAGCGGCACTGTCAGCTCTACGACACTCCGGACTACAACTCGACCCTCGGACAGCTCCTGGATGTCGGCCTGTCTTCGGCCGAATTCTGGGGTAGCTACCGCGACAACCAGAAGCCCATCTACGAGAACCCCTATGTCCCCCAGGACAAGAGCTGGCGCAACGTGCTGCGCTTTGCTGTGGCGGTCATCGTCGATGGCGGTGCCGGTTCGCTGGCTTCCGGCGGCGGCCCGATCGCTTCTGGCGTGGTCGGTGGTCTCTGCAGCCACGGAGCCGATGACCTCCTGTTCGGCGACTAGTTCGCCTAACAGGGCTAGGCAAGACAGCAGCGAGTGCCACTCTCTTGCCTCAAAGGGAGGTGAACTTACATGCCTAACACCCCCGTCCTGCTGATCTGCTGTGTGCTGGGAGCCCTCTTGGGCCACCTGGTGCTCAAGAAGGATCGGCTCGCGACCGGTCTGGGAATCGCGACTGGTATCGGCCCCGCCTTTGCGGTCGGTACCAGCAATCCCTTGTTCCTTTTGGCAGTGCCCGTCTTCGGAGCCTGCCTGATCTGGCGTAAGAAGAGCGTCAGATAAACCATAAACCTCATCTTTAGGATGAGGTTTTTTATTTTAATCAAATTTTACGAGTATCATAAGCCCAATGAAGCAATGCTTGTCTTTGTCGACGCCGGCATTTGAGATCACCTTTGTTACAATTCTTCTTAATCTGACCAAGATGACGTTTCATTGCTTTCCATCTTTTTATCTGGCGATCATCTTCACCAAGGATTCTTCGACCCATATAATACCGACAATACCACTGAAACCAACCGCGCGGATCATCGGGATAAATCCAATCTTTTTCCTGCCAATATGACAAAGGCATACTGGCATTAACTTTATAAAAATTTAACTGGCAGTTCTTTTTCTCTTTAGCAAATTTTGCTTTTTTAAACCAAGTAAGCGGGAATTCTTTTTGACAATCACGCATATAACGTCCGCAAAAAATCCCCATTTGAAGCATTTCTTGAGGGCTGAGATCTGGTCTAAATTGAGGATCAAAATTCTTACCGCTTGACTCTGTCAGCCGATAACGATAATTTTTTTGCATTTTATCATTAACTACTATTGTTTTAGCTATCATATTATTAATGCCCATGAGGCAAAATTTGTCCGACAAAATACATAAACAACACACCTACTACTAGCCAAACTGAATGACTAAGTATTTTTTGAGGATTTTCTTCATGATGTAATTCTGGTATCAAATCAGCGGTTGCTAAATAAATAAAATTTCCCGCCGCAAAAGCAATAGCTAATGGCAACAAATTCTCTACACTTTGACCAAAATAATAAAACGCCAAGGCTCCCAACACTGCTATTGAAGCTGTCAGAAGATTGTATAATATGGCTTTAGTTTTTGATAAGCCAGCATAAAGTAAAACTCCAAAATCCGTTATCTCCTGAGGTATTTCATGAAGTATAACTGCTAAGGTAACCACCATGCCAGCATTGAAATCCAATAAAAATGCTGAGGCAATTAAAGCACCGTCAACAAAGTTATGGATGCCATCACCAATCAGATTAACCATGGCCAAATTTCTTTTGTTTTGAAGATTTGGTTTACCATGCTCTTCACAATGACAATGATGCCAATGAAAAACTCTCTCCAATAAAAAGAAAAAAACTATACTAATCAAGACGGTCTTAAATATAATATGAACATCAAAACTACTTTCTTCTATTGCCTCTGGCAATAAATCCAAAAGAGCAACCGTCAAAAGAGCACCGGCCGCTATACTGATTAAGGCTTTAAGAAAGCTGTGTTTGTTTTTCTTTTTAAAAATAATTAATATCCCCGTAAGAGAAATCAAGCTGACCAAGACTGTTGCCAAAATTATTGATAATAACATTTTTTTAAAATTAATTATCTGCTACATCTACCACATAAACCACTTAAGCTAAGCTGATGTCTTATGTTAGTAAAATTTTTCACTTTAGGGAAAACATGGTCACAAGGTATGCACTCCACATGACCGCACTTCTGACAAATTATATGGTGGTGTTCTTTTTGAGAAATGTAATACAAAGACTCGTGTATCCCCTGTTCTCTGTAGACTATACCAACTTTTTCAAAAACTTCTAAAATCCTATACACCGTCACTTTGTCCGAATCCTTTTTTATTTTATCATAGATATAATTAGCAGAAACTGGGTGATCCTGTTTTTTTAAAAAAGATATAATAGTTTCTCTGGCTTTAGTCAACTTATAGCCAGCTTGCCTCAATATTTCTTCGTACATAAAAATATCGTAACATACATAAAAAATAAACGCAAGTGAGTTGCGTTTATAAATAATCCTATTCTACCTTAAGCTAACCCTAAAGCCATTTTTTCTTATAAAAGAAAAATGAAAGCATAAATATTCCCAATAAGGAAAACAATATCACATATTCAAAAGCATAATGGCTATCAGCCAGAGGTAGCCGTACATTCATGCCATAAAAACTACCAATGATAGTGGGTACTGTCATCACGATGGTAAAAGCTGTCAAAAACTGAATTACCTTGTTCAAACGATTGGTAAAAACTATTTGGTATGATTCTCTCAAACTCTTGATACTTTTGAGGGTAACTTCACAAATATCTACTGACTGACGAATACTGATAACCATATCATCAAATAAATCCTGATCTTCTTGGTAGAACTGAAAATAAGTGCCTTTGACTAAAGTCTCAAAAATATTTCTCATTGGTACCAGTCCAGAGATATATTGGTTCAAAATATCTTCGTATTTTATCAACTCGCTGATATCGTCGGTCTTTATTTTTTCAATGTCTTTTTTCTTGGACAAAACTTCATAACTGATTTCTTTCACTTTGTGAGTGAAACTCTGCGATATTTTCAACAAAAGATGAACCAAAAGTTTTCCTCTCTGAGAAGTATCTACCGATAAGCTATTTTTTTGTATTTCCCTAACAATACTATTTCTACCGGCGGAAATAGTAATAAAATATTTATCCGTAATAATAATAGTCAAAGAAGCTGTATGAATAAAGTCATTATTACCATTCCTCTCCAAAGGCGACCTGACAAATAACATTACACTTTTTTTATGCCTCTCTATACGAGGCAACTCTTGCATATCAAGTGCGTCTTGCAAATCCAAAAGATCCAAATCTGTTAGATCCGCTATACGCTCCAAATCACCATGCTCGGCTTCGCTTATATTTATCCACGCACCCTCGCGAACATTTTTTATTTTGCCAAGCCGACTTCTATTAGCACTATTAAAATATATTTTCAGCATGCCTACATTATAGCAAAAAAATAATATATAATAAACCAAAATATGCTATAATATAATAGTCTATGAATAGGATAAGCTCACAATATAAGTCTGGGTTCACCTTGATAGAGCTCTTAGTAGTAATCGCTATTATTGCCATTGTGTCTACTTTGGCCGTGGTCAATCTAAACCAAGCCCGAGCTAAAGCCCGAGACGCTAGGCGTTTATCGGACATCGGGCAGCTCAAAAAAGCCTTAGAAATTTATTACTATACCAATGGTGAATACCCCAACGCTGATGAATGTCATCATTTGCCGGCTATTTGCTTATGTACATCTATAACCGCTACCCCCATAACTGCTTGGATACCTGATCTTACTGATCAAATAGACCAACCATTGCCCGTTGATCCAATCAATACAACCGATCCTGATACTTCAAAAACCTACGCTTATATATACACCCGTTTGGACTCCACTCCAGTACCTCCGTATGAGGAATATTATTATATAGTATATAGACTAGAAACTGAGGACCAAAGAAATGACTGTAATGGCCGCGGTTATCCTGGATGGTCCTGCACTGGCGGTGGAAATATGCCACCACCTTTATAATAATATAATACAAAAAAACAACCACCTAAGCGGTTGTTTTTAATTTTTAGTTATAATTATGGTATTCCTTAATAACCTCTTTTAAATCTTTATCTTTGACTTCTATAATTTTAAGTGAATCAACATTATTTAATCTTACCTGAGCCGATACCTCATCTAATATATCTATAGCTTTATCGGGAAATGCTCTGTCTTTTATTCTCGCTGTTTCATTGACTATCTTTCTTACAATACCACTACTTATTTTCACTCTATGATATTCTTCGTAGCCTTTTTTTAGAGCTTCCAACATAGCAATTGTTGTTTCTTTGTCCGGCTCTTGTATCAAATAACCTTCAAACCTCCTAGTCAGGGTCTTGTCCGGCTCAATAAATTTTCTATACTCATCAATAGTAGTAGTTCCTATCATCTGTAACTCTCCTCTGGCCAAAGGTGATTTGATGATATCATCGGCATCGACAGCTCCTTCGGTGCCACCAGCCTGAACAATAGTATGAATCTCATCCATAAAAACAATTATCTTCTTGTCCATGGCAATAATATTGTCGATCAGCTCCTTGAACCTTTTTTCAAAATCACCACGATATTTCGTACCGGCCAAAACTGAAGATATATCAATTTTCAAAATTATTTTGTCCAATAAATTCTGAGGCACTTTTTTATCGGCAATAGCTATAGCCAAGCCCTCAGCAATAGCAGTCTTACCAATGCCGGCTTTGCCAAAAAGTATTATGTTGTTCTTCCTCCGACGAGACAAAACCTGAATTACTTTTCTAATTTCTTTATCCCTACCTACTACTGGATCAAGCTTGCCCTCTCTGGCAGCTGCTGTCAGATCTGTAGAAAAATTAGAAACAAACATCGGTGAAGAAACACTACTTTTACCAGAAGAACCACCTCTATTTTTAATCAAATAAAGATAAGAAAAAACAATTAATAATGCTGACAAAACTAATGGATAATTGAGATCCATAACAAAAGTTATACTAATTATTCCGGCAAGGCCTCTTGAGGTACTTCATCGACTGGCTTGACTGGCGGACAAATAGCTTTATTTAACAATAAACTATCATAATATGGTGCGCCATATTTGTCATAGAAATAAACAGTATAATCATTTGGATAAACATCCATACCCGGAACTTGAGTTGGCGGTACACATAAAGTATAATTTTGTCCCCCTCCTCCTAAACTAATTCTACTATAAGGGAAATTAGCTATTCCTTCATTAGAATGGCCAAGCATCAGTGCCATTGGATCATTCATAACAAATGGAGGATCTTCATTGTAAGAAGAGCTAAATGCATTATTATTTAAATCCAGCATTCCTAATGAATGACCATTACGAGCAAAGCCAGCCAGAGCAAACTCTGGATTAGTAATTATTTGGTTTATACTAGCTGTTTCTATATTATTAATAGTCAATGCATTTGCTAAAATTTCATTACAATTCTGAGGTAAAGCTCTTTGCATGAGTAAACTATCATAATATGGTGTGCCATTATTATCATAAAAATAAACAACGCCATCATTTGGA
>QZJA01000018.1 GCA_003599205.1 Candidatus Parcubacteria bacterium
ACTGAAAAAAGATGACGATTCGCTGGCTATCGGCGATATCCTAGGAACGGTACTAGCTGATGCCACAGTTTTGGTGGGAATTATTGCCCTGATGAATCCTTTCTTTTTCCCCCAGAGAATAATTTATGTTACTGGAGTATTTATGCTCTTGGCGGCCTTTATGCTTTCTTACTTTATGAAGACTGGTAAAACTGTTTCCAAAAAAGAAAGTCTAATCCTCTTGATATTCTGGGCAATATTTGTTTTGACTGAATATTCTATCAATAAATAATTACTCTTTTGTTCAAGATATTTTAAAATACTTTTATGAGTAAAAGGAAAATAAATGTAGGCATACTATTTGGCGGGCGCTCAGCTGAGCATGAAGTTTCTTTGCAATCAGCCAAAAATGTCTTGGAAGCTATTGATAGAAAAAAATACAATCCAATTTTAATCGGTATAGATAAATCTGGCCATTGGTTACTGAGTGATCAAGCCAATTTTTTGTTAAACTCCGACAATCCTAAGTTGATAAAACTCAACACCGCTGGCCAACAAGTAGCACTAGCTCCACAAAGCCAAGGCCAACTATCTGATTTGAACAAAAAAATCAATGCCCAAAAAATTGATGTTATTTTTCCAATTTTACATGGCACTTTTGGTGAAGATGGTACTGTCCAAGGACTGCTCAAACTAGCCGATATACCTTTTGTCGGCGCTGGTGTTTTGGGATCAGCAATCGGCATGGACAAGGATGTCATGAAAAGGCTACTTAAAGAAGCCAGCCTACCTATAGGAAAATTCGTCAGTTTAAAAAGTAACGAAAAAATACCAGCTTACACAAAAATAAAAAACAAATTAGGGAAAATTATTTTTATCAAACCGGCCAATGCCGGATCTTCTATCGGCATCAGCAAAGTAAAGCAAGAATCTCAATATCTACCAGCGATAAAAAATGCCTTTAGCTATGACAATAAAATAATATTTGAAGAATACATTGTTGGCCGAGAAATAGAATGTTCCGTCTTGGGAAATGATAAAGTAATAGCTTCTTTGCCGGGCGAAGTTATAGCCAATGACGAATTCTATTCCTATGAGGCTAAATATATAAATGCAAATGGCGCTAAGCTAGATATTCCTGCCAAGCTCCCTCAGAAAATAACCCAAAAAATACAAACCTTAGCAATTGAAACTTTCAAAACTCTCAACTGTGAAGGCTTGGCTCGAGTCGACTTTTTCCTCAAAAAAAACAATGATATAATCATAAATGAAATAAACACCATCCCCGGCTTTACCAAAATAAGTATGTATCCCAAACTATGGGAACTGAGCGGAATATCCTATACTGAGCTCATTGATAGGCTGATACAATTGGCTATTGAAAGATTTGTCAAAGAAAATAAATTAAAAACTAACTACAAATAAAATTATGTTTCAAGAATTCAAAAAATTCGCCATGCGGGGCAATGTCATGGACATGGCAGTCGGTGTAGTCATTGGCGGTGCCTTTGGCAAAATAGTCAGCTCTTTTGTCACTGATATCATCATGCCACCAATTAGTGTCCTTACTGGTGGAGTAGATTTTTCCAGTCTAGCGGTCACTCTCAAAAAGGCAACTGTTGGCCATGAAGCTATCATCCTCCACTACGGCGCTTTTATAAACACTATTGTTGATTTTGTAATTATTGCTTTTGCAATATTTATAGTCATTAGACAAATCAACCGCTTCAAGAAAAAAGAAGAAGAAAAACCAAAGGAGCCCAGTGAAGATGTCTTGCTCCTAAGAGAAATCCGCGATTTGCTCAAAAGTAAAAATAGCTAAATTAAAATTATGAAACTATACCACGGCTCCAAAAATAGTAGTCTGCAACTAATAAAGAAACAACAGGCCCAAGCTGGCGAAGGTGTAGAAGTGCCGGCCGATGAATTGCTAGAAGGTATCTATCTGACACCGGACTACGGCTATGCTCTGGCTATGGCTGCTCGCCCAGATGGATTGACGCACATCAATACCGAAAACAAAACTATTGCTTTTGAAAATCCAGAAGCTTTTGATACTCAAATGCCTGTCTATATCTATGAGGTAGATGTCCCCGACGATCAGGCTCGGCAAATAGACCAATTACAGTGGGTCATAGAAAATATGAAAGAAATTGTTCCTACCCAAGTATTTAATCATCAAGCTGGCGATGTCACTCAATACTACGAAGTACTCAAAGAAAAAAGAGAAACCGAAAACAAAGTGCCAGAATTCAAAATCAAATAAATTTTACTCCGCCTCTGGGCGGAGTTTTTTGCTACAAAAAAACCGCCTGTCAAACAAGCGGCGTCACATACCAAAGAACTTCTGCCCGATAGCCATGAGCAGTGGGTAGAGAAAGATGGTGGTAAAAAAGGGAGCAACAAAAGCATTGAAAATAACAATAATGATAGAAATCATTCCATTTTTGGTGGCCCTAAGCAACACCAAATAAACCACCATATAGCCAACGAGGCCAACTATACTGACCAATTGTCTGGTCTTCTCGGTGACAAAAAATCCACCAAAAGTCACCAGTATGATGTGCATCAGGCACATAGCCCTAAAATCCCACCACACTTTGGCGGCAGTAACCAACGGGCTTTCTTGCCTCATCTCTTCCTCCTTGAAGGGTGTTTCAAACAACGATAAGCACTTATATTTAACATATAAATTATTGGCTGTCAACCAAATAAAAATCCCGCCCGAAGACGGGAATGGTCAGATCTGAGACAGAGCATCGCTGATCGTTGTTGCTTCCGCTCGGGTGAGAAGCCAGCCGAGCGCCAGAAGCGCGAAGATGAGGATGCCCAAGATCGTCCCGAAGGTCTTGGCCGACGACGGACGCTTGCGCCCAGAAACACCTTTGTATTCGTCACTCATGACGACCCTCCTAGTTGAACACAGATACTGTGGGGAGTATCTACTTTAAAAGTAGACTTCAAAAATCTTTTTGTCAATATATCTTGAGAAAATAAATAACCCCCGTCTCCGTAGACAGGGGCTGGAATGCAAGAGTTCTGCGCTGGCCGTAGCCACTTAGCGGTTGAGCAGGTCCATCGTGACCGTTACGTCCAGATGAACCAGGAAGGGAATGGCTACAAACACCAGGACAAGAACAATCGCGGCGAGCGTGTTTCGATCACGCTTCATGACGTTCCTCCTGGAAGGGCGGCGATTACTAACCGCCGTTACTAGCCCAGCTACGAACCACGACCCAATCCAAGACCGGGACACCGTTGGTGTCAGGCGAGCTCATGTAGGGCTCGCTGACCAGGACCCGGTACAGCCGAGGGTTGTACTTGCCGGTTTCAGAATCGACTTCGTGCTTGCAGATGAGGGCGAGGACGTCGTCCTTGTCGACGATGTAGTCCAGACGATTGGTCTCAGCGCCGACCACACCCGGCCTGAAGGGTTCCGACACGTCGTAGTAGAAGGTCACCTGCCGCATCTCGGACAGGTAGGACCTGACCGGCTTGGCACCGTCGGGCAAGAAGCTGTACTCGAAGGGCTCGAGCTGGACGCGGAAGGGTTCGGGCTGCTCCTGAGAGCAACCGAACATGATGATGGTGACCACGATCGCGGCCAGCAAATAGGCGACACTCTGCTTGGTCTTCATACTCTTTTCCTCCTTGAAAATGGTCCTTTTGGACCGACCGGTGACAACGTGAACACTAAACCGAGAACTCTATGCAAATTAAAAGGGCATATTTATAATTATTAAATATAGCATATTTTAAGGTTTTTGTCAATAACAAAAACCTCTACTATTGTAGAGGCCTCACGATTTCGGTTTATTAGGCTGGGTGGGATAAGTTGGGAATACTTCTTCCCGAAAACGACCGTCTTTGGTCATGTATTCCAGCTCACTAGCCGAAGTATCAGCAGAGTTGATAAAAAGCTTGAAAACCGTTACTAGGGCCAAAATGAATAATACCATGACTACCGCCAAGACTAACAACGTTAACACGAGGATTTTCAAAATTATCACCCCCTTTAAGGTACGAGCACCATTTAATTTAAACAATTAAAGTAAATACTGTCAATTTTGCCCCGAGCTAGAAAATAGGGTAAAATAACATCAAAGCATTAACCAAAATATCTATGGATTCACTTGAACAAAAAAAAATAAAAGACTTTTTAAATAGCCCCGATACTGACCTTTTGGATATAATTTATAGCCAATATGAAACACCAAATGCTGATTTGGCCAAATGGACACTCAACTACCGCCTTTATGACAATATGGTAAGCCTCAATCAGGCTATTCAAGAAAGTAATAAAATCACCTACCGCTACAATCGCTATATGTTTTGGAGCACTCTTTTTATAGCCGGACTTACTCTGATTAATTTGGTTTTTGTTGTTGGAAGCTTTACTTACATGAAATAAAAAACTCCACCGAAGTGGAGTAGCAATGATAGTCAAAGGACTTATAGATCATCCCATTTTGAGGAAAATGTCAGCGAGCTTGGCTGACTCTTTGGGGAAAAAATGGTTAATGATAATCATGAATAGAATTAAAAGTGCTATTGTGCCCACTACCCTGAGTATCCTCACGACTTTCCTCCTTTCAGTGGAAAATTCCAGATGAGTGCTAATCTGCTTTATCTTAATCCATAACTTAAAATTAAGTCAAATATGAGTAATGAAAAGTTAGGTAAAATCCATGTCTATACTGGTGATGGCAAAGGCAAAACTACGGCCAGCTTAGGCTTGGCTATTCGTGCTCTTGGTCGCGGATTTAAGGTTGGTATTATTTATTTTGACAAAGGTGGCGACTATTATTCAGAAAGAGAAGTTCTCGACAAATTAACTCCCAATTTAAAATATCTGGCTTTTGGTCTGCCCCGCATGACTGATGGGCGTTTCCGTTTTGATAATTTACCTGATGATATAGAGCAGGCCAAAGAAGCTATCAAGCAAGCCGAGATTTGGATGAAAGAAGATTTTGATCTGCTTATCTTGGATGAAATAAATACTACTGTTAAAACCGAGCTGCTAGCCGAAGAAGATATTTTGAACCTAGTAAAACAAAAACCCGCTAATTTGGAGTTAATTTTAACCGGTCGCTATTGCCCAGAAAAAATAATCTCCCTAGCCGATCTAGTCACAGAAATGAAACCAATCAAACACTACGCCGATCTCGGACTAGATGCTCGAGCTGGCATTGAATATTAAAAAAATCAAAATGGAAGAACTTAAAAAAAAATCTGGCGGGAAAAAAATCTTAAACTACCTTATTTTTTTGCTTATCGTCACTATTACAGCTTACTTCTGGCAGTTAAGTGTTCGGGATCATCCAAGCCCAAAAAATATAGAAAAAGAAGCCTATATTAACTTAGTTTTTTCATTTGACAATCAAGAGAAGATTCAGCTACAATATCCCTACTCCGTCGCCAGTCCAGATAATTTGTTTAGTATTACCAAAGACATAGCTAAAACACAAAACTGGACTTTTAATTTTGATAATTACGAGAGTATGGGCATACTCGTGACTCAAATAGGTGCCGACAAAAATGGCACGGACCAAAAATACTGGCAATACACAAGCAATGGTCTGACACCACTAGTATCTGTTGATAATTTTTACCCTCAAGCCAACGACACCGTAGAATGGACATTCAAACTATCAGAAATGTAATCACAAACAATAAGATGAAAAAATCAAACATAATTTTAATAATCACACTCAGTCTACTTGTCTTCGTTGCTAGGTTGATACCCCATGCTCCAAATTTTTCACCACTTATATCGGTGATGATGTTTGCCGGCGTTTATAGCAGTAGTAAAAAATATTTATTTTTACCTTTGATTGCCTTGTTTATTTCTGATATTTTTATTGGCTTTTACAAAATAGAAATAATGCTTAGTGTCTACAGCTGCCTAATACTCGCCGCTGTTATTGGCCAATTACTCAAAAAACAAAAAAATATTATCAGCTTAGCCAGCGGATCCTTGGCTTCTGCTCTATTGTTTTTCCTAGCCACCAACTGGGCCGTCTGGTTTTTTGGTGACTGGTACACCAAAGATCTAAGTGGTCTGGCTCTAAGTTATTCTCTGGCTATTCCTTTTTTCAAAAATACTATTATCAGTACTGTACTCTACTCCGCCCTACTGTTTTCTGTCTATGAAGGAGCTCGGTATTTGATCAGCCAAAAAAAACTAGCTACTACTAAATAATTACAAAAAATACTAACCCCGGACCACAAAGGTTCGGGGTTTTTTCTTCTGCTGACAAATATGTTATAATATAAACAGTAAAAACTCTAAAATAAAAAAATGACAATTAATGAACTATTTAAAACAGCCACCCAACAAAAAGCCTCTGATCTTCATTTGGTAGTTGGCAGGCCACCGGTCTTGAGAATAGATGGCGAACTAAAAATTTTGGAAAAACTACCAGTGATCACTCGCGATGCTGCTGAAAAAATGGTTTTTAGTATTTTGACTGAAAGACAAAGAGAAAAATTCATTGAAAAAAGAGAACTGGATATTTCTTACGAAATACCAGGCTATTCCCGCTATCGTGTAAACATTCACTGGGAAAAAGATAACGTCGGTCTAGTGGCCCGCGTGATTTCCAATGACGTACCGACTATGGAAGAATTGGGTTTGCCACCGGTAGCAATTGAAATGATAGACAAAACTAGCGGCCTGCTTTTGGTAACCGGCCCGACTGGTTGTGGAAAATCAACTACTTTGGCTGCTATGGTAGAGCATGTAAATGAAACCCGTTTTGCTAATATCATCACCTTGGAAGACCCGATTGAATATATCCACCAGTCAAAAAAAAGTATCATCAAACAGCGTCAACTCGGCAATGATATGGTAAGTTTTGATGATGCCTTGAAACACGTTTTGCGTCAGGATCCAAATGTCATCATGGTCGGCGAAGTCCGAGATCTCGAGACCATGGCTGCTACTATCACGCTAGCTGAGACTGGCCACTTGGTATTGGCTACTTTACACACACACAACGCCGCTCAGACTATTGATCGTGTGATTGATGTATTTCCACCCCACCAACAATCTCAAGTCAGATTACAACTTTCTATTTCTCTAAACGGCGTCATCTCTCAACAACTTTTGCCAAAAACTGATGGTGGTCGAGTAGCCGCCAGAGAAATATTGATCAATACTCCGGCTGTAGCCAACATCATCAGAGAAAACAAAATCCCTCAAATCAAAAGTGTCATCCAAACCAATGCCGAGCTAGGCATGTTTACCATGGAACAGCATATCAAAGAACTGCTAAATCAAAATGAAATAGAAGAAAGTACTGCTCTAGCTTATCTTTCTAATATGAAAAACTAAATGAGTAACTTTTCTCTTCACAAAATTGCTCTATTTAAAGATCTTAGTCAAAAAGAAATAAGCTTTCTGGCTGATTTTTTTACTGAAAAAGAATACAGCCATGGCGACAAAATCTCCCAAAGAGGTGCTATCAGAGACAAGACACTTGTGATCGTCGATGGACTGGTAGCTATCAAACAAAATTTTGACGGTGACCAAACTATCGCCCTATTTAGACAATATGACGTCTTGGGTGAAATGGCTCTGATAGACAAAGGCTCTGTCCATAGTTATGACCTTGAAGTGGCTAGCCAAAAATTAAAAACTTTAGAACTTTCTGTTTATAATTGGTCTAGCGTTGTCAAAAAAAATCCCGAACTAGCCAACAAAGTCTACAAAAATATTGCCAGCCTTTTGAAATATAGACTGACTCATGCCAACAACAAACTTTGGACTTTGTTTGCTGCTGGCAAAGTAATCGGTGCTTATGATGATCTTGACTCCATGGTCAAAGCTTGGATAGAAATAATTTTACAAATAATACCGGCCGACAAAATAGCTTTTATGAGTTTTTCCAGCGCTACTAGAAAAATACAGGTACACAAAAGCTTTGGTTTTAAATTAAAAGACAACAGCTTCTTTGATATCGACAGCGATCCACTACTATCACAACTAAATGAAAAACCAGCGACAACTATTTTGGCCAAAGATAAATGGCCCAAAGAATATGATATACTCCCCTACAAATGCAAGGGTTTAATTGTGTCTCCCATAAAAATACACCGTAAGGTCATTGGCTTTATTATGCTGGGTGATAAAAACAATGGTAAAGATTTCTCCACCAACAACCGAATACTTCTAGAAGCTCTGGCCAATCAGGCTGCCCCAGCTATTGAAGACGTTATGATCTCCGAAATCATGGCCGCCGAAAAAGATATGAAAAATATTTATATTGATCCTTTTGCTAAAATATAGGCTTGATTTATTTGTGTCTATATGTTATATTATCGTCTGCCATAGCTTACAAAGCTATTTTTTAATAGAATAAGCGGCCGCCCGCCTAGACTCGCGTCTAGTCGAGGCTGGCCCGCCTAGACTCGACACTCACTTCGCGAAGCGAGTCCAGTCGAGGCTGGTAGCTCAACTGGATATCTGCCTATTAGCAAATAAAAAAGCCAGTAATTTTACAATAAGCGGCCGTAGCTCAACTGGATAGAGCACTTGGCTTCGGACCAAGGGGTTGAGGGTTCAAATCCTTCCGACCGCACCATTCGACTCGCTTTTCGCTCGCTCATGGTCTACGACCACGATAAGATGAGGTATAAATGCCTCGAACATAATCAAAATAAATATAGTGGCGGTTGGTAATAATAGCTTTTTAAAAATACTTACAATATCATTTTTATCTTGCCCTTATAGCTTCCGCCTTCGCCAAGGCTTCGGCGAGACAAGCAGTTGGTAAAATAACGCTAAGTTATTTAAAATCTTACATAAAATATTTATTATTTATCTTGCCCTTATAGCTCAGTTGGTAGAGCAGTTGCCTCTTAAGCAAACGGTCCCAGGTTCGAGTCCTGGTGGGGGCACCACCTAAACTTCAGCTTTGCTGAAGCCCGTGGCGCGGCTATGTAATTACTTATCTGGCTTGTCACGTGAAGCCCCACATTGTGGGGCTTTTTATATGAATATTTTTTAATTGACTTATAAATAAGCTAAAAGTATAATGTTTACACTATGAAAAAAGTATACTTACTAGAAATATTCAAAAGTAATTATTGTAAAATAATTTTTTTATTGATATTAGCTATAAGCTATTTTCTTATACCACAAAAAGTTTTCTACGGCTGGTTTTTTATACTAGCCATCATCTTTATGGTAGCCTTTTCTCTGGTTATGACTTGCCTGATACGAAGTATCAAAGACAAAGTAGTTGAAAATAGAAAAACCAAACAAAAAATCACCGGTGCTATTGCTGCTTTGATCGGCTTATCGGCTCTACAGGTGTGTACAGTCGGCGCTCCAGTTTGTGGTGTGTCCATTGGTTTTAGCATTGTCGCCAGTATTTTTCCCTCTCTGGCTTTTAATTTTCTAGAACAATACTCGATCTATATAGTGATAGTTTCTATTATATTCCAATTTTATTCTTTATATAAAATGGGTTGTTTTCATAGAGTACTAAACAAATGCTCTTAAGTTCACCATCTTGACAATTCTTTATAATACTGTTAATATATACTATCTTCCCTTGTAACTTCCACCCGAACGATAGAGAGGAAACTCTGATGTTTGAAGTCGGCGAAATGGCCCGAACCGTTGTCCATTGCAACGGAAACCTCATCTCCGCTTGGAGGCGGCTGATCAAGGATCACGGCCCTGGGCCGTTCTACATCGTGGGCACCCACCCCAAGGGCCTCAACGGCGACCAGCTGGTCTGCCTGCAGACCCACGGCGCGCCGGGCAAGATCTCTCGGCACAACATCACCATGGTCGACGGCGGCATCCTCCAGTCCGCCTGAGCTCTCTGCCATCGGAACGCCAACCTCAGTGTTGGCTCTTTTATTACTTTATTTTTATAGCAATATCTGCTAAATTAAGCATATGGAATTTATCTACCAAGAAAAAGACAAAGAACGTTTAGACAAATATCTTTTAGGCAAGCTGCCCAATGTCAGCCGCAGCCAAATAAAAAAGATTATTTTGAGCGGTCAAATCACAGTCAACGGCACCAAAAGTACGGTCCATCACTGGCTTAAAAATGGTTATAAAATAAAATATAACCCTCAAGCGGAAAATAAAGAAACCGTTTTTATTGCTGAACCAAAAATTATTGACCAAAATGATGAATTTTTGATCATAGATAAACCACATGGTTTACTAGTTCATCCAACTGACCGAGGTGAACAAAATACCTTGGCTGACTGGGTAGTACAAAAATTCCCTCAAGCTACTAAAATTGGTGATGATCCCAAGCGTCCAGCTATTGTCCACCGCCTAGACAAAGAAGTATCAGGGCTAATGGTCATACCACTGACGCAAGACAGCTTTGACAATCTCAAACGGCAGTTTCAGGATAGAACTATCCAAAAAGAATATACTGCTCTAGTACACGGACAGATGATAAACAATAGTGGTGAGATAAACACGCCTATAGAGCGGGACAAAAAAACCGGATTGATGAAAATACAAAACGTCAAAGAATCAGGCAAACCAGCACTCACTATCTATGAAGTAATAAAAAAATTCGTCAATTATACTCTACTCAAAGTCCGGATAAAAACTGGGCGCATGCACCAAATACGCGCCCACCTATACAGTATCGGTCACTCAGTAGTTGGCGATCGCCTCTACCAGACCAAAGATCTACGCAAAAAGAAAAAAGTTTTACAGTCTAGAATATTTTTACATGCCTATCATCTCAAATTCAAAAACCTTGCCGGTGAGTGGTGCTCCTACAACTCCAAACTACCAGGAGAATTGGAAAACTTTTTAAATAATATAAAATAATGCACCCAATAATTACAATTTCTGGTACACCGGGTAGCGGCAAAAGTACTATTGCTAAAGCTTTGGTAGAAAAATATAATGCCAAACGTGTTTACGCTGGCGGTATGTGGAGACAAATGGCCAAAGACAGAGGCCTGACTTTAATAGAACTACAAGAAGCTATGGCAAATAATCCTCAAGTTGATATTGAAGTTGATAAAAAAGCCAGCCAAGAAGCTTATAAATTAGCCAAAGATAATATAGTTATTGCTGAAGGCAGAGTATTATATCATTTTATACCTGAATCAATTAAACTATTCATAAAAGTAGATACAGAAGAAGGTGCCAAAAGAATATGGTTGTCTTTACAAAAAGAGGAAAATAAAACTAAGCGCAACGAAGCTAACGTAAGTTCATTAAAAGAGCTAATAGAAAAAACTAAAGAAAGAAAAGCCAGCAACATAGCCCGTTATACAAAATTCTATAACACCGACCACACCGACGAGTCTCATTATGACTTTGTACTGGATACTACCCGTATAAATGCTGAGCAGGCTACCCAAAAAGTAATAGATTTCATAGATAAGAAGCTCAAATAGCACCATTGACAAAAATGCCCAAATCAACTAGAATAGACTAGTCATTATTACCTTAATGGCCTTTTTTATCTCTTAAATTACCCTAAGGTAAGCAATAAATAATAAACAAAATAATATGTCTGAAGAAAAAAAGACAACCGAAATCAAGCCTGGCATGACTGTCCGCGTCCACGAAAAAATCGTAGAAAAAAATGCCAAAGGCGAAGATAAAGAAAGAACTCAAATTTTTGAAGGTATGGTTTTGGCCAAAAAACACGGCAATGAAACTGGAGCCACTATTACCGTCCGAAAAGTTTCTGATGGTATTGGCGTAGAAAAAATATTCCCTCTACACTCACCAATTGTCAGCAAAATCGAGCCGGTAAAACAGGCCAAAGTAAAACAAGCCAAATTAGCTTACCTCAAAAACAGCAAAAAAAGGCTAAAAGAAACCAAGCTAAACTAATAGCTATTTTCTAAAAAATCCCTCTAAGGGCGAGTGGCGGAACTGGTAGACGCGCAAGGTTGAGGGCCTTGTCCTGGTTTTTCGGGGTGGAGGTTCAAGTCCTCTCTCGCCCACCACTCGATTAGCCTTTTGTCTTACATTTAAATAAGGGCTGTTAGCTCAGTTGGCTAGAGCGCCTCGTTTGCACCGAGGAGGTCGCAGGTTCGACTCCTGTACAGTCCACCATATTTCAAAAAGATCAATATGTCCTGAGTAAACCAGAACATACCGAGGGACATTTAATTAAGAAAAAAATCAGGGATGTTTAGCTCAGTTGGTTAGAGCATCTCGTTTACACCGAGAGGGTCGGGGGTTCGAGTCCCTCAACATCCACCATTCGATTCACCCTGAACTTTGAGTAAGCAAAGCGCATCGAAGAACACAAGATATTAATTATAAAACGAAATAGTTTTGCATAAAAACTATTTTTTGTTTGTAAAATTTTAGAAAAATATTTTAATTTTTTCAGAAAAATCAGAGAAAAACTAAAAAAATCTTATCAACAACAAAAATTTGACAAAAACTATTTTCATAATTTTATTTTTATGGTATAATTTAAGTTGTTAAAAGTTTGATTGAAAGTTTATGGGCAGACTAATAGTTGGAATCATTATTGCCTTTATTGGTTTTGTTCTCGTCTGGAAAACTGAATGGTTTATTTTGAATGTCGGACGTATTGACTGGGCCGAACAACACCTAGGCACTGAAGGCGGAAGTAGGCTAGCGTATAAAGTATTAGGCACGCTAATAATCTTAGCTGGATTAATGTATGCTACTGATTTAAGCGATAATTTTATGAGCTGGTTTGTCGAAGGTGTCTTTAAAACAGGCAAAAAATAAAAACTAAAATTAAAATAAATTTGATAATGAGAGGAGGTGACGTAAAGTGAAAAAGAAAAAAACAGCAAAAAAGGCTGCTCCAAAAAAGAAAGTAGCTAAGAAGAAAGTAGCTAAGAAGCCTGCAAAAAGAAAAGCAAGCAAAAAAAAGAAATAATCTTTCTTACAAAAAATAAAAATCCCTTTACATCCAGTGGAGTATAGGGATTTTTAGTTACTACAAAGATATTTAAAATAATGAATTTTGATTTTTATTTTTAAATTTAATAGCTTCTTTTTCCTTTTCATCAAAAACTTCTACTGTTCCATATTGACCATCAAATCCTGGATTCAATTTTATTTTACTTTCACGCATCCTGATAATGCCTTCGGCCAAAATGGCAGGCATTATTTTTTCTAGATCAGATCTACTCAAGTCAAGTAAAACTTTAAACTCATTGCCGGCTGATTTTATAATATCCAAAAAAAGAGTTTCTACTCTTTTGCTACTGCGACCAACAGCAAAATAATCAGCAATCAAACTTGGTAAAGACACAATGCTTTTATAAGGTATATGAATATTGCTCGTTATATCCTCTCCCTTAATATTGGCTAATTTTTCTACCCGACTAAGCACACCAACTGTAAGAGCCTTTCTGCATTTTGGACAAACACCTTTTAACTTTTGGCTTTGTTCTGGACTACAAGAAAAATTACAGTCACGATGACCATCCCAGTGATACATGCCTTCTTCGGGATAAAATTCAATCGTATACAAAAACCTAGCTTTGTCTTTTTTGTTTATAATATCAATAATCTCATCATAAGTCCTACTTTTCAAATCCATTACATTGGCCTCTCGTCCAATCTGTGGGCCAGAATGCGCGTCAGAATTGGAAACCAAAGTTATATTATCCAATTCCTTCAAACGCCAATTCATCAATGGATCAGACGAAAGTCCAGTTTCAATCGCTCTAATGTGTGGCGTCAAATCTTCAAAACATTCTACTAAGCTATCAAAGCCCGACTTAGAACCAAAAACAGCAAACCACGGAGTCCAAGCATGAGCCGGTATCAGCATTGCTCTTGAATCTGCTTCTAGCATTATCTCCAAAACCCGCTTGGCACTCATACCTAAAATAGGCCGGCCATCACTGGCCAATTTGGCTCCAGCATCCTCAAGTAGGTGATTAAATTTTTCGGCCGCTTCTAAATTAGGCATCAAAATACACAGATGAAGCCTTCTAGTTTTATCATTTTGTCGATAAATGCAAGAAACCTCCGTAGAAATTATAAATCTAACTTTAGAATCACTACTCTTTAACTGATAAAGACCTGAACCAGGTTCATCTTCTTTTAAATTTTCCTTGAGTGTTTTGAACCAAGTCGGATGAGTAAAATCAGCGCAAGATATAATATCTACGCCTTTTATTTCTGACCACTTAAGCATCTCTTCCAAATCAAAAAACTTGGAAGTAGCCCGAGCGTACTTGGAATGTATATGAAGATCTATAATCTGTCTCATAAATTTTGAATATATACGTGCCCCGTAGACTGACCCTGAGCTAGTCGAAGGGGAAGTTGTACGGGGTGAAAATCAATAATTTGTCTCATCTAATTTTCTGTAAAACAATAATAAAAAATTTTCTACCTTTTTGTACATGAACTACTTTTTCTATAAGCTTAAATTTTTTACCGGCTATAGCAAGAATTTCTTTAGGTGTATAAAAATAAAAAACTCTTGTCCCTAAATTATCTTTTTTTATTTCCCGATGATACTTATCATACTTTAAAGATATATAAAATATACCCCCACTATTAAGTGACTTATAAGCTTTATTAAAAATATTTTTAAGCTGAACTTTACTTGAGTGAAGAAGAGAAGTCAAAGCAAATATGATATCAATATTTTTGGGGAAATTATATGTTTCAGAATTTCTTACTAAAAATCTAGCTTGAGGTACTCTTTTTTCAGCTAACTCCACCATACCTGATGAAATATCAAATCCCAGATAATTTTTAGTACACCTTACTATCCTTTTGGCGTCACGACCATCCCCACAACCTATCTCCAAAACACAAGGATTGTCTTTACCTAATAAAGTGATGACCTGCTCTATATTATAATTACCACCAAACTCAGCAAACTTTCTAGCCATAGCCAAGCTATTTTTATTATAATAATCAGTTGTTTTTTTCTGTAATGACATAAAACAATCTTAGCAAAATAATACTTTTTAGGCAAAACAAAAAACGATACCTTAGTTCTAGAGAAAAGAGCATGATTCTCGCGACGACCTACTCTCGCAGGAATCTAGTCCTACTACCATCGGCGCTGAGTTGCTTAACTGCTGAGTTCGAAATGGGATCAGGTGTGACCAACCCGCTAGCATCACGAGAATCATGCCCTCTTATCTCAAATTTGGGCATCGTTATTTATGTAAATTGTTTTAAGGGAGTAAAGAAAAATACTGCCCCCAAAAACAATATCAACATCAGGAAGACCAAAATGATTTTGATCATTCCCGCGTGTTTATCAATGTTCATGAGCGATTTCAATTATGGTATGTCTCCCGCAAAGCGGGATCCCGCCTATGGCGGGAAAAAACTTCCAAAATTTTTAGTGGTTGCTTCGGTCTATTAGTACTCCTCTGCTAAATACATTACTGTACTTACACATAGAGCCTATCAAACTGGTAGTCTCCCAGTGACCTATAACGAATCCTAATCTTAGAGACAGCTTCACGCTTATATGCTTTCAGCGTTTATCCAAACCGAACGTAGCTACCCAGCAATGCATCTGGTGACACAACTGGTACACTAGAGGTTCGTTCATCTCGGTCCTCTCGTACTAGAGATGAGACTCTTCAAGATTCAACGCCCGTAGCGGATAGGAGACCGAACTGTCTCACGACGTTCTGAACCCAGCTCGCGTACCGCTTTAATTGGCGAACAGCCAAACCCTTGGGAC
>QZJA01000019.1 GCA_003599205.1 Candidatus Parcubacteria bacterium
GTCTTGATGTATATATAAAGTGTCGGCCTGTACTTTGCCGGAGACCAAAGTGATGATTTCGTTGGCTTTGATTTTAGCGGCGAAGTTTTTTTGTTCATAGCGAGGTTCGATATTTTGCTCTTTTGTTTCTATCCAGATTTGAAACAATTTTACCGGCTCATTGGCTGAAGCATTGTATTCAGAATGCATTATTCCTGATCCAGCCGACATCACTTGTATTTCATCTTTGCCGATCAGACCACTATTACCCATGGAGTCCTGATGTTTTAGTTGTCCAGACATGACGATAGTGATGATTTCCATATTGTCATGAGAGTGAGTGTCAAAGCCGCCTCCACCAGCTATAGTGTCATCATTTATCACTCGCAAAGCGCCAAAGCCCATGCGCTCGGGATTGAAATAATTGGCAAAGCTAAAACTAAACTTTGTATCTAGCCAGTCTATTTTATTTTTGCCTCTTTGGGAGCTAGGGTGGAGTTCTATTTGCATAAGAGTGGCTTTATTTATTTTTTCCCTTTGTCCTGGCGAGCGCCAAAATAAACGGCTAGTCCAGCTAGGACAATGAAAATTACAATTATCAATACTATCATAATTTTTATTCTGTTAATAAATCATCCGGCATTACCCATTCTCCTAGCGGGTTGATATCACAGGCACCCTTGGTCATTTCTAGCACCTCTCCACTGATTGGGTCACCGCCATAGGGGTAAGTCCAAGCAATAGTTTCACTTATTGTCCCGCCAGTCATGCGACAGCCACCATTTTCTGGGTAAGGGCAGGCATCTAGGCTGAAGCTTACATTTGCTCCTTGGCAGTTCAGCCTCATCTGCTCTTCGGTCCAGATAGAGCCGATGTAGTCGATACAGTTACTGCCAAAAGCAATAGCATTACAGCTGCCTTTGGTTTTGCTGGAATTAGTCTTTTCTTCGATCAAAGGTTTGGCATCTTCTTCGTAGTCCAGTTGTTGTTCGGGCGGTAGATCATTTTGCTCCTGGCATCCCGGTAAGATAAAGACACTTAAAATTAGGAGGCTGCTTGGTAATAGTTTTTTCATAACAATTATGTTAAAAATTTATCAGGAAATTTACCGCCTATTGCTAATATAAATTCGTACCTATTTTTAAAAGTAATTACTGTATTATCTTTGTTTAATTTTGTATAACAAGTAAATATGTTTGTTGCCCTAAACAGCCATTAAATTTTAATTGGTAAGGGATTTTATATGCTTCAACTTTAGCATAAAAGTAGTGAAAAGTGAAGAAATTATTTTAAAAAATAATCGTTGAAATAAAACTTGTTTTGCTAAATTTTAATTTTCTTCTATTTTTGTTATAATATAATAAACAACGAATTTTATGCTCAAAAAATATATATTTTTAGTTCTAGCCTTACTACTAATCATCTCCCTTAGTCCCATAACCAAAGCTTCTTCCTACCCTTCGGGCTCTCTTCTTGCTCTAGAAAACACTCCTAGTGCTACAGTCTACTATATTGGGGAAGATAACCAGAAATACGCCTTCCCAGACTCTAAAACTTACTTTACCTACTATGACAACTTTGACGATGTAATCAGAGTAAACCTTTCTACTTTAGACTCCTACCCAGATGGAGGAGTAATGCCCTACCGAGCAGGTACAAAGCTAATTACTCACCAAAATACCGCTAAAGTTTATGCAGTAGAACCAAATGGACTACTTCGTTGGATACCTACTGAACAAATAGCTGTTAGTCTCTATGGAAGCAACTGGGCGACCAGAGTCCAGGATGTTATTCCAGGCTTTTTTTCTACCAGTTACAGTCTAGGCTCAGACCTTTCAGATACCCTTCCTAATGGCACCATAGTTAGAGTTAGAAACACCAATACTTACTACTACATAGAGAATGGACAAAAGATAGTTTTTACTGGCCAACAAAACTACAACTCGGAAGACATTGTAGAAGTAGATAATGTAGCTAATTATCCTGATAGTAGTCAAAATATTCCTGAGCCTACTCCTACTCCAGAACCCAATCCTACACCCACACCTCCTCCTGATGATGGTTCTGGCTCAGGTAGTGATACACCTGAACCAACACCTACTCCTACACCACCACCAGTAGACAACGACTCAGATAATGATGGCTACGACTCTGTAGCTAGTGGAGGTAATGATTGTAATGACTCTAGTGCTACTATTCACCCTGGTGCAACAGACGTCTGTGGTGACTCTATTGATCAGGATTGTTCAGGTGCTGATCTAAGCTGTCCAGTAGTAGACAACGACTCAGATAATGATGGCTACGACTCTGTAGCTAGTGGAGGTAATGATTGTAATGACTCTAGTGCTACTATTCACCCTGGAGCAACAGAAATCGCCAATGATGGTATAGATCAGGATTGTTCAGGTGCTGACTTAGTTTCTTCAACCTCAGCTCAAAGATTAGTTTTTGAAGACTTCGAAGATTCTGATTGGACTGATAATTTTAGCAGAGCAGTTAATGAAATAAATGTTAGTATGAGTTCGGATGTAGCTATGGGTTCTGTCTCTTCTAGAATGTATGGTGGATCACTAGGTGCTTCTTTTGATTATATCTTTGCTGATCACGGCTTACCTAATGTTCAAGATGGTGATAAATATTATATTAAGTATTATACTTATTATGATGAGTCTTTACAGTGGGATCAGGTTGATCCTTATGGAGGCTGGAAACAACTACGCACTATGCCAGATGGTATTGGCTGGCCTGTTAATATGTTCAAATTTGGTAATGGCCACCCAGCTTTGTACACTCATTCTTATTATGCCCAACTTAGTTTTCCTGGTGTTTTAGATGAAACAATTGATGTAAGCCCACCTTCTTATAATGAGTGGCATTTACATGAATTGATTTTATCTTACGGTAATAATTCAGGTGGATTTGCTTGGTATATTGATGGAGAACTATATGCTGGACTTCCTTTGGTTCAACATACACTTGATAATTTGCCGATGATTCCTGCTGATAGTGAGCTTGGTGGTTTTCGCATTGCTGGTGGTAATGGTATGCCTCCCGGGGGAGTCTATTATGTAGATAATATTGAAATTTGGAAAGGTATTCCTTATTAAAATTTTTTAATAAGGAATTAGTATATACAAAAAAACCAGCCAATTTTGGCTGGTTTTTCTTATATTTTAACCTTTTATTTTTACTCTTACCACCCTGCCTGAAGTTCCAAGGTGAGTGGCATAGCATAATTTTTGCTTGCTAAACTAATTATCTAAGATATTTTTCCTCGTAGAATTGTGGAAGTTGGCAATTCACAAAACTGACACAGTCATTAGGAGTTTTGATATCAATGGCATTAATACATTTGATTATTTCTTTGGACCAAGTGGCACATTCTTCCATGCAAGTATCATAAGCGTCATTTAGATCGGTCGGGGTTGCGTCCTCGGTATAAGCAGCGCAGTCTTTGTATCTTTGGCAGGCATCGCTACATTTATCAGAAATGATTTTTTCTTCCTCTTGGCATATATTTTTAAGCTCTTGCAAAATATTATTTATTTTTTGTTCATGCTCTTCAATCTGAAAAATGTATTCATTTGGGTCGATTATGTCAGCTTCATTGATATCGGGTAGCGGTGGTACATCTGAAGTTAATTCTGGCACCTGAGAGCCTGGTACTTCTTCTATAATGATTGATTCGGGGTCTATGTCTGGCAATGGTGGCACATCTGATGTAAGTTCAGGGACTTCAGAGCCAGGTCGGCCAAGTGGGTTTTCTTGGTCTAGTACTACTGGGTTCACTTCTGGCAATTTAGGTACATTGTCTAGCCACTCTTTTTTTCTAGTCGCCAGATCAGCCAACTTTTTTTCTATAGCATCTATTTTTTTATTTATGTCTTTTTTGTTTTCACAATTATTACCGGCAGACGTTTTTAGTTGTTCAGCTTCAGCTAACAAATTTTTATAATCTTCGACAATAGCTTCAGGACTGTCCAAATTTTTTTGTCCCGAGTCAGAGAAATAATTGGAGATCAAAAATCCGGCCACGCCTAAAGTAACTACCGCCAAAGCGCTCATTAAAACTTTTTTTATGGTGTTCATATTTTTATAATTTATTCAAATTCCACCAACTCTCCTTGTGCGTCTAACAGGGATTCAGAAACTGTTGCTATTTTTATCCCATCGCTCGTTTGGCCATTCCTTATTTCTTCTTCGGTGACAAAGTGAATTAGTGGATTTGGATCACGAGAAGACTTGGCGAGTTTTTCTTGGGCCTCTGGTTTTAGTTCAACATCAAATACTTCCAAAATTCGAAGACTTTTTAAACCTGGTATTCCTTGCGGATTAAAATCAGCCAGTTCAGTGGCATAAGTTGCCTCACTACACTGGGCATCTTCCAAATCATTACTATCTAAAAGACCGGTTTCATCTATTAGTTCTTCATGTAATTCACGGTGTGGGTCAGCTTCTCTTTGTTGTTTGCTCAAAAACCATTCTCTGAATTTGTTGATATCTACTCCCTTCATGATAAACCTAAGATCATTTTCTTTTTCAAATGTAGTTTCATCGATATCAAGTAAATCTTTGATCATGCCAAGACCTTCTGGTGTTATTTTTATGCCTCCACCAATTGGAGTCAAAACCGTAGTACCTTTTTTGGCCATACTAAAGTTTACCAGTAGAGCTAGTCTGCCTTCAGAATCCTTGATTCTTGAAAAAGATGCAGCGCTTATTCTAACTTCTGGGAGTTTTAGTATTTCAGGTGATTTAGGTTTTTTTGGCTCTTGTTGTGGTATTCCTTCAAATTCATTTTTCATATTTTTAGTTTAATAACATATAAAATTATAGCGTACAACAGACGAGCGTATGAGAAGTCACGAGAGAGTGGCGTGGTAAAATGATGAGCTTGCCTAACCACCACCGTAGCGAAAAGATAATTTGCCTTAGAGAAATACCAAGAACTATTGATAAATATCATGGTCTCCTACAGTATGAAAATAGACTGTTTTTTTATCTTTGGCAAATTCAAATATTATTCTATATTTATAACCAATAGAAAAAGATAAAAACCCATCAAACTTTCCTTTTAGCTTGTGGGTTTTTAGCCTTGGATCAAATGCATCTTTACGAAAAATAATTTCCTGCTCTTCAGCCAGAGCTTTAATGTCTTTGGGTAGTTTTTTGTATTCTCTGGCGAATTTTGAACTATAAATGATTTCCATAGAAGATGGATTATCTTAAGTCTTTTAAGGATTTTAAAGTCACTCCTTTGCCATTAGTTATTTCTAGTCTACTTTCATTTAATTCATTAAGTAGTTTATTTTCTTGCCAATCTCTTAACAAGTGGCGAAAAAATTCGCTGGTAGAGGAGTATTCTCCAGTTTTAACAGCTTTTTTAACTGTTTTGGCCATAGTATCAGGTAGAGATATATTTATTACTTGTCGCATATATTTATGTATTAATTGTAATACTTTGTATTACAATATTATCACAAGCTAAAAACCCTGTCAAATAGGGGTATTTCTTTAAGCACATACGCGGTGTTGGGTGATGTATCGCTCTGGCTATACTATACAATTTTTTCAGACAATAGTATTTCTTTTATCTTTAAAAACATTTTTTCATGTCCTTGAGGTGTTGGATGTAGTCCATCTTCTGAATCAGTATTTTCTAATAACTCAAACATGTCAATAAATAGTAGATTATTATTATCACAAATTTCTTTAATTTTTGTGTTGTATAATTTAATATTTTCTAGATCATAATATTTATTAACATTCCAAGAAACGGGCATAGTTTTACTTTCGTCAACTTTAGTTAAACCAATAAATATTACTTTTTGGCTAATTTCTTTTGCTTGGTTTATTAGTTCTAGTAAATTATTTTGAAAATCTTCAATAGATATTACAACTTCATGATCATTAATATATTGTGAGTCGTTAATTCCAATAGCGAATAAAACAATATCAGCTTTTCTAGCTAGAGCTTCATTTTTAAACCTTTTTAGTAAACCATTGGTATTATCGCCAGAAATTCCACAATTATATACCGCAACATCAATATTATTATTTTCAAAATAATTTTTAAGACGATTTACCCAACCGCCTTTTTCTGTATCCCAGGCTCCCCAGGTAATACTATCTCCAAATATGCAAATTGTTTGTTCCATAGTAAATGAAAAAAATGTTTTTTAAGTATATTTAATTTATATAAAGTAGAGCGATATTTCATCTATCAGTGTGTTTGTGCACCTATTGACATCGTAGCTCAGATTAGCTAAAAAGTAAATAATTATCATTAATCATAAAACAGTATGAAAAGCGATTTACCAATAGCCCAAAGCCCTCAGTTTTTGGCTAAAAATCATCCTTTAGCCAGTTTGGCGCAGGAGCTCATTATTAGGGGGTTTTCTCGGCGTACTATCCAGAGCTATTTGTCTCACAACCAGCGATTTTTGGACTGGCTGGGCAAATCAGCCAAAGAAGCAACTAGTCAGGATATCAAAGATTATTTACTTTACCTCAAAAGCCAAAATTACTCCAATACGTCACTCAATAGTGTTATTTCATCGCTCAAGTTTTATTATAGACAGATTCTCCAGCGGAAGCTGTTTTTTGATATTCGTCGGCCAAAAAAAGAAAAATTTTTGCCTACGGTTTTGACTAAATCTGAAATTATTAAGATCATCAATTGTGTTCATAATTTAAAACATAAATTATTGTTGTCTCTGCTTTATGGTTCAGGACTGAGGGTATCGGAAGTTGTCAAAATCAAAATCAGTCATTTGGATTTGTCTTCTAAAAGTCTGTTGGTCAAAGATGCTAAGGGCAATAAAGATCGTTATACTTTGCTCAGCGGTATAAGCATTAAATTATTAAATTTGTATTTGCCCAAATTGCCAAGTGCTGGGCAGTATTTATTTAGCGGACAGTCAGGTGAATCTCATCTTAGCCAGCGCAGTGCTCAAAAGATATTTGATAATGCGCTAAAAAAATCAAGCATAAAAAAATCAGCCAGTTGTCATAGTTTGCGTCATTCTTTTGCTACGCATCTTTTGGAAAGTGGAGTAGATATTCGTTACATCCAAAAACTGCTTGGTCATAGCAGTATCAAGACCACTGAAGTCTACACCAAAGTAGCTCGTAATTTTTTGGACAATATAAAAAGTCCCTTGGATTAAAAAAACCACCCGTAGCTTTATGCGTAGGGTGGTTTTATAGCTTTAAGCCATTAGGCTTTCAAATTCTTGTTTTTCTATAGTTTCTCTCTTGATCAGCGCATCAACTATTTTTTCCATTTTATCTTTGTGCTCTTTGACTAATTGTATAGCTGTTTTAAGACCTTCATTGACATAGGCTGATATTTCTTGGTCAATTACTTCAGCTGTTTTTTCGCTGTAGTCGCGTCGTTCATGAATCTCGCGTCCTAGAAATACCATTTCTTCTTTTTGGCCAAAGGTGCGAGGACCGAGCTTTTCGTCCATGCCAAACTCTGTCACCATGCGGCGGGCCAGATCAGTCACGCGCTTGAGGTCATTGCTGGCGCCAGTAGTGACTTCGCCAAAGTAGGTTTTCTCCGCAGCGTAGCCGCCTAAAAGTACGGCCATAGTGTCGATAAAGCCAGAGTAGCTTTGGAGCTTTTTGTCTTCCTTAGGCAGATTGATAGTATAGCCAGCCGCCCGTCCACGGGAAATAATAGATACTTTGTGTACTGGATCAGCGTTTTTGAGCATATGAGATATCAAAGCGTGTCCAGCTTCATGGTAGGCAGTAATTTTCTTTTCTTCAGCAGAAAGAATATGACTTTTTCTTTCCCTACCAAGGAGCACTCTTTCAATAGAATCAAGGATTGTTAGCTGGTTGATAGTTTTTTTATTTTCTTTGGCTGCTAGTATAGCTGCTTCATTGAGGACATTGGCTAGATCGGCTCCAGAAAATCCAGGAGTGCGTTGGGCGACCATATTGATGTCGGTATCTTTGTCTAGCGGTTTGCCTTGAGCGTGAATCTTGAGGATAGCTTCGCGATCTTTGATGTCTGGCAGGTCAATGACTACTTGTCGATCAAATCGGCCAGGACGTAGCAAAGCGGGATCAAGGACATCTGGTCTGTTGGTAGCGGCAATGACAATGATGTTGGTCTGGTTGTCAAAACCATCCATCTCTACCAGTATCTGATTGAGGGTTTGCTCTCTTTCATCGTGTGAGCCACCTAGACCAGCACCACGCTGTCGACCGACAGCATCTATTTCATCGATAAATATCAGACAAGGGGAAGCCTTTTTGGCTTTTTTGAATAAATCTCGTACGCGGGAAGCACCAACGCCGACAAACATTTCCACAAACTCAGAACCGGAGATATGGAAAAATGGCACTTTAGCTTCACCTGATACGGCTCGGGCTAGCAATGTCTTACCAGTTCCGGGAGCGCCCAAGAGTAAAACGCCTTTGGGTATCTTGGCACCCATAGCAATGAATTTTTGTGGGTGTTTGAGGAACTCTACAATTTCCATCAAATCTTCTTTGGCTTCGTGAGCACCAGCCACATCTTTGAAACTGACTCTTTTTCTTTTGTCATCAGCTAGCTTGGCACCCGATTGGCCGAAAGTCATAGCGCGGTTATTGACTCCTTGTACTTGGCGGAGCATAAACCAAATCAGGGCAATGATAAATAGTCCGGGGATGATAAAAGGTAGGATAGTGGTAAAAAACATACCAGAGTCAGGCTCTTCACCCACTTTTATATCAATAGCAGCTATTTTGTCAGTCGGCACTTCATAGTTTTTCAAAGCTTCAGTCAAAGATTCACTTAGTTCCTTTTTGCTGGTTTGTTGAGTATCATCTTTGAGAGTGATATTGAGCTGATTGCCGTTTACTAGAATGCTTTTTACTTGGTCATCTTTGACCTGCTGGACCAATTTGGCCAGACTTACTTCCTCAATATTAGTGTTTTGGCTACTAAAAAATCCAATGATAGTGGAGATAACAGCCAAAATCAGAAAAAATATGAGAAAATTTTTGAGTATATTTTTCATATAATAATTCCTTTATTTTTATTTTAACGACAAAGAGACAAAAGCGCAAATTATTTTTAGGCTTTTTCTTCAATCTTTTTATCGTCTTTAGTTTCAGGAGTAGTGTCTTCAGCTTTTACTTCTTCAGCTTTAGCTTCCTTTAATTCTTCTTTCTCTTCAGCTTTGGTCTCTTCTTTTACTTCTTCCTTAGTCTCTTCTTCTTTTTTGTCAGTTTTTTCTTTGAGAGCTTTGAGGGACAAGCCGAGACGATGATTGTTGGCATCAATAGTGAGAATGACAAAATCATAATCTTTGTCCGGTTGGACTACATTGTCGAGATTGTTGATTTTTTTGTTGCTGAGTTCAGAGATATGTACCAAACCATGGATATCTTGATCCAATTCTACAAAAGCGCCGAAAGGATTGACCTTGAGGACTTTGCCTCGGACTTTTTGGCCGACTTTGTATTTCTTGGCTACTTCTACCCAAGGATCAGTTTTTAATTTTTTGATAGACAAAGAAATTTTGGTATTTTCAATATCAATAATTTCCGCATCGACGATATCGCCGACTTTGATGACATCGCGTGGATCGTCAATTCTCTGCCAAGCTAGCTCAGAGATATGTACCAAGCCTTCGAGGTTGTCGCCGAATTCTACAAAAGCGCCAAAATCAACTACGCCGGTAACTTTACCTTTGACCTTATCACCGACTTTGTACTTGGAGATGACTTTCTTTTGCTTGTCATCCCAAGCAGCCTTTTCAGAAACGATCAGTTTTTCGTCTTTTTCGTCGACGTCGATTATTTTAGTTTTTAGAGGTTGATTGATAAAACTCTTGAGGTGACCCAATATTTTATTTTTGTCACCGCCCTCAATACGAGGATAGTGTTCGATAGTAAGTTGAGAAACTGGCAAGAAGCCAACTACATTTCCAATTTTGATCATCAGACCGCCCTTGTTGGCGTCAATGACTTTGGATTCAATGATATTTCCTTCTTTATAAAGTTTTTCCAAATGGTCCCAAGCTTTTTTGTGTCCAGCTTCGCGGAAAGATAATTCCATGTAGCCGTTTTCGTTGTCTAGACCAACAACAGTAGCAGTTGCTTTGTCGCCTTTTTTTAGATTAGAGAATTCTTCTGATTCGTCGTAGATTTCTCGGCCACGGACAATGCCGGTAGTAATGCCATCTAGATCAATATAGATTTCATTTTTTGAGATGCTGATAACAGTGCCTTCTACCAAATCGCCTATTTTAGGGACATTAAGGGCATCGGATCTTTGTAACAATTCATCCATTGGGTGGATTGTTGGAACAGTTTGTGTGTTAGTTGTCATTTAATTATTAGTTTTAACCCGCTCCGTTGGGAGCAAGTCTCGAAAAATTGATTTTTTCGAGTGAATTGGTTGTTTAAATAGCCGCCTTAAATTACCATAAATCGAAAAATAAATCAAGACCCCTAGCTTAGCCCTCGGGGAGTCAAAAAATATCCTGTTTTGAGTCTGGTTTTTAGCTACCTTAGCCTTGGTTCCTAGCCGAGAAGGGCTTATATTTTTGCCCTTGGTTTAGGGCTTTGAATTGATTAGGAAAAATTCAATTTTTCTCTTATTTTTAAGGCAAATTTGCTTGACTAATTGGGTTTACTTTCTGCCTATTTTGTGCTAAAATTTAGCTGTTTAAAGACTAATAAAAAAAGTAAAAAATATGACAATTTCATGGCACGGATTTAACTATTTTAAGGTAAAAAATACCGATCATACCCTGGTTTTTAATCCTTATAGCTTGGATAATGTGACCAAGGTGGCCAAAACCAAAGCCGATGTGGTTTTGTTTAGCGACAAAAGCAAGCTCGCTCAGGCCAAATATGACGATGACGCTTTTGTGCTAGACACTCCTGGCGAGTGTGAAATTCATGATATTTTTATTTACGGACGCAAAGTTTCCGGACAGTTGATTTTTCAAGTGACCATGGAAGATATCAAAATTGTTTTTATGGGAGAGTTTGGTCATCAGGAGTTAAACAATGGAGATTTAGAATTTATCAAAGCCACTGATATTTTGATTTTGCCGGTTGGTGGTGGAGATTTTTGTACTGCCAAAGAAGCCAACAAAATAATTTCTCAGCTTGAACCAAGGATAGTTATACCAAGTTGTCACAAAGCTGGCGCTGGCAAATTAAAATTAGACAGTATTGAAGATTTCGTCAAAGAGTTTAGCGTCAAACCAGAGCAGACCGATAAGCTGAGAATAAAAAAGAAAGACCTTCCACAAGAGGAAGTTAAGTTAGTAGTTTTAAGCCCGCAATAAAAATGTTATTTTTAGGTAACAGTTCAAAAAAAACTTTTATTTTATTTGTGCTGGTCCTACTCATTGGTGGAGTAATATTTTGGCAGTGGTTCAAATTGGCTCCACTGAGCGCACCGACGGAAGAGGAATCTACTTGGGAACAAATAACTAAACAGGTTGATACGGCTAAGCAGAAGATAGAAGCACAATTAGAGGTAAATAGGTTAGAAGGCCAACAGACCTGGGAGGAATTCCAACGACAGCAAAAAGAAAAAGAACTTATTAATGACATAAAAGAATATTGGGAAAATAGTACTTCAACTAGTGCCACCTCAACTGAGGACGAAATTATTGATAACAGATAATAACATATGCCAAACAAGAAAAAATCCGCTAGAATAAAAAAGATTAGCGTACCAAAAAACGAAGACAAAGATAAGGTTACTATTTTGGAAAACAATCAAGGTAGAGTAGAGTCATTATCTATAGTTTCCGAAATGCAGAGTTCATATATCGATTATGCGATGAGCGTAATTGTTTCTCGTGCTTTGCCTGATGTCCGTGATGGTCTCAAACCGGTCCACCGCCGTATTTTGTATGCTATGTGGAGTATTGGTTTGCGTCATAGCGCCAAGTTCAGAAAGTCCGCTACTGTTGTCGGTGAAGTTTTGGGTAAGTATCATCCTCATGGCGATGCAGCAGTTTATGATTCGATGGTCAGGATGGCTCAGGATTTTGCCATGCGTTATCCTTTGGTCAATGGTCAAGGAAACTTCGGTTCTATGGACGGTGATAGTGCGGCCGCTATGCGTTATACCGAGGCCAAGCTGACAGCGCTTTCTGAGGAGCTGATGCTCGATATTGAAAAAAATACTGTTAATTTTGTCCCCAACTATGATGGCTCACACAAAGAGCCACGGGTGATGCCGGCCAAATTGCCGAATTTATTGCTTAATGGTACGACCGGTATTGCCGTTGGTATGGCCACTAATATACCACCACACAATTTGGGAGAATTGATAGATGCTATCACTCTTTTGATTGATGAGCCTGAGTCCACCATGGAAGATTTGCTCCAGCATGTCAAAGGACCAGACTTTCCCACGGGTGGAGTCATTTATAATATAGAAGATATAAAGACTGCTTATGCTACTGGCCGAGGTGGTATTGTCATGCGTGGTGAAGCGGAAATTATTGAAGAAAAGCAGGGTCAGCACACCATTATAGTTTCTTCTGTGCCTTATCAGGTCAACAAGGCCAATCTTTTGGAAAAAATTGCCCTGCTAGTCAAAGACAAAAAGATTGAGGGTATCAAAGATTTGCGCGATGAGTCAGACAAGGACGGCGTCAGGATTGTGATAGAACTCAAAAAAGATTCTTTCCCCAACAAGATCTTAAACAATCTTTACAAACATACTCAGCTGCAAGAAAAATTCCACGTCAACATGTTGGCTTTGGTCGATGGTATTCAACCTCGAGTTTTGAATTTAAAATCTATTTTGGAAGAGTACATCAAACATCGTCAAGAAGTGATAGTGCGTCGCACTCAATTTGATCTAGACAAAGCCAAGGATAGAGCCCATATTTTGGAAGGCTTGAAAAAAGCTTTGGATAAAATTGATGCGGTCATCAAGACTATTCGCGCTTCCAAAGATAAAGAAGTGGCCAAGGTCAACTTGATGAAACAATTCAAACTAAGTGAAAGACAATCAGTTGCTATTTTGGAAATGAAGCTCCAGTCGCTGGCCAATTTAGAGAGACTTAAAGTTGAAAACGAACTCAAAGAAAAATTAAAACTCATCAGCTCACTAGAAGCAATTTTGAACAGTAAGAAAAAAGTTTTGGGTATTATCAAAGACGAATTGCTGGAAATCAAAAATAGATTTGCCGATGAACGTCGCACCAAGGTGGTCAAGACAGCCATTGGCCAGATGTCAGCCAAAGATTTGATCCCCAACGAATCAGCTATTATTACTATGACTCACGACGGTTATATCAAGCGACTTTCTCCCGAGACTTTCAAGTCTCAGGGTCGTGGTGGCAAAGGCGTCATGGGTCTTACTACCAAAGAGCAGGATGAAGTGCAAATTTTTATGTCTACCAGCACTCATGCCAATTTGATGTTTTTCACTACCAAGGGTCGAGTCTTTCAGCTCAAGGCTTATGAAGTACCACCACAGTCTCGTACAGCCAAAGGACAAAATATCGTCAACTTTCTGCAGTTGGCTCCAGAAGAAAAAGTTTCTACAATTTTACAGAGTGAAGACTTTAATACTTTCAAATATTTTGTCATGGTCACCAAAGACGGTGTGATCAAACGAGTAGAGGTTGAACAGTTTAGCAATGTCCGCCGTTCAGGTCTGATTGCTATCAAGCTCAAAAAAGATGATGTTTTGGATTGGGTCAGACCATCTACGGGCAAAGACGATATTATGCTCGTCACGGTCAAAGGACAGTCCATCCGTTTTAAAGAAAAAGGCGTGCGTATCATGGGTAGGTCAGCGGCTGGTGTCCGTGGTCTTAGACTCAAAAAAGAAGATCAGATAATTGGTGTTGATATTATTCCTGATGGCAAAGTCAGCAAAGTGGAACAGCTTTTGGTTGTTACCAGCAATGGCTTTGGCAAGCGCACCTCATTGAGTGCTTACAAAGTACAAGGTCGTGGCGGTAGTGGTATCAAAACCGCTCAGGTCACAGCCAAGACCGGCAATATTGCTTCAGCCAGCATTGTCAGTCTCAATATGGAAGATGATGATATGATTATCATGTCCAAGAAAGGCCAAGTTATTAGATTACCTATCAAGGCAGTCAGTGTCCTTGGCCGAGCTACTCAGGGTGTGCGCTTGATGAAATTCAAAGCCCCCGAGGACAAAGTTTCCTCAGTTACTTTTGTCTAAAAGTACAACCCCCACTAAAGCGGGGGTTGTTTAAAATAAACATTGGTGATATTTTTTAAATATGTCAGACGATAGAATAATTTCAGCTCGAGAGCAAAAAGATGACAAAACTTGGGATTTGACTTTGCGTCCGCAAAGCTTTGATGAATACATTGGTCAGACCCAAGTCAAAACCAATCTTGATGTAGTCTTGCGTGCCGCCAAGCAAAGAAAAGAGCCTTTGGATCATGTGCTTTTGTTTGGCCCGCCGGGCTTGGGTAAAACTACCTTGGCGCATATTATCTCCAAAGAAATGGGAGTGGGTATTAAAGTTACTTCCGGTCCAGCAATTTCCAAGGCTGGAGATTTAGCAGCTATTATTACCAATTTGCAGGAAGGTGATATTTTGTTTATTGATGAGATTCATCGGCTCAACAAAACTATAGAAGAAATTTTGTATCCAGCTATGGAAGATTTTGCTTTGGACATTGTCTTGGGTAAGGGTCCATCAGCTCAGATACTTCGTTTGGATTTACCAAGATTCACTTTGATTGGAGCAACTACTAGATACAATCTTATTTCTTCTCCACTCCGCGATCGTTTTGGTGTGACTTTCCGTCTGGATTTTTATAGCAGTGAAGAAATAGCTCAGATTGTCCGGCGTTCAGCTGATATTTTGTCAGTGCCAATTGCTCAAGATGCTGGGCAAGAGATTGCCAGCCGCAGTCGAGCTACACCGCGTATTGCCAATCGAATATTGAAAAGAGTCAGAGACTACGCTCAGGTCAAAGCTGATGGCAATGTTTCCTACGAAATTACCAGACAAGCTCTGGATATGATGGCGATAGATAGGTATGGGCTCGATGATTTAGATCGTCGCTTGCTTCGCGCTCTGGTAGAAAGTTTTGCTGGTGGACCGGTCGGTATCAATACTTTGGCGGCTGCTGTCCAGGAAGAGGCTGGTACCATTGAAGAGATTTTTGAGCCTTACCTTATGCAGTTGGGGTTTTTATCCAGGACAGCTAAGGGTCGGGTAGCTACTGATAAGACTTATGATTATCTAGGCATTGAAAGAACAGACAAAAATAGATTATTTTAAATTTTTGTGAAATTTTTAAAATTAAAATTTAATACCAAAAGCCTTTTATTTTTGGTATTTTTTGTGCTATCTTTTTTGACCATAGTTCTCAAGCCATATTGGCAAATTGGTGGTGATGGTTTTGGTTATTATTCTTATTTGCGGTCATTTATTTTTGATGGCAATTTTGATTTGCACAATGAGTTTGCTCTTTTTGATT
>QZJA01000028.1 GCA_003599205.1 Candidatus Parcubacteria bacterium
AAGATTTTAAACGCATCCGCCTAGGTATTGGGCCACAAAAAGGAAGTGCTGAAGACTTTGTTCTAAAAAAATTCTCCGCCGATGAAAAAAAGAAACTAGCGGAAACAATTGACACCAGTCATCTGATAATAGAAACCATTTTGAATGAAAACTTCGATCAAGCAAGCAACAAATATAACTAAAAAAATCTCCCCTAGGGGAGATTTTTATATTACATATTTTTTAGCCATTCCAGCAAAGTCCGCACACCAAAACCAACTCCTCCGAGCGGTGTATAAATATTGACCGGACGCTCAGCATAAGCTGGAGCAGCAATATCAAGGTGGGCCCATTTAGTATCTTTGTTTATAAATTCCTCTAAAAATAAAGCGGCTGTGATTGCTCCACCATAGCGAGTGCTAGGTATATTTCTGATGTCAGCCACTTTACTTTGATTTAATTTTTTATATTCCTTAGGCAAAGGAAGTTGCCACATCTTTTCTCCAGCTCTATCAGCAAAAGTCAATATATCATTAGCTAATTTTGCATCATTAGCAAACAAGCCAGCATAATCCGGACCTAGAGCTACCATAACAGCCCCTGTTAGAGTTGCCAAATCTACCACTTGTTTTATACCCTGCTTTTGGGCATAAGCCAAAGAATCAGCTAGCGTTACTCTGCCCTCAGCATCGGTATTGGCTATTTCTATGCTTTTGCCTTGCATATTGGTAACTATATCTCCTGGCTTAATAGCTGAACCCGAGGGCATATTTTCACAAGCGGCAATAATACCATGGACTTCTACTTTGGGCGCAACTTGAGCGATTACTGAAAACAAACCAATAACAGTAGCCGCACCAGCCATATCTATCTTCATCTGCTCCATAGCTTCACCTGGCTTGATACTTAAACCGCCACTATCAAAAGTTATGCCTTTACCCACTAGAGCAATTTTATCTTTAGCTTTTACGTTGGGCTTATATTTCAAATGGATAAACTTCGGATCTTCAATTGAACCCTTGTCCACTGCCAAAAAAGCATTCATTTTCAACTTAGCAATCTGCTCCTTATCCAAAATTTTGACCGTAATATTTTTATTCAAAGCAGCTATCTCTTGAGCTTGCTCTGCCAAAAAACTAGGTGTCATATGGTTGGCTGGCTCGTTGACCAAATCTCTGGCTTTTGTAGTGCCCCAAGCTAAGTAGCTACCGTATTCAAAACCGTGACTAAAATCATTTTTATGTTTATCTTCAAGGTAAACAATTAACTCTTCTATATTGGGATTAATTTTATTTTTATCAGCCTTCTTATACTTATCAAAACTATAATTAGCTAAATCCAAGCCTTCAGCAATAGCTTGCCCCAAAAGACTGACATCTTTATTGCCTTTGAGCCAATGACTAGCATGGAGAGAAATTTTCTTGGCTTTTATTTTTCGCAAATGAGCTATCATCTGCCCGGCCAACTGACGCCAATCTTCAACACTTAATTTTTTCTTAATACCAGTACCCAGCAAAATGACAGTCTGCGTATCATCAGTTATTACCAAACTTTGACCTTTTTTGGCCAAAAAATTCTCTCGAGCGGCCTGAGCAAAAATTAGCTTTTCATCTTCATAAAGCAAACTTTTTATCATAGCCAAAGTTGCTTCTTTGCCCTCCAAAACTGGACAAAACAAAACCTGGCTTTCGTCCAATTCTTCCCCAATATTTTTTAATATGAGTTCCATATATAATAAAATTAATATTATTTAGCTTAATTTAGCACAAGCATTTAGATAAAGCAAACGCTAGCGGAAAGAGTATTTTAAGAAAGACAAACAAAAAACCCCGCTTTTAAACGGGGCAAAAAATAAATTTTTAATTGATTTCTACCTTAATACTTGGCCCCATAGAAGATGTTATATACATTGATCTGATATAGGTGCCTTTTACACTTTGAGGTTTGGCTTTCTTGAGTGAGTCTAAGAAAGCTTTAAAATTTTCCAATAAATTCTTTTCTTCAAAAGAAGATTTTCCTACAATCAAATGGACATTAGCTGTATCATCGTTTTTGTAAGAAACTTTACCAGTCTTAAGCTCGGTTACCATTTTCTTTACATCCGGACCAATAGTTCCAGTTTTGGGATTTGGCATTAAGCCTTTCTGACCAAGAATCTTGGCAATGACTGCCAATTTCGGCATCATATCTGGTGTAGTGACTGCTACATCAAAATCTGCTTTGGATGTTTTTTTGATTTCAGCAATCAATTCTTCACCACCGACCAAATCAGCTCCAGCGGCTTTAGCATCCTTAGCTTTATCTTCTGTTACAAAGGCAGCCACTTTGACCTTCTTACCACTACCATGAGGTAGTACTACCGAGTCTCGGACAATCTGATCGCCTTTTTTAGGATCAATCCCCAATTTGGCATGGACCTCAATTGAGGCATCAAATTTTAACTGGGCTGTTTCTTTGACCAATTTAATAGCTTCTTCAGCTGAGTAAATCTTTGTCTTGTCAATTTTAGCTTTAGCGGCTTTTAATCTTTTACCAATTTTTGCCATATCTTTATTCTTACGAGGTATTAACGCTTGAGGACTAGTCAAGCTCCCTCTTTTATCATCCCTAGCCTTGGCGAAGGATGGAAAATATTATTTATTCTTCAATTTGTACACCCATTTGACGGGCAGTACCAGCAATGATTTTTTTGGCAGCCTCAATATCATTGGCATTTAAATCTGCCATCTTAGCCTCAGCAATTTCTGTCAGTTGTGCTTGAGTAAGCTTACCTACTTTTTCCTGCAATGGACGACCAGAACCTTTTTTCAAATTGATTTTCTTTTTGATCATATCTGAAGCTGGAGCAGCCTTGAGAATAAAATCAAAAGTTCTGTCTACATAAATAGTCATTTCTACCGGCACTACCTCGCCCATTCTGTCTTTACTAGCGTCATTGAACTTAGTACAGAATTCTTGAATATTAAGACCGTGTGGTCCAAGCGCTGTACCGACTGGAGGCGCTGGAGTAGCTTTGCCAGCTTGAAGTTGTAACTTTACAATCTGTTTTATTTCTTTTGCCATATTATTGTGTTGAATTTATAGAAATTATATTGAGTTTACCGAAATATTATACTTTTTTAATCTGCAGGAAGTCTAACTCAACTGGAGTTTCACGACCGAACATAGCCACCAAAACTTTGGCCTTACCGCGAGCTTCATCAATATCTGATATTTTACCTTCGTAATCTTTGAAAGGACCATCGGTAATTTTGACGACCTCACCTAGCTCTATGTCAATCTTAAACTCTGGTTCTTCTTCACCCATCTTGGACATCAAAGATTTGATCTCATCTTCAGAAACAGGAGTAGGAGTAGTACCAGAACCCACGAATCCAGTCACATTTGGTGTATTTCTGACAACATACCAAGAAGCGTCAGTAACAATCATATTGACCAACACATAACCCGGAAAAATTTTTTCTCTAACGGTTTTTCTTTTACCGTTTTTGATTTTAATTTTGGTCTCGGTAGGAATAAGGACATCAAAAATTTTATCCTCCATGTCCATAGATTCTATTCTTTGTTTGAGATTACGACAAACGTTTTCCTCATAACCAGAATAGGTGTGTAGGACATACCAACGCCGACCTTGTTGTGGGTTTTGTTTTGGCATATATTTTTTAAATTAATACTTCCAAAACCTTATTTAAAACATAATCAATAGCGCCCAAAAAAACTGCTACTGCTACAGAAATGCCAATAACCATCAGCGTATGATTGATGGTAGTTTCTTTATTTGGCCAAGTTACTTTAGCTAGTTCTTCTCGAGAACCTTTAAGATAATTGACTAGTTTATTCATAAAGCTTAATATCAAAGGTTTTTAAAACACCCGATCGGGTGCTGTATTTAACGGCATAACTATAGCACAAAAAATAAGTCTTGGCAAGCCTAACACAAAAACCCCGATATTTTCGGGGTTTTTGGCTAAAATTGAATAAAAATTACTTAATTTCGATACTTGATACAACATCCATAAAATCACTTTTACTATTATCTGCTAACTTTGTACTTCCAGGAAATTCCTCCCAAGTAAACACCAACTTTATATCCTCGGTATCTGAAATACTATCCTGACTCACTAAAATTACTACATTGCCAGCCGAATCGCCTTCATACGTACCGGGATCAATTAAATCATATTTATAAAACTGATGACCGTTAATTAAAACAACGGAATCTGGCTCATTTTTTTCCGCATTGTCAATATAATATTGTTTTTTATTAAAATTAAGTACCTTGGTATTTTTTGATAAAACATTTGCATCACTTGAATATGCGCCAAAAGATATCGGAGCATTATTACTACCTATTTCATACTTCTTAATTTCAGTATAGCTTAATAGATTGCCGTCTATATTCCAATCTTCTGGATAGCTGAAACTATAATTAAAATTTTCATCACTATACGTTTGCCGACTTGCATCTTCAAATTTAATACTACCAACTATGGCCAAAAATATATTACTAGAACTATCTCTGTCTTCTGGCTTTAGATCGTAAGCTGCATAAAGATTGCCATCTCTGATAAAAGTAATAACACTTATATTTTCTTTATTAGAAGGATCATGGTAAGCAGTAACTTGTAAGTTGCCCAATTCAATGGCTTTGCTGGTTAGCAAACTAGCATCTAAATCTTGTAAACGACTAAATGCTTCTAGCTCAGTTTCATCTCCAATCAAGGGAGTAACAACAATATGAGCTTGCTGTCCACGGATAGAATTACTAGTACCAGAAATATAAACTTTGTTTCCATCTAACCCATCAATATCCAATTTCCCGTAATCAACCGCCCAATTAAGTGGTGTCCGCAAAGAAAATCCATAATCACTATTGGTATATTTCTGCCAGTCTAGACCAATGATAGCCACTTGGTCAACTTCTCCTACTTTTTCAACGCTATCTTCTAACTGCTGCTTCAAAACCAAAATCTCTTGATTTAGCTCTGCCCTAATCTGGGCGTTAACTTCATTTAATTTTTGATCAAGGACCGTCTGCTGCCAATAATAAACAGCACCGCCAATCACTAAAGCAGTGACTATAAATGTCACCAGAATAGCCAACACTCTACTTGCATTGTGTGGCTCTTGATTTTGTGGTTCAATTTGACCCTCCATAATTTTTGATTTTAATTTTTATTTTATATGTCAAGATTTTTGACAGATTTGGCATGTGTCTGAATAAAACGCTTGCGTGGTTCTACTTCTGCACCCATTAGAACTTCAAAAACATCGTCAGCCTTGGCTGCTTCCTCAACCGTCACCAGCTTCATCAAACGATGCTCTGGATCCATAGTAGTGTCCCAAAGTTGAGTAGGATTCATTTCACCCAAACCCTTATAGCGTTGAATATTTACTTTAGTAGCCTTTTTGGTTTCTACTTCCACTTCCGCTTCTACTTCACCCTCCTGCTCGCCTTCGGGCATTTCCAAAACCAACATGTCCTCTTCGGATATTCCTAAATCTTTTTTGATCTTCTCCAACTGTTCGTCGTTGTAGACCCAGGTGACTTCTTTGCCTTGCTGTACCCGATAAAGTGGTGGCTGAGCAATATAGATATGGCCTTGATGGACTAATTCCGGGAAATGACGATAGAAAAAAGTAAGCAGTAATGTCCTGATATGAGCACCATCAACGTCAGCATCAGTCATAATAACTATTCTGTCATAACGTAATGATTCTATATTGAATTGTTCGCCGATATTAGTACCCAAAGCAATAATCAAAGATTTTATTTCATTGTTGGCCAACATCTTATCCAAACGGGCTCTTTCTACATTTAATATCTTACCGCGAAGTGGCAAAATAGCTTGAAACTTTCTATCACGTCCCTGTTTGGCGCTACCGCCGGCACTATCACCCTCCACTATGTAAAGTTCACACTCTTTGGGATTACGACTAGAACAATCAGACAATTTACCTGGCAAAGTCATGCCTTCAAGAGCACCTTTTCTCAGTACTGTTTCTCTAGCTGTCCGAGCAGCCAATCTGGCTTGAGCAGCCAACAAACATTTACCCAAAATTTCTTTGGCATCACGAGGGTTCTCTTCCAAAAATATTTCCAAAGATTCAGCAAAGACAGACTCTACTGCTGGCTTGACCTCGGCGTTGCCCAACTTGGCTTTGGTTTGTCCTTCAAATTGAGGATCAGGTAGTTTAACTGAAACAACAGCGGTCAAACCTTCTCGAACATCATCAGAACTTAGGTTATCATCTTTTTCTTTAAGAAAAGCATTTTTACGGGCATACTTGTTGAGAGCGCGAGTAAGAGCTGATTTGAATCCGACCATGTGCATACCGCCCTCAAGGTTGAAAATATTGTTGGCAAAGGCATAGATATTTTCTCTAAAATCCGCCGTGTACTGAAAGGCAATCTCAACATTGATATTATCTTTTTCTTTGTTAACATAAAAAACCTTTTCTTGTTTTACTTCGTGATCATTATTTAAATGGCGGATATAGGAAGCAACACCTCCTTCAAAATAATACTTGTATGATTTTTTATCTTGAGGATCACGCTCATCATAAATATTTATCCTAATGCCCTTGGTCAGATAAGCTTGCTGTCTCAAGTGATCTACTACAGTCTCCCAATCAAATTCGGTTTCAGTAAATATTGTTGCATCGGGCAAAAATATTTGTTTAGTACCAGTACCTTTACTTGTTCCGACGGGCTTTACTTTTCCTTGTGGTTTGCCTTGTTTATACTCTTGCGCCCAAATCTTGCCATCGCGATGGACTTCAGTCCTCATCCATTCTGACAAAGCATTTACCACTGACACACCCACGCCGTGCAAACCTCCAGAAACTTTATAGCCACCGCCCTCACCAAACTTACCACCAGCATGAAGTGTAGTCATAACTGTTTCCAAGGCAGACTTTTTGGTGACCTTATGTGTTTCTACAGGAATACCACGACCATTATCCCAAACTGAAACTTTACCGCCCGGCAAAAGAGCTACCTCCACTAGATCGGCATGACCAGCCATGGCTTCATCAATGCCATTATCTACAACTTCCCAAATCAAATGATGAAGACCCTGGGAAGCAGTATTACCAATATACATACCAGGACGCTTGCGTACCGGTGCCAAACCTTCCAAAACAGTAATATTTTCCGCTGTATAGCTAGATTTGACCTTAGCATTATCTGGTTGCTTGCTTGTTTTCTCTAATTTTTTAGACATATTTTAAATATTTTATCAACTAAAAATTCACCTTTATTTTAGCATAAAATAGAGCAAAAAACAAGCCGTAAATATCCAAAAACTGTGCTAATGCTAGCACAGTTTTTAAATAGTTTAAGTCTTTTTTAAAAGCAGACAAAATATCAGTCAAAGCTAACGCAAATCAGCAGCAAATTTTTTCTTCAGGTTGGCTAAAATTTCCTTTAACAGCTGATCTATATCCTCAGTCATAAGTGTCCTGTCATCACTTCTAAACTCCAAATGATAAGCTAGGGATTTTTTGCCATGAGCTATATTTGCCCCCTGATAGACATCAAAAAGTTCAATGCTACGAATTAGAGGACTTATTTTATAAACCTCGGATTCTAGTTCTCCCCAAGAAACACTGTTGGCTACTATAATAGCCATATCGCGCTTGATGCTAGGAAATTTTGCCAAGGCTTGATAGCGGCGATTATGGGATATATATTTTACCAAAGAAGCAAAATTGATCTGCCAGAAAGCAACATTAACTTTAATGTCACGACTATCAAAAAGATTCATGTCCAACAAACCAAAATGACCCAGCTCAATGTCTTGATTCTTAATAGCAAAAGAAACTGAAGCATAAGGCAAATCTTTTTTTTCTAACTCCCAATCAATTTGCCAGTGTTCCATCATTGCTTCCAATAAACCCTTGAGAGATAAAAACAGCTCCTCTGAATTTTTCTTACTCACTTCTACCCCAGCTAAATATTTATCCTGTTTTGGCAAAAACTTTTTACCTAAGTTATCAACTTGGTAGGAGCCTTTTTGATTTTTATCAAAGACTCTCTCCAACTCAAAAATTCTAAACTCCTCATACCAGCGCAAATTATCTTCCGCCTTACTAAGTAAATTTGGCAAAAGAGAAACATTAAGGTAGGAAAGCTCTGGACTGATAGAATTCTTGACTTTAACGTGCTGACTCAAATCAAATCCCAAATTTTTGACCCAGCGTTGATCAGTAAAAGGGTAAGTATAAACCTGATTGTAAGCCTGAGCCCAAGCCAACCAATAAATAATATCCCTTTCGGAACGATGGGCTACATTCATTATTGGTTCTCGGACATTTACTGTTGGTAATTTAGCTTCTATGTTGTCATAACCATACACTCTAGCGACCTCCTCTACTATATCTTCAGGAATAGAAATGTCCTTGGTCGCTCTGAAGCTTGGCACAGTAATACTAAATTTTTTGCTTTTGTAAGCTACTTCAAACTGGAGACGCTTCAAAATATCTTTTATTTCCTTAGTTGGTATCACTACTCCGAAGCGTCTATTGATGAGCTCTTCAGGAACTTCCAAATAAATTTTTTTGAAAGGATTATTGTTTATATCCACTAAATCGCTAGCCACATAAGCCTCGGGACAAAGATTTAAAATCATCTCTACTGCTTTTTTGATAGCTGATTCTGCTAGCACTGGATCAAGTGATTTTTCAAAACGAGCAGAACTCTCTGTACGCAAACCTAGAGCCATGGAAGTGCGTCGGATATTACCGGCTCTAAAATTAGCTGACTCTAATATAATGTCAACTGTCTCATCACTGATCTCACTATTTTGACCACCCATAATACCAGCCAAAGCTACATATTTTTTACTGTCACAAATCATCAGTGCATCCTCTGGTAATTTCCTTTTTTCACCGTCTAAAGTAACAAATACTTCACCCTTCTTGGCTTTTTTGACAACGATCTTGGCACCATCAATCTGCCTAGCATCAAAAGCATGCATTGGTTGGCCAAGCTCATACATTACATAATTAGTTACATCAACAATATTATTGATTGGGCGAATACCAACTGCTTCTAATTTTTTACGCAATTCAAGCGGAGACTGCGCAACTTTTATATTTTTTATAGCCAAGCCTAAATAACGAAAACAATTTTCTTTATCAAGTACTTCTACTTTTAACTTAAGCTCATTTTTTGTTTTTAGATCTGAAACTTTATATTGATCAAGCTTCACTTTGTAGATAGCTGCCAACTCACGAGCCAAACCATATTGGCCCCACAAATCGGGGCGATGATTGATTGATTTGTTGTCTATATCAATAATAACATCATCCAGTCTAAGTGCCTGCGCTAAAGGCTGACCGACTTTGAGTTTTAAATCTGACAAATCCATAATTTCTTTTTCCGAGTCTGCTGGGAATAATTTTTCCAGGCCAATCTCTGAAGAAGCAACAATCATGCCACTGCTCTCCACTCCTCTGATTTTTGTTTTTTGTAGCTCTACCAATTCACCTTCACCGTGCCATTTGACCTTAGAACCTACTTTGGCGACCGCTACCAGCATGCCTTTGGTTAAATTAGTACCCCCACAAACAATCTGCTCTTTTATATCACCCAAGTTGACCTGGCAGACTTGCAAACGATCAGCATCGGGGTGCTTGGTTATTTCTTCCACTCGACCAACAACTACTCCCAGTAAAGACTGAGCCTGATCAATAACCTCCTCCACCTCTACCGTGGCCATTGTCAAATCAAGACCGATTGTTTTACTATCTAGATCTTTAGGCAGCTTGAGCCAATTTTTTACCCAATTAAGTGATAAATACATAAAATTAAAATTGTTTTAAAAATCTCAAATCACCAGACTCCAATAAGCGAATATCATCAATTCGATATTTCATCATCACTAATCTAGTAAGCCCCAGTCCAAAAGCAAAACCCGAATACTCATTTGGATCTATATTACCAAATTTTAGAACCTCAGGATGTACCATACCGCAGGGCATCAACTCTAACCAGCCTGATTGCTTACAAACTGGACAACCTTTGCCCCCACAAATAAGGCATTTTATATCCATTTCAAAACCAGGCTCTACAAAAGGGAAAAATCCCGGACGAAGTCTGACATCAACTTCACGCTTGAAGACAGCTGAAAGCATGGACTTCATTACTGAGATCAAATTGCCAATATTTATATCTTTGTCTACCATCAAACCCTCTAGTTGATAAAAGGTATGATCATGAGAAACATCGGTTGATTCATTCCTGAAAACTCTACCCGGAAAAATACCACGAAACGGCACGCCGTGTCTTTCTAGCATCCTGACCTGGAGATTTGAAGTTTGGCTGCGTAGCAGTAGCCCACCTTCCAACCAAAAAGTATCTTGTGTATCTCTAGCGGGATGATCGGCTGGTGTATTGAGAGTAGTAAAATTATAAAAATCAGACTCCAGCTGAGGGCCATCATAAACAGCAAAACCCATTTGAGCAAAAATATCCTCAATTTCGTATTTGATAGTAGTCAATGGATGAATACTACCAATTGGCCGACTTTGACCGGGCATACTAGGATCAAAATCATGGGTGGAATTTTTGACGCCTTTGAGTGTTGCTTCTGCTTTAGAAAAAATATCAGCCAATTCTTCTTTGACCTCGTTGGCTAGTTTGCCTATTTTTGGCTTTTCTTCAACTGCCAAATTTTTTACTTCCTTAAGCAGTTGCGTCAATTCACCTTTACGGCCAAGATATTGCTTTTTAAAATCCTCCAAAGCACCACTATCCTTAATATTCTTGATCTCCTTTAAAGCCTGCTCTTTTAATTGTTGCAGTTTCTTTTCCATATATTAATTATCCAATTGTTTAACATCATCATGGTGAAAAACTAAAATCATAAATTCAACGATAGTAGCTATCAAAACCAAAAGCAATAAATTCCACCAAGTAAGCAGTCGATTGGCTTGTAGGATAAGAGCTACCACCAAGGCAGAGGAAAAAATAATTGCCTGACGAAATGATTCGCTAACCATAAATCTAGCAATACCTCTTTTCCTGTTCCATAGCTTCCTCAACCAAAAACCAACTAGCGATAAAGTCCCTAGGGCTGCTAGAAACAAAACAAAATAAAAAAGAACAAAGACTACTATTTCTCCCTGATAAGGGTCAAAAATATTTATAATTATAAAAAAACCCAGCCATGCAAGCATGGTGGCCAAAATCATAATAATATTATAAGTTTTGATATTCATCTTATGATTAAATATACTAGAAAATAAGGTAAAAATCAACCCGTGCCTTTACCTTAAAAACCTGAGGGTATAAACAACGATTTCGGAAAACCTATTATTCAATATGCGGATAAATTGCTCTTCTTGGCTTTCTATTTCGGCAAACAAATCACTGTTTAAGACCGCTATAGTAAGCACTCCGTCTCGCCAATATACTGCTCTAGCTCTAGCTTTGGCTTGTTCACCAAAAAAGTTACCAATAATATCATTGGCCTGGCTAATAACCAAAGATCCTTGAACTTTTTTCTTAATACCCTTGTTATCCAAAGAAGTGTTGGCAATATCTTTTAGGCTCTGCCAAGGCATTTTATTTATTATTTAATTTGGCGTAGGGGCAAATCTTGTTGAAATCACAGGAGTCACAAACAAAGCCTGGCGTGGCGGTGAAATCACAAGCTAAAATTTTATCAATAATATCTCTAGCCCACTCTTTGACTTTAATCAATTCTTTGTCAGTACCGACAAATGAAACCAATTCATTGTTTGCCAAATAATAGAAACTCAGGCTTTTGATGTTAGTTTTAAAAACTTCCTCGGCCGCTACTTGATAGAGTAATAATTGTTTTTTGTCGTCAAAAGTGAGCTTATCTTTTGGTCGGCCAGTCTTATAATCAATTATCTGCCAAGCGCCATCGACTACATCTACCCGGTCAAAAACTCCCCGAACACTGTATTCGCCTATTTTAATGGTAAAACCTTTTTCCAAAAATAAAGGCACGGTCCATTTATCTTTGTTGCTCTTATAAAAATCTTTGAGATTCTTAATACCTTCCTGATAATATTTTTTCTTTTGAGCGTCAGATTCATACCAGTCATCTATCCAAGATTCTTCATAAAAATCCAGTAGTTCTTTTTCACTTGGATACTTCACAATTTTTCCTTGGCTAAAAAGATCTCTCTGAGCACCACCATCTCTATCAATCACCGTCTGATAAAATTTTTGCAAAGTGGAGTGCATGGTTTTACCAAAACTAAAATAAGCATTACCTCTAGTCGGTACTTTAGCGATGAACTGATAAAAATACTGCCATGGGCATGACTCAAAAGCCTTGAGCTGGGAAAAGGAAAAAGTCTTTGGTAAAGGATAATTAGGTTTGTTAGATTTCTTCTCGATATTTTCTGGCTCTTTGATTGGGCCAACAACCACTTGTGAAGCTATTTTTATTTCATCAATAAAGCGAGAAGGCTTTTTCTCACGACTACCACCATAATCCTTGGCCCAAGTCAAATAAACAGCTTCTTTGGCTCGAGTCAAAGCCACATAAAACAAACGCCTCTCCTCTTGAAGATGAGCATCACCACTAGGCAAATCCTCTTTGATAAACTGTTCTGGTATTTCAATTGGATCCTTGCGCTCAGTGCTGGGGAATCTTAGCTGGACCAAATTGCTAACAAAAACATATTTAAATTCCAAACCCTTGGCTCCGTGAACTGTCATTACTTTGACTACATCCGGACCAGCCTCAGCATCATACTGTAGCGCTCCTAGCTCGCCCGACTCAAGCTCCATGTCAATCATCTCCAAAAATTCATGAACCGAAGTACTCTTGATAGCCTCTTCTTCCCAAGCTCTTACTTTACGATAAAATTGATTGAGAAAATGAAGCTGATCTTTATTGTACTGATTTTGTTCTATAGTAAGTAGCTGAAGATAACCACTATCTTCCAACCAATGATAAATTATCTGCGATACTGGCTTTGTTTTGGCCAGCTCAGTGTGTTTGTCTATCTTGGCTAATATTTCAAACAATATCCTTTCTTCAGTCAAAGGGAGTTTGATAAAACGATTTTGATTTTTGGCAGCATAATACAGACTCCAACTTTTTTTGCTGGCCAAGTGGCTCAAATTTATAATTGTTTCTATTTTCAAACCAGTTACCGGTAATGATAATATCCTAAAAAAAGAAGGTGATTCATGATAATTATCCAAAAGTTTGAGATAAGCAATAATGTCTTGGACTATATCCTGAGTATAAAGACCGCGAGAAGCCATGAACTGATGTGGCATGCCTAATTTCCTCATCATAGAAACAAAACCTTGAGCCTGATCATTGGCTCGGACCAAAATAGCAAAATCAGACCACCTAGCTTCTTTATCTTTTTTCTTTATTTCTACAATCTTATTTAAAATTCCATCAATTTCTGAATTTTTATCTTCATAAGACAAAACATCAATACTACCATCGCTACTGGCATGACTTTTTAATTTTTTATTAAGTGGTGTTTTTTTCTTTTTGTATTGATACTCCAAACGGTCAGGATCATTGAGCTGGATAAAATTATAAGCTGTGTCCAAAATCTTTTGGCCAGAGCGATAATTGTCTGTCAAAAATATTTCACAAAGTGGCAACTGAGTGTCAGTTGAAGTCTTGGCGGAGGCGGATTTGCGGCTACCGTATTCTTTTTTAAAATTCAAAATATTTGAAATAGCAGCACCTCTGAATTTATAAATAGCCTGATCATCATCGCCAACCACCATTAGATTATTTTTTGGTGTTGCCAAAAGCTTAATCAGCTCATATTGCGCCCAATTGGTATCCTGAAACTCATCAACCAAAATATATTTGAATTGTTCTCTGAATTTTTTGAGTATCGGTGGACGCTTCTGAAATAGTTTGAGGGTATAATTTATCAAGTCACCAAAATCAAGAGCATTACTATCCAAAAGAAGCTGTTGGTAAATATGATAAGCGTTGGCTACTTCCCGAATGCGACTAATCTCCATCTGTGCTTCCTCACGATCACCAGTAGAATCAGTGTCTAAGTGTAAGTCTTCGGCATATTTGAGATAGTCTTCTGGATAAACTACTTCGTCTTTGAGTCGGGAAAAATGAGAAATAAGCGCATGAATAAATCTAGTTGGATTGCCCAAAGGCGCATAATAATCTAAATTAAACTTATCTAGATTATTTCTGATAAGCAACCAAGCAGCTGTGCCATCAAGCAATTTGAAATCATTGGAAAGCCCAATATCAATGGCATAATCCTTGAGTACCCTTTCACAAAAACCATGAAAGGTATGTATCCACAAATCTGAATAACCAAGAGGTAATAACTTATCAACTCTTTCCGCCATTTCTCCAGCAGCTTTTTCCGTAAAAGTAACGGCCAGTATTTCTTCGGCCTTGGCTTTATCCTGCTCTATTAAATAAGCAATTCGTTGACTAATAACCGTAGTCTTACCAGTACCAGCGCCGGCAATTAAAATAGCGGGCCCCTGATCATGGGTTACCGCTTGTTTTTGGGCCTTATTTAAATAAGATAAGTCTATTGCCATATATCACATTTTAGCGCAAAAACTATGACTTGGCAAAAGAAAAACCCGTCAATTTGACGGGGTAAGTCCGGTCTATTCTAGCACAGAATATTCCAAACCCTGAGGGGTGGCCTTGCTGTAGGCCATGATGATCTCCAGATCGTCTGGAAGCTCTTTAGCGAGTATATCGCGAACTGCCCTCAGATCCTTATGATACTGTTCCTCCTCAGCCTCGGCTGATGCAAAAGCAGAAGATCCTCCGTATCCTCCACAATCCCAATGCCACAGAAGCAAGAACTTCTTGATGTTGTGCAGATTACGGCTGACAGAAATAATCTTGTCGACCAAAGAGGTCTTGAAACCAT
>QZJA01000021.1 GCA_003599205.1 Candidatus Parcubacteria bacterium
ACTGGACCGACAAGCCATTGAGCCTTTATTATAGCCAGCCAAAAACAAAACAAGAAAAAATATATTTAGCTGTTTATGGATTTGTTCTGAAAAAAGTAGACAAAATAATTTTTTCTACCCAGTGGCAGAATGAGATTTATGATAAATATTTTCATACTGGTCACAAATCAGAAGTAATAGCCAATGCTTTTCCTCAAGTTAAGGCAGAACTGAAAAATAAAAAGATTAGCAATAGGGATATTTTGTTTGCTGGTAGGCTTATTAGACTGAAAAATATTTCCCGAGTAATAGAGGCAATCAGAGAATCCTGTGATGTAAAATTATTACTTGTCGGTGTTGGTCCGGAAAAAGAAAAATTGGAAAAGGAAATAAAAGATTTTTCTTTAGAATCACGTGTTATCATCAAAGATGGAGTATCATCAGAAAAACTGGATCAATATATTGCCGATAGTTTTTTGGTCATAGTTCCGTCTATTTCTGAAGTGAGCCCCAATATTGCTCTGGAGTGTATCCGTTTGGGCAAACCGATATTACTCACCAAAGAAAGTGGTTTTTTTGATAAATATAATAATGACTTAATTTTTATTGATCCTTTTAGTATTTCTGATATTAGAGAAAAAATATGTGGCCTACTTGATGAAACAGAGTACAGTAAATATCTAGAGCGGATTGCTAGAATTGATATTAGCCGCAGCTGGCAAGATCTAGCTAAAGAACATATTGAATTATTCAAAAAATTGTGATTTTTTATGGCTCATAGTCAAAGGCGCTCGCTTAACGGCCTAAGGCCTGAATCGCTCCCGTCTTTGACTATTTGCCTATTAATAAAGTAAATTTTTAACTGGATGAAAATTTTAAGCCTTGGCTTAGACCAGACGATTTTGGACACCAGTTCTCCATTGGCCCAGAGAGCTAGGCTTTATGGTAGTTTGGTGGATAAATATGTGGTTATTACGCCCGGCAAAGAAAATAAGATAGTAGAGCTTTCTGATAAAGTTTCGGCCTATGGTCTTAAAGCTGACAATAAAATTTTTACTTTGTGGTCTATCTTTAGCTTGGCTAAAAAATTATTACAGCAGGAAAAATTTGATATTATCAGCGTCCAGGATCAATATTTTCTTGGGTCTGTTGCTTATCTGCTAGCCAAAAAATTTAATTTGGGTCTGGAAATCCAAGTACATGGCTTTGAAAAATTTTATGGCCCAAGGAAAATGATTGCCAAATATATTTTGCCCAAAGCAGATTCCGTCAGGGCGGTCAGTCAGCGTTTGAAAAATAAATTAGTACAAGAATTTAGGGTCAAAGAAGAAAATATTATTGTTGTTCCTATTTTTGTGGCTACCAATCATGGCTTGGTAAGAAAAGATATAAATGATAATAAGTTTGTATTTTTGAGCGTTGGCCGGCTAGTGCCAGTCAAAAATTTTAGCTTGCAGATTTTGGCTATGAAAGATATTGTTGCAGATTTTCCTCAGGCTAAATTGATGATTTTGGGTTCAGGGCCAATGGAAGCTGAACTTAAGCAATTGGTCAAGGATTTGGGTTTGGAGCAAGTAGTGGAATTTAAAGGTTGGATAAAAGATCTTTATCCTTATTATCAGCAAGCTGATACTCTACTTCTTACTTCTTATGCTGAAGGTTGGCCTTTGGTTATTGTGGAAGCGGCTAGTTTTGCTTTGCCTATCATAATGACCGATGTGGGTTCGGCTGGTGATTTTATAAAAGATAAAGAAAATGGCCTGGTAATTCCTATAAACAATAGAGCTGCTCTGGTGTCAGCTATGAAGTCATTGCTAAAAGATAATGTTTTGCGCAAAGAATTGGGTCAAGCCGCTTGGTCAGCAGCTTTGAATTTGCCTAGCCAGGAACAAATTTTGGCTCTGTATAAACAATCTTGGCAAAAATCTTTAAATAGAAATAAAAAATGAGTATTTTATTTTGGAAACACGAATCAGGAATCAAAGGATGGCTAAAAAGTTTAGTCAAAAAATTTAATCGTTTTCCTTATTTTATTATTGTCGGTGCGATTGGTTTTTTTATAAATTTTTTCATTACTTTGGTATTTACGGAATTTTTTCATTTGTGGTATATGTTTTCTTATATTTTTGGGTCATTGTGTAGTTGGATTTTTAATTTTGTCATGAATTCCAAAGTTACCTTTAAGGGGCACAACATAAAACATACGATAAAGAAATATTTTTTTTATATAGAAATATACGGAATTATCGGCCTTGGATCGTTGGCTATCATGTATATTTTGACCTCGGTCATTGGTGTACATTATCTTTTGTCCATAGTGATCGTGGCAGTTACTAATTCATTGGCGACTTACAGCTTTAACAAAAAAATCATTTTTAAATATGATGATTAGTTTGCTAAAAAAACATTATTTAGCTTTTGTTCTGGCATTTTTGATAGCTATTTTTACTTTTGTTCCCCAGATTGTAGCAATAAAATCTATTGGCAACGATTTTGTCGGTATCTATCCAGTCAAAAGTGGCGATGAGCTCTATTATGCGGCCAGAGCTCAGGATATTTTAGACGGGCACAATCTGTTGAGTAATCCGTATTTGTTTGAATATAAAGACGGTCAGCCAATGCAGTTTTGGTTGCCGGATTATTTACTGACTAAGCCACTTTCCTGGCTTTCCTTAGATGTTTATCAAGGGTATCTTTTGTATGATTTGGTGTTATCATTTATTTTAGCCTTGCTGGTTTATTTTGTAGTTTATAAATTTAGTAAAAATAAAATTTTAAGTTTGATTTCAGTTTTATTTTTAAATGTTGCCTTATTCTTAAATTTATTTTCACGCACTCCATCACCACAATTCAATTTCGTTTTCTTTTTGCTTTTGACTTGGATTTTTATTGCCATAAATCAAAAGCAAAAAAAGAAATATTTTATTTGGGGTAGTTTATTATTTGGATTTTTATTTAATATCTATACATATTTCTGGACATTTTATTTTATCTGGTTGTCAGTATTTTTGTTTTTTAAAAAATGTCAGGATAGAAAATTTAAATTAAAACCTTATTTGTATTTATTTTTAGGAGCTCTAGTTTTGGCTATTCCTTATTTTGTGTTTTGGTTTAAAAGTGTACAGCTTCCTTATTATGATGAATCAATTTATCGTCTGGGCATGATAGATAGCCACTTCCCATCAGGCTTTAAGATTTTTATTTTAGCTTTACTAGTTTTATCTTTATTTGTCTGGGTTTATAAAAGGAAATTTGTTGTTTTTAGCACGAACAGTGTTTTTTTGCTTAGTGGAGTCTTGGCTGGAGTGATAGCAGTCAATCAGCATTTAATTACTGGCAAAAATTTGGAATTTTCCAGTCATTATTGGTTGCCTAGTATTTTTACAATTTGGCTTTTGTTTATTTATATTGTCAATAAATATTTACGTTTTTCAAATTCCAATAAAAAAAGAGGATTGGTTTATAGCCTGATATTTTTGTTTGTTTTTTTTATAGGCTATCAGCCGGTTGTTGCGGAAATAAAAAGTTCAGCTACTTTTAGACCAGAGCAAATAAAATGGCAGCGCTATGCTCCTGTTTTTTCTTGGCTCAATGAAAATACAGTCAAAGATTCGGTAGTTTTTGCGAATGAAGATATTACTTTGCTTTTGCCTTCTTATACTCATAATAATGTTTTTTACAATCGTCATGCCAATATTCATTTTATGCCAGACGATGATGTTTATCGTCGTTTCCTTATTCATAATTATTGGCATAAAATAGATCAAGATTTTATTTATGAAAATCAGACATCTATTTGGGGTGTGCATTATATAGACGAGTTCGGACACAGGGCAAGTAAAAATTCTTTGCTTAGCAAAATTGGTATATCTTCTGAAGACCAACCATTACTCCCTCCAGAAAAAATTCAGGAAGTTATAGATTTATCCAAGGAGGTTCAAGCCAAGAGTTTTAGTGACAATATTTCCGATTACAAAGTTGATTATCTGATTTGGGATGCTGAGCAGGATATAGATTGGGATTTTACGGGCGAGCTTCTTTACCAAAATAATAATATTTTTGTTTACAAGATTTAAATATGAAATTTTTTATTAACAAAAAAGAAGTATTGGTTGTAATATTATTTTTAATTATTGCTTTATTTAGTATAGCTTTAGCAACACAATTACCCAAAGGATTGAGCGGTGATGAAGTGGTCGTACTTTTATCTGATAAGTTAAGGAATAATACTGATTTTCCTGATGCTAATCTTTTGTCTAGCCTTAGTTTTGATTCTTATCTTTATCCTAGGATAATTAGTTTTTTGTCTGCTAATTTTTCGGCAGAAACTTACCGTTCATTTTTACTTTTTATTTATGTCTTCTTTACTGGCTATTGTTCTTATCTGGCTTTGCGTATCTTAAAATTTTCTCGAGCAACAGCTATAGCGGTCGCTGTCATTGCTCTTATGCCACGAGTTTCGCCGGGGGCAACATTTTTTGGTGTCTTCACTCATTATGAAAATTTAGGCCGTTCCATGTCTTCACCTATTATTTGGCTACTAGCGGCCTATAATATAAAATTTCTTAGTGAAAGAAAAAATCTTTATTGGCTGTTTTTTGTGGCCGGGCTTTTGGTTTATATCCATCCCGTCACTATGATATTTTTTTCTGCTCTACTGTTTATTATTAGTTTTTTCTGGTTATTCAAAGATAGAGGGTTTAAAACAGCAATTTTAAATACGCTCAAGTCAGTAGTTGCTTTTGCTCTGGGAGCATTTTTCTTGCTCAAAGAAATTATAACAACCACCGCTTCTTCATTGGAGGATATTACTGTTTATTCAGCTAGTGGTTTTGAGTATGCCCAGGCTCTGTTGTATCGGATGCCTTGGGATTTTTTGCCAGAAACTATTTTGTGGTTGAGACAAGTAGCAGTAATTAGTTTTGTTTTTATTTTATTTATTTTGTCGGTCATTTTTTTAGCCAAAAAAAAGAAGATAAGTTTTTCTGTTGAAAGCAAAAAAATATTTTATTGGTCAGGACTTTTGATGTTTTTTTCAGTTTTGTTTTCCTATTTTTTACCCAATATACAATTATATTTGGTTAGGCATTTTGATTTTCCTTTTATCATCCAACAGTCAAGCCGAATTTTCAAGTTTTATTATTTGGGATTATTTTTGGCTTTAGCGGTATCAGTGGAGTTTTTTAGGAAATATTTTAAAAATAGGCTATTATTTACATTTATAGTCATTATTGGTATAGTAAGCTCGTCAATTGGCTTTGAATGGGTCCAGTATTTGTTGGGTTCTGGTAATTATCAATCAGAGTATATTTTCAGCTCTTGGCAAGAAAATTTGCCGGAGAATAAGGCAGATAGATACCAGCGCATTTGCCAGCAACTTAAGGATGCCGGTATAGACCAAGGTGACTTAGTTATTAGTAGTGATTTTGATCTTAGATATTTTTGTCAGGTTAGGCTTTTTGTCACTTATGAAGAAGGGAGCACTTATCTGATGCGCGGTAAAGAGCCATTGGTTTATTGGTATAATATATTTTTGCGTCAAGCTGAAGTTTTGGATAGCAAACAGGCTAATGATTTGATTGATTTTGCCAACAACATCTCTGCTCAATATGCTGTTTTACCGACAGATTCGGAGATGGTGCCTGAGCTAGAGGCTGGCGGTTTAGTTGTTGGTAAAAGCGATGATTTGCGTATAATAAAATTTGTCAATAAATAATATGAATTTGTCTATAGTTTTGTCGGTTTTTAATGAAGAAGAAAATCTAGAACAACTCTATAATGAGCTCAAAGAAGTTTTGTCTCATTTGGATTTGTCTACAGAGATCATCTGTGTCAACGACGGGTCTTTTGATAATAGTTTGGAAGTTTTGAAAAAAATTGCTCTTAAGGATGATAGAGTAAAAGTGATTGATTTTGTCCGTAATTTTGGGCAGACTGCTGCTATGTCGGCCGGTATCAAAAATGCCACTGGTGAAATAATTATTCCCATGGATGCTGATTTACAGAATAATCCCAAAGATATCCCACATTTTTTGGAAAAAATAAATGAAGGTTATGTAGTAGTTTCTGGTTGGAGAAAAGAAAGAAAGGACAAAGCCATTTCTCGTCGTTTGCCGTCTTGGCTGGCCAATAAATTAATTAGTTTGATTACCGGTGTAAAGATCCATGATTATGGTTGCTCCATGAAAGCTTACAAAAAAAGCGTAATTCAGGGTATTAATCTTTACGGCGAGATGCATCGTTTTATTCCCGCCTATGTAGCTTGGAATAGGGGCAAGATTACTGAAATAGTAGTTGATCATCGGCCTCGAATACACGGTCAAACAAAGTACGGCATTTCCCGAACATTTAGGGTTATTCTGGATTTGATTGTTGTAAAATTTTTATCTAGCTATATGAATAGGCCAATACATTTTTTTGGCGGTATAGGTATTTTTGCTTTTCTGCTTGGCTGTTTGTCCTTTGTCGTAGCGGTTGTTCTTAAGTTGGCTAACATTAGATCTTTTGTGGCTACACCACTGCCAATTTTTTCCGCTTTACTTATCATAGTTGGTGTACAATTGATTGTTATGGGTATTTTGTCAGAAATGCAGATGCGTACTTATTATGAGTCACAAAAAAAAGATCCTTATAGTATCAAAGAAAAAATAAACTTTTAATATACTATGTGTGGTATTATTGGCCAGTATGGCAAACAGATAGATACAGATGCTTTTGTTTTCAAGAGAGATTTACTTAAGCATAGGGGCCCAGATTCTTCTGGACTCTTTGTTTCTGCTGATGAAAAATTAGCTCTAGGTCATCGCAGACTTTCTATTATAGATTTATCAGACAGAGCCAAGCAGCCGATGAAGGTAGGGGACTATGTTATCATCTACAATGGTGAGGTTTATAATTTCAATGAATTGAGGAAAGATTTGGCTAGTGAATATTTATCCAGTTCTGATACGGAAGTTATTTTGCGGGCTTACATAAAGTATGGCACATCTGCTTTTGCCAAATTTGATGGCATGTTTGCTTTGGCTATTTATGATCAAAATAAAAATGAGCTTATTTTAGCCAGAGATAGGTATGGTATCAAGCCTCTTTATTATAGCACTGATGATAATAATTTTTTCTTTGCCTCAGAACTAAAATGTTTTGCTCAGAAAAAAATTAATCATAAATCATTGGCCAAATATTTTTATCAGTATTATGTTTATGGTGAAGATACTATTCTTGAAGGTGTAAATAAACTAGAGCCCGGAACTTTTGCCATTTATGATTTGACCAAAAAAACTTTGAGAATAGAAAAATATTGGCAGCCAACATTTGCCAAAAAATATCAGGGCCAGCTGGAGAAAGCCAAAAAAGATCTTCATGATGTTTTGTCTGCTTCAGTCAAACAGTCATTAATTAGTGATGTGCCTCTGGGAGTATTTCTGTCATCAGGGATTGACTCTTCGCTTATCACCGCTATCACTAAAGAGCGGGTAGATAAGGTAGATACTTTTACTATTGGTTTTGATTTTTCTTCTTTTGATGAGTCTCAACAAGCAGGAGAGACTGCCAAGATGCTTGGCACCAATCATCATCGTATTATTTTGGATAAAAATGAAGTGCTCAAGGAAATACCCAACATACTCGATGCTTTTGATGAGCCTTTTGGTGACAGTAGTGCTATACCGACTTATTTTCTCAATAAGTTTGCCAAAGAAAAAGTGACAGTTTGTCTATCAGGCGATGGAGCTGATGAGCTCTTTGGTGGTTATCCGATTTATTATTTACCTCAAGCCAATAATTTGTATCGTAAGTTACCAGCTAAAAAGCTGATAGAAAAAATAGTTTTTGCTCTGCCTTCATCGGCTGGTAAGATGAGTCTTGATTACAAGCTCAAACGATTTGTCTATGCTGCTAAATATCCATTTACTAAAGCCCATTTTTATTATAGAATTATGCATAATCAGGGGCTGCTTAAGCCTGAATTTTTAGCTAAAGCTAAAGATGATTTTTCGGAGTATTTTGCTGGGGTAAAAGACGAAAATATTTTGAATCAGCTTTTATATGTTGACCAAAAGACAGTCATGGAAGGAGATTACCTAGTCAAAGTAGATAGGATGAGTATGAAAAATAGTTTGGAAGTGAGAGTGCCTTTTTTGAATAATCAAGTGATTGATTTTGCCAATAGCCTTGATCCAAAATTAAAGATATATAAAAATCACACCAAATATATTTTAAAAAAGTTGTTGGAAGATTATTTGCCTAAAGAATTTATTTATCGCAAAAAACAAGGTTTTAGTTTTCCAATAGCCCAGTGGCTTAGGTATGAGTTAAAAGATTTTATGCTTGATACTTTGTCTGCTGACAACATAGATAGTCTTGAATTTTTGAATAAAAACAAAGCCCAAGAAATGATACAAGATCATTTGTCTAGCAAAAGAGATTATAATCGCGAGCTTTGGGCCTTGATTAGTTTAGTAAGGTATATTAAAAATAATAAGATAGGAGTTTAAATTATGGGATCACAAGATAGATTTGGTTACGAGTGGGACAAGTATGATTTTATGCTGCCCATGTATGAAAAACAGTTTCTCATGTGGATTGGACCGGATTTGGGGCCAGAAGATTTTAAGGATAAAGCTGTTTTGGATGCTGGCTGTGGTATGGGAAGGAACAGCTATTGGCCATGTAAGTATGGCGCTAAAGAAGTATTGGCCTTTGATTTTGATCAGCGTTCAGTGGAGGCAGCTCAAAAGACTCTTAAAGATTTTTCTGCTGCCAAAGTAATTTATAAAAGTATTTATGACATAGATTTTGTCAATCGTTTTGATATTGCTTTTTCTATTGGTGTTATTCATCATTTGGAGGATCCTAAAAGGGCAATACAAAACTTGTTTCGAGCAGTCAGACCTGGTGGTAAAATGATTCTTTGGGTGTATGGCTATGAGAATAATGAATGGGTAGTTAGATATATCAATCCTATTAGGAAAATTACTTCCCGCTTGCCAGTTTGGCTAACTCATTTTTTAGCTTACTTTTTTTCTATCCCGCTTTGGCTTTATATCCATCTAATCCCACAAAAGAGCGAATACCTCAAATTAATTAGGCAATTCAAATTTAAACACTTGCATTCAATTATTTTTGATCAGTTAATTCCACGGATTGCTAATTATTGGAAAAAAGAAGAGGTGGAGGATTTGGTCAATTCTTTGCCGAACAATAAAAAATATAAAATCCATCACATTAGGAATTACAGTTGGACCGTGGTAGTGGATAAAGTATAAAATTATGCCAAATATTTCTATAGTAATTCCAGTATATAACGAGGAGAAGATTGTTGCTTCGGTACTGGATAAAATTTTTACTACTATCAATAGTGTAGCAGCTTATGAGTTTGAGGTGATTGTAGTCAATGATTATAGTAAGGATAATACTTTGCAAATTTTGCAAAAATATGAAGGCATTAAATTAATTTCCAATCCTTATAATTTGGGTTATGGTGCTTCTTTAAAACGTGGTATTAAAGAAGCTAAAGGCGAATGGATTTTTATTACTGATGCTGACGGTACTTATCCGGTAGAAAAATTACCGGAATTCTTGCCTTATATGAAGGATTATGACATGATCGTCGGCTCTCGTACTACTGAAAAAAATGAAACGCCACTTTTGCGTCGTCCGGCAAAAAAATTTCTCAACAGTTTTGCTTCTTGGCTGGTCAATTTCAAGATTCCTGATTTGAATTCCGGTATGAGGATGTTTAGGCGTGAGATGTGTCTGGAGTTTTGGAATCTATATCCACAGAGATTTTCCTTTACTTCCACTATCACTATGGCTTTTATCAAAAATAATTATTTGGTCAAATATTTACCAATTGACTATCATGAACGTATTGGTAAGTCCAGTATCAGTCCTTGGAATTTTTTCTCTTTTTTGTCTTTGGTATTTAGGATTGCTTTTTATTTTCAACCGCTCAAATTTTTGACACCTATTATTATTTTTATATTTATCATTGGTGCTAGTAAAAGCATCTTTGATATTTGGTATCAAAATTTTGTCGGTAATTTTAGTATTTTTCTTTTAACTTTATCTGTAATAATGGTTTTTGTAGCCATGATTTCAGATTTATTATTTAAACAACGAAAATAAAATGACAAAATTTGAAGATAAACAACGAGAACATTATGACGACATCATTTATGATTATGATGCTCATTATAATGAAAAATATAGTAATAAATATAGGGATAAATTTTTGTATAAACCGCTTTTTTCTGGTATAGATTGGCAAGGTAAAAAAGTTTTAGAGGGTATGTGTGGTACTGGTTCGACTACTGGTTATTTACGCGACAAAGGAGCTCAAGTTACTGGTTTGGACATTTCACCCAAGGCGATTGAGCTATTTAAAACCAAATGGCCAGGCAGTGAAGCAGTCTGTGCTTCTATGACTGAATCTAATCTGCCGGGGGATAGTTTTGACATAATAGTGATTGATGGTGGCCTGCATCATTTACATCCGCATCTTAATGAGGCTTTGACAGAAATTCATCGCTTACTTAAACCAGGGGGTTTGTTTTTCTTTTTAGAGCCACATACCGCTTCATTTTTTGATAAGTTAAGAAAAATTTGGTATAAGATGGATTCCCTGTTTGAAGAAAATGAAGCGGCTGTTGATTTGGAGAAGATGAAATCGGATTTTAAAGATAGATTTATTTTTAATAAAGAAATATATGTCGGCGGACCGGCTTTTATGTTTGTCTTCAACTCCATGGTTTTTCGGGTGCCACCAAAATTAAAATTTTTGTATTCAGATTTTTTTATATTTTTAGATACTATTATTAAGCCTTTAATTAATAAATATAATTCTTTTAAAGTTTTGGGCGCTTGGCAAAAAAAGTATGAATAAAATAAATACTAAATATTTTTTTATTACTTTATTGGCCTTTTTTATTGTTTGGTTTATCTGGACTAATCGACAAGTTGATATTGGTGTTATTAGTAGTGATATTTGGCTTTATCAGTATCCTTTGATCCAAGAACATCAGGGTCAGCCTTGGTCTTATGTGCCACCAAATTATACTAATGAAAGATTTTATCTAGCCTACCCAATATTTTATTATCTCAATCCAGGATTGACTCAAGGTATAATGAGTTATTTCTTATTGGCATTATTAATCTTATTTTTGATTTATTTGATTAATGGTTTGGTGGTTAAAAGGGTATTTTCCAGTTGGGTACTAGCAGCCCTAGCTGGTGCTTTGCTTTTGATTCCTCGATATGTATATTCAACGCATATCGGTATGCTTAACTTTAGAAATTTTAGGGGATTGTCTTTTGCTTTTCCTTTTTATTTTTTGTTGAGCCATTATTGGCTTATCTATGGCATCAAAAGTAAAATACAAAACATACTTTTAGCTATTTTGGCTGGTTCTTTAGTTTATCTTTACCCACCAGCCGGTATTATTATAGTACCAATATTTATTTTGCTGTCGCTTATAATTTATAAAAGGAAATATCTCAAAGCGACTATAATTTTTACTATAGTTTATCTTTTGGTATCCAGTATATTTTGGTATGGGCATTTTAGTAATCCATATTCTGGCATGACTGATTATGAAAATACTCTATCCACCGAGCAGTTAGCTCTTCAAGCGCAGATAATTGATTATCGCATACCAGACGGTTCTCTTAGGGGAATTGATTTTGGCACGTTTAAGCGTAGTGTTTGGGATGGTTTGCCATTGCTTTTGGTATTTTTGTGGTCAATATTTTTAGTGCGTAAATATAGAGATAAATTATCAACTGAGCAGCTTGTTTTTAGTAAGATAAATTTTTTCTTCACTATTATACTAATATTTTTTATTGCTACGGTTGAGGTTATAAATTTTGTTTTGCATAAAAAAGGGCTGCCTCCATTTTTTATGGAGCACCTTAGGTTGCTCAGGGTTATAGGATTTTTGTGGATTTCTCAAGCGGTCTTAGTTATTTATGTACTTTATCAAAAAGCCAATCGGAAGTTTTGGGCTGTTTTTATTTCATTTATACTTATACTAGGACCGATTCATTTTGCTGCTCCAGCAGTTAGAGCTATTACTAGATTGGTCGTCCCAATATCAATTAGAGAGAAATTTAATTTGGCGCCAGTAGTAGCAGAAGAAGAATCGCGCAATTTTTCCACTTTAACAGACGTAGCTCAATGGAGTAGATATAATTTATCCAAAGGTGAAGTCAAAATTTTTATTTTTGATGATTTTCAGAATGAATTCAAGTTTAAGATTTTAAGTCAGCGCGATACCAATATGACAAAAAAGGAAGGCTCCGCTTGGATAACTTCTAGTGTTGATAATAGTTTACGGTGGTATGAGGAAAGATTGAGATATGATCAAATTGTAAAAGAAGCAAAAGATTTTTCCGAGATTATTGCTTTTGCCAAGGAGCTTGATTGTACTCATATCTTACTTCCTAGTGGTAAATACAGCGATTTGTATGAAGCTTCTAATATTGACAATGTTTCAGTTTTGTACTCTAATTATGACTATAAACTCTTAAAAATTGACTAATGAAATTTGTTTTTGTTGTTCCTAGATATCATATAAACTTGCATTATCGCGTGCAGGCTTTGCTTGACCATGGGCACGAAGTCAAGGTTTTGGCTATGTACAAAGGCAAATCAGAAGAACATGGTGCTGTTGAGCCGGAGATTTTGGGCTATTCTTGGTGTTTTAAATTATTTAATAAAATCTTTAATAAAAACCAAGGGAGACTGATGAAAAATCAGTTTGAGCTCACTTATAGCCATCCGGATTTTTTTAAGACTTTTTTCAAAATAAAAAAAATCAATCCCGATGTTTTGGTGATAAAGAATATTCAAAGTATTTATTCTATCTTTGCTCTGATCATCGGCAAGCTGCTGAGAAAAAAAATTTTTGTCTTACTACAAATTGATAAGTATAGACCCAAGCAAAAGAGTGTTTCGGTTGATTTGGTCGGCAAGATTTTTGGTGCTAAAGTATTGACGCCAATTTTGGGTGATAGAAAATATAACAATAAAAATCAAAACCTTTTTTATCTGCCATTTCCTGTTGAAGTAAAGGATTTTGATAAACAATATTTTAAAGATAACAAGATAAATATTGTTTGTGTGGGCAAATTTCAAGAAAGAAAAGGTCATCTTATTTTGGCTCAGGCGATAAACCAGCTAAAAGATTATTTTGATTTTAAAGTTACCTTGATTGGTGAAGAGGATGAAGGTAAATATACTCAGGACCTGGTAACTTATATTGAAGAGCATAATTTGTCTGAGATTATTGAAAGAAAAATAAATTTGCCACACGGTGAGCTAATGGAATTTTTCAAGACGCAGGATGTTTTGGTTTTACCCAGCTGGGATGAAGCGGCTTCTGTTTCTATTGCTGAGGCTATGGCTCATAAGCTGGCCGTACTAAGCACCTATGACAATGGTACGCGTTGTTATATCCACGAGGGAGAAAATGGCTATCTTTTCAAAGAAAGAAATGTTGATGACTTATTTGATAAGCTCAAGAAGATTGCCAGTGATACTGACAAATTAGTAGCTATGGGTCAAAAGAGTTTTGCTTTGGCGCAAGAATACCATACTATGGATAAATTTTATGAAAAATTTGTAAAGCTTATATGAAAGTAGGATTCTGTAAAAAATTAATAGAATCTTTAGTTTGTCAGCATGATAATTTTCCTTTGGCAGTTGCCAGTGTAGAATCAGGAGATGAAGCTGTGATTTTTGTTGGTAGCCTAAAGTGTACCCATTGTAGTGAAGTTTATCAGATAAATGATGGAATTTTAAACTTATTATCCAGTCAAGCTGATCTGCCGGATCTAATGAAAGATGAAATAGAAGCGCGTGATAAAGAAGCGGATATCTATGATGAGCGTTTATCAGTCAGATATCACAAAGAAGTGCCGACTACTCTGGCAGCTATAGGAAATCTGTCTGGCAAAACAATCATTGAATATGGTTGTGGTACTGGCAGATTGAGTGAGCTTTTGGCCAAAAAATGTAGTTTTATTTTAGCCAATGATTTTTCTCGTGAGTCATTGCTTATCTTAGGAGAGAAATTGGCTGGCAGAAAAAATGTAGCTTTGGTTTTGGCTGACTCAGTTCAATTAAAAACCAAGGAAAAATATTTTGATCTAGCCTGTTCTTTTCAGTTTTTGGAACACGTACCGACCCTAGGTCAGAGAGAGAATTTTTTGGATCAT
>QZJA01000032.1 GCA_003599205.1 Candidatus Parcubacteria bacterium
CACCATCAAACAAAGCTATCTGCCAGTCTACTTCCCAAAAATCATAAAGCGACAGATTCTGAGCCTGCCAAGTCACTAGAGGATTTATTTTCAAATCTTTCCCCTCCTCAGTGATTGTCCTAGAAGGAAAATATGAGGCTTCTCTAATATCCCAGGCTATTTGTGGAATATCATTATCAACTCTATACCAAGAAACATCGCCTAAATTCATTTTCAAATCATTTATAGGTTGACTACTCTCATAGCTCATCCGCAAAAGCAAACGTTTTTCACCGGGATTAAGAAAAGTTTCTTTAGTTTCTAATTCCTGACCATTTACTATGAACTTATACTTGAAACTACCAGCAGCCCAATTGGTATTAGGATTTTCCACAAAGGAAACCAAATTGTATCTATTCTCACCCAAAGATAAAAATTTGCTGGCGCCTGAAAAAAGAGGCTCTGGAGCGCGAGCACTATGGTAAGCTGCCCAATTTATACTGGAATTAATCTGAGCAGCCATATTATCAAAATTCGGATTTCTCACAACACCAATTATACCGATGATCAAAAATATATAAATTACAACTATAATGAAAATAGCTAGAGCATAAGCTATTTTTTTAAACAAATTTTTATGGGTCAAAAAAAAGTAGGCCCGTTCTATTTCTTTTTGTTTTATTGGTTGGTAAACATCCATATTTTTACTTGCTACAAATAAATTATACAATAAATTGAGTAATTATGCCAACAATTTGGCAAGCCAAGCTGGCCTATGTTATAATAAGCATAACAATTAACTAAAACAAAATGTTGGAAACATCAAAAGACGCTTTAAATTTACTCTTGGGTTTTTCAATACTAATAGTAGCAGTATTTTTCTCCTGGATGATCTACCAAATGGGCCGAATGCTAAAAAATGTAAATGACACCATCAAAGGAGTACAGCACATAGTTAGCAGTATTGATGAAATGATCAATAAATTCAAGGACAAAGCTGGCGATGCCATGACCTATTTGACTGTATTGTTAAAAAGCGGCCAAGAAATCATGGGTTTTATCAAAAAACAAAAAGCCAACCGTAGCCGCAAGAAAAAAAATCAAGCAGAAGAATAAAAAACAAACAGCTTTAGAAAAATTTATCTCAAGCTAACAAAAATAAAAATAAAAAAATCCGATACATCAAAAAAACAAAAATTTGTTATCGGGTTTTATTATCCTTATAAAAAATGTTTGCCCACCTACATACTCACTCACATTATAGTTTGCTCGATGGTCTAGGCACCATTGACCAATTGATCGACAAGGCCAAATCCCAAGGAGCCACTGCTTTGGCATTGACTGACCACGGCGTCATGTATGGCGCAATAGAATTTTATCAAAAATGCAAAAAGGCTGAGATCAAACCTATTATCGGCGTGGAAGCCTATGTTAGTAGAACTTCTCTAAGCGACCGAAATCCCAAAGAAAAACCCTACCATTTGATTCTTTTGGCTAGAGATGAACAAGGCTACAAAAATTTACTCAAGCTGACCACTATTGCTCATCTGGAAGGTTTTTATTATAAGCCCCGTCTAGATTGGGAAACTATAAAAAAATATAGTCAAGGATTGATAGCTACTACCGCCTGTCTCAATGGTCCACTCGCCCGTCACCTCAAAGCCAAACAAATAGAAACCGCCAAAGAAAACCTCAAAATAATGATCGATGTCTTTGGTAAAGAAAATGTTTATCTGGAAATGCAATACCGCCATCTACCAGAACAAGAGCTAGCTAATGCCGGCCTAAAAAAATTGGCTAAAGAATTCGATCTACCACTGATAGCCACCAATGACATCCACTACATTGAATCCCAAGACGATCAAGCTCATGATGTCTTGCTTTGTATCCAAACCAAACACAAGCAAGCTGACAAAGACCGCATGACTTACTTGGGAGAAGATTACTCTATGTACAGCGAGGACAAATTCAAAGAATACTTCGCTGATGTACCGGAAGCTATCAGCAATACTCAAAAACTAGCTGACCGCTGTAATGTAAATATTGAACTAGGAGTAATCCAATTGCCTGAATACAAACTCCCCCAAGGCGTCACGGCTGATCAAGAATTACGCACTCTATCCATACTCGGAGTAAAAAAAAGATTTGGCCATGAAGCTGACGACATTCCACAAAACATCAAAGAAAGGATGGATTATGAATTGTCTGTTATAGAAAAAACCGGATTTGCCGCTTACTTTTTGATTGTTCAAGACTTTGTCAATTGGGCCAAAAGCCAAGAAATCGTCGTTGGTCCTGGTCGTGGTTCAGCGGCTGGATCACTCGTTTCCTACCTTATCGGCATCACCAATATTGACCCTATAGAATATAATCTTTTGTTTGAGCGCTTCCTCAATCCCGAAAGAATATCTATGCCTGATATTGATTTGGATTTTGCCGATACCAGACGCGATGAAGTAATCAGTTATGTAGAAAACAAATACGGCAAAGATCATGTGGCTCAAATAATAACTTTTGGTACTATGGCTGCTCGAGCAGCTGTACGTGATGTCGGCCGAGTACTAGGCTATAGCTACTCTTTTTGCGATCAGGTCGCCAAACTGATACCGATGTTTACCTCACTTAAAGAAGCCTTGGAAACAGTTGATGATCTAAAACGCATAGCTCAAGAAGACCCAGAAGCACAACGACTCCTAGATATGGCCAAAAAAGTTGAAGGTCTAGCTCGGCACTCAAGCACTCATGCTTGTGCTGTGCTTATTACCAAAGATCCTTTGACTGATTACACGCCACTACAATATGCCAGTGGTGATGACAAAACTATTGTCTCCCAGTACTCCATGCATCCGGTTGAAGATCTCGGTCTTTTAAAAATGGATTTTTTGGGTCTGAAAAACTTGACTATAATTGAACAAACAATTGAAATAATCGAAGCAACCAAAGGTTTACGCATAAATATTGACAACATCCCTCTAGGCGACAAAAAAACTTTTGAAATTCTGCAAGCTGGTGAAACTACTGGAGTGTTCCAGTTAGAATCAGGCGGCATGAAACGCTACCTCAAACAATTAAAGCCTACTCAACTAGAAGATATTATCGCCATGGTTTCGCTCTATCGACCTGGACCAATGGAATTTATACCGCAGTTTATCGCTGGCAAACATGGCCTCAAGGAAGTAACTTACCTCCACCCAAAGCTAGAGCCAATACTCAAAAATACTTACGGCATTGCTATTTATCAAGAACAAATCATGCAAACAGCCCGCGACTTGGCTGGCTTTAGCTATGGTCAAGCGGATGTTTTGCGCAAAGCCGTGGGCAAAAAAATAAAAAAACTATTGGACGAACAGGAAGAAAAACTTATTTCTGGTATGGTAGATAATGGTATAGACAAAAAAACCGCCCAAAAAATTTGGGAATTTATCGTGCCTTTTGCTCGCTATGGCTTCAACCGTTCTCACGCTGCTTGCTACGCTATGATTGCTTACCAAACGGCCTATCTCAAAGCTACCTACCCTGAAGCTTTTATGGCCGCACTTTTGACTTCTGACCAAAATAATATCGACCGCGTAACCATAGAAATAAATGAATGCCGTAAAATGGGAATAGAAGTATTACCGCCTGACGTCAATGAAAGCTTTGGTACTTTTGCCGTAGTGGAAAGCAAAGACCCTAAAGTCAGGGGCAAAATCCGTTTTGGTCTCAATGCCATCAAAAATGTAGGGCACAATATCGCCAAAGTCATAGTTCGGGAAAGAAAGAAAAATGGACCATATAAAAATATGGAAGACTTCCTAAATCGTATCAAAGACAAAGATCTCAATAAAAAATCAATGGAGAGCATGATCAAAAGTGGCGTCTTTGATCGCTTCCTCACCAGAGGCAAGGCTTTGGGAAATCTAAGTACTATTTTGGATTATAATAAAAAAATACAAAATGATCACAAGAGTGGACAAAATAATCTTTTTGCCGACTTACCCTTAGCCAGCTCTGCTTTTGCGCTCAAGCTTGATGACTACCCTGACACAGAAGACCAAACAAAGTTATCTTGGGAAAAAGAATTGCTTGGCCTCTACATCAGTAACCACCCCTTCAAAGAATATCTGGAGGTCTTGAAAAATAAAGTAACTACTTTGGATAAATTAAAAAATAAAGAGGGTGAAAATATAAGCATTGCCGGCGTCATAACTAATATCCACAAAATTACTACTCACAAAGGCCAGGCTATGCTTTTTGTACTACTAGAAGATTCACGAGGTGCTTCAGAAGTAATAGTATTTCCCAAAACCTTGGAAACTACTTTCAATCTCTGGAAAGACGAAAATAAACTTTTAATTACCGGCAAAGTTTCAGAAAAAGATGGTCAGCCAAAAGTCCTAGTAGAAACCGCTGAATTGATCACCGAAAAAATGCTCAATGGCATCAAATCCAGAGATTTGTCTGACAAAAAATTATGGATAGTCCTGCCTCATGATTTTGCCCAGGAAAAAATGACCAAGTTAAAAAAAATATTAGAATCCAGTCCCGGCTTAACTCCGGTATACTTGGAAATAAACAACGGCCAGTCTAGAAAAATAAAAACCGACCTGAAAGTAAGACCGGATAAAGAATTAAAACAAAAAATTACCGACTTTTTGGGTGAGTACGCTTGGCTACTTAGCGAAAAATAGATATAATAGTATAAAGAGCTTATTTAAAATAAACATATGACCACTAGAACTACTAATAAAAATAAAGTTTACATCCGAATAGTTACCTTTTTTCTGATACTCACCATCCTGGCTATCTTCATTGTCTTACATTTTGCTCTAGCCAAAGTAAATATTATTGTCAAAAGCAGTACTGAGGAAACAAGCAAAACTGTATTAGTAGAAATGATACCGGAAAATTCTAGTGAAATGTCAGATGACAAAATATTGGGCCGAATGATCAGTACTGAATTTGAACTGGCTACTGAAGTTCCTAGTAGCATGGAGATGATACCAAGTGAAAAAGCTGGTGGCTACGTCACTATTTACAACAATTACTCACGCGACCAAATATTAGTAGCTACTACTCGCCTCCTTACTCCTGATGGTAAACTATTTAGGATAAGCAGCCGCGTACAAGTGCCCATCGGTGAAAATGTAAAAGTCTGGGCTGAAGCTGACGAAGCTGGTGAAGAATTTGTCACTGGTCCGACAAAATTCAGCATCCCTGGACTTTGGGAAGGCGTCCAAACTTATGTCTATGCCGAGACCGACAGTGGTATGACTATGCAAACACAACCGCAGTATACAATAACCCAAGAAAATCTTGATGAAGCAAAAGCTAAATTACTTGATGAAGCAAAAACCCAAGCAGTTGCCAAAATAAATGAATCTCTAAATGAAAATTTGAAAATAAATGCTGAGAGACTATTACTTGAAAGCCAAACCTTAGAGACAAGCCAAGTAGGAGAAAAAGCCGAAATAGCTTCTTTGAAACAAAAAATAAAAGCTTATGGACTGGTATTTAGTGAAGACGATCTACTATCAATAACCAAAGAAAAATTCGCCAAAGAGCTGGAAAGCAATCAATCACTGATGGAATTTTTGCCCGATAGTTTCTCTTACAAAATCATAGAAACGAATTTGGAAACACAAAAAGCCGTAATTGAAACTAGCATCTCCGCCAAGGTTACCAGCAACAAACATGTGTGGGAAATAGAAAAAGAAGATCTCTTTGGCTTAACGGAAAGTCAATTAAGATCAGAATTGGAAAAACTAAATATCAATGATGTCGAAATAAAATTTTTCCCCTTCTGGCTCAAGACTGTCCCTAAGATGAAAGACCATATCATTATAGAATAAAAAAGACCCTCGTATTTACGAGGGTTTTGACTTTTCGTAGAAAAGATATATAATAAAAAGGCTTTAAATGATTGGAATAGCTACCAACTATTCTCCCTAGCAGGATCTTTATTGGCTAAGTTTAAAGCTAATTCAATAAAAGAGTGGTTCAAGATTTTGTTTTTCTTGAGCAACTTGGGTGGAACCACCCTACACTCCTAACGGAGTTTCGGGCGGCAGGCCGTTTGTCTGCCATCTATAGCGGGGTCCCAAGACTTAATTGTTCTTGGGTTATTTTATTTTAAAAAACTAAAAATATGTCAAAAGCAGAAAAATTAGAAAAAATAAGGCATTCACTCTCACACATCATGGCTACGGCTGTGCTCAAAAAATTCCCTGATGCCAAACTCGGAATCGGTCCAACTATAGACAACGGTTTTTATTATGATTTTCTTTTACCTGAAAAATTATCTGATACTGATTTACCGGAAATAGAAGAAGAAATGAAAAAAATAATTGCTGAAAATATAGAATTTAAAAAATCTATTGCCGGACGTGATGAAGCACTAAAGAAAGTCGGTCAACAAAATTTTAAAATAGAACTTATAAATGATCTGCCAGAAAATGAAGAAATTAGTTTTTACCAATCCGGATCTTTTACTGACCTCTGTGCTGGCCCGCATGTAGCCAATAGTAAAGAAATAAATGCCGCTGCTTTTAAACTAACACATTTAGCTGGGGCCTATTGGCGTGGAGACGAAAAAAACCAAATGCTAACTCGTATCTATGGAGTGGCTTTTGACAGCCCCAAAGAACTTCGTCAACACCTAGAAATGCTTGAAGAAGCCAAAAAAAGAGACCACCGAAAACTGGGCAAAGAGTTAGATTTGTTTATCTTCTCCGATATAATTGGCAAAGGACTACCTCTCTGGACAGTCAAAGGAGCGACTATCAGACGAGAACTAGAAAGATTTATAGTTGATGAAGAAATTAAACGCGATTATCATCATGTTTATACTCCTGACGTCGCCAAAGTTGATCTATACAAAAAATCTGGACACTATCCCTATTATAAAGATTCTATGTATGCTCCCATCAAGATTGATGATGAAGAGTTTATGCTTAGACCAATGACTTGTCCACATCATTTTGAATTATATTCCAGCAAGCCGAGAAGTTATCGCGAACTACCGATGCGTATTGCTGAACTGGCCAAACTATATCGCTATGAGCAGTCAGGTGAATTGACCGGACTAATCAGAGTCAGAAGTTTTTGTCTGGCAGATGCTCATATTATCTGTGCCGACCTCGAACAAGCCAAGCAAGAAGTAAAAGGAGCTTTGGATTTGATCGAATATGTAGCCAACACTTTTGGCTTAAAATTTGGTAAGGATTTTACCTATCGCCTATCTTTGGGCAATCGCCAAGATGACAAAAAATATTACAAAAATGACCAAGCTTGGGATCAAGCTGAAGATGTCTTGAGGCAGGTGCTCAAAGAAATCAAACGTGATTTTGTGGAAATGCCTGATGAGGCTTCATTTTACGGACCAAAAATTGATATCCAAATGAAAAATGTCATCGGTAAAGAAGATACTGCCTTTACTGTACAATATGATTTTGTCATGCCGGAAAGATTCAACTTGGTTTATACCGACAAAAACGGCGGAGAAAAAAAAGCGATTGTAATACACCGATCATCTGTCGGCGCTCTAGAACGAGTCATTGCTTTCTTGATTGAACATTATGCCGGCAACTTCCCACTCTGGCTCTCACCTATTCAGATAAAAATAATCAGCGTCGGTGAAACTCATATAGAATTTTGCCGCGAGCTAAGCAAAGAACTCAAAGAAAATAAGATTAGAGTTGAGGTGGATGATTCATCGGAAACTGTCGGCAATAAAATCCGTAAAGCTAGCCAAGAAAAAATCCCCTACACTTTAGTGATTGGTGATAAAGAGATGGGCTCAGACAAATTAGCCGTCAGAATCCGTGGGCAAAAGGATTTATTAAATATCGACAAAATAAAATTCATCGAACAACTAAAAACAAAAATCAAAAATCGTAGTGTGGAACTTGAATAATTAATTACCAAAAAATATGCAAATTCATACCGCTCTAACTTACGATGATGTTTTGTTGGTGCCACAAAAATCAGACATCAAATCTCGTCAGGATGTCGATATCTCCAGTCAGCTAACCAAAAATATCAAACTAAAGACTCCCATTGTCAGTGCCAATATGGATACTGTCACCGAGAGCAAAATGGCCATTGCTATGGCTTTGGCTGGTGGCATCGGTTTTATCCACCGCTTTTGTAGTATAGAATATCAGGTCAAAGAAGTAGAAAGAGTCAAAAGAAAACAAAATATAGTAATTGACAATCCTTTTATAGTCTCCCCCAAAGACACTCTCTTGGAAGTCAAAGAAAAAATCAAAGAATACAACTGTAAAAGTTTTTTGGTTACCAATGAAGATCAGGAGCTACTCGGCATTTTGACCAATCGCGATAGCACTTTTGCCAAAAATGACGCTGTCTTAGTAGAAGAACTAATGACTCCAAAAAGCAAATTAATAACTGCTCCCTACGATATTAGCCCAGCTAGAGCCAGAGAGCTAATGGCCAACAATAAAATAGAAAAACTACCACTAGTAGACAACAATTTCAAAATCAAGGGGCTAATCACGGCCACTGATATTGCCAAAAATTACAACAATGCTCATGCCAGCAAAGACAGCAAAGGAAGATTGATTGTCGGGGCAGCTGTCGGCGTACGTGGCGACTATATGGAAAGAGTAGACGCTCTAGTCAAAGCCGAAGCTGATGTAATTGTCGTCGATATTGCTCACGGACATTCAGATAATGCTATCTCTGCTATCCAAACTATAAAAACCAAATATCCTAATGTCGAAGTAGTCGGTGGCAATGTAGCCACTGCCAAAGGAGCTCTGGATTTGATAAAAGCCGGTGCTGACTGTATCAAAGTAGGCGTTGGTCCAGGATCAACCTGTATCACCAGAACTACTACTGGCTTTGGCGTGCCACAACTAACCGCTGTATTTAATGCCGCTAGAGTTTGTCTAAAATATAACATACCTTTGATCGCTGATGGTGGTATCAAACAACCAGGCGATATGGTCAAAGCACTAGCTGCTGGAGCTAGTCTAGCTATGCTTGGTGGACAGCTATCCGGTACCAAAGAAACACCCGGACCAACTATCACCTATCACGGCCAACAATATAAAATATCACGTGGTATGGCCTCTCTAACAGCCGCACTATCTCGTCCTGATGCCAAAGAAAATATCAGCAACATTACTCCTGAGGGAGTAGAAGCTCGCGTCCCCTATCGCGGTCCAGTCAACAATATCTTGGGTCAATATATTGGTGGTCTAAGATCAGGCATGAGCTACGGCAACGCCCGCAATTTGAGCGAGCTGAGAGCTTCTGCTGAATTTGTCCGCATCACTAATGCCGGCATGAGAGAGTCTACTTCTCACGACAATATGGTTTTATAGATATCCCGCCATCAAAAAATACTACCACAACTTCTATGAAACAAAACACTAAAAACAAAAAATTTCATCTGATTATATTTGGTTGCCAAATGAATTATTCAGACGCTGAAAGATTGGCTAGCGTCCTTAAAGAATTGGGTTATCAGGAAACAAAAGACGAAAACCAAGCCGACCTTATCGGTATTATTGCTTGCTCAGTCAGACAGTCGGCTGTTGATCGTATCTACGGAAAATTACGCAATTGGCAACTGATCAAAGAAAAAAGACCACTAATCACTCTGCTATCCGGCTGTGTGCTAGAACGTGACCAAAAAAAACTGCGCGATAAATTCGATCTTTTTATTGATATAAAAAATTTACAAGGTCTAGCCGAAAATATAAAATCTCTGGCACCAGAACAAAAAATGGCTCTGCCTGATTTTTTTGATATTTCTCCCAGCTACTACTCTCCGTATCGAGCTTATGTACCAATTATGACTGGTTGCAACAAATTCTGCTCTTACTGTGCTGTGCCTTACACACGCGGTCGAGAAGTATCACGTCCCTCAAAATCAATCATTGAAGAAGTAAGCAATCTCTTAAAACAGGGCTACAAAGAAATAGTGCTCTTGGGCCAAAACGTAAATAGTTATGGCAAAGACCGACAAAAATCTGGAGCAAAGGAATTGGATTTTCCTCAACTACTGGAAAAAGTAGATTCGCTAGCCGGACATTTTTGGCTGAAATTTTTGACTAGTCACCCTTATGATATGAACGATAAATTGATAAAGGCCATGAGTAACTGCAAAAATCTTAGTGATTATCTACATCTACCTGTACAATCAGGATCAAATAAAATACTCAAAAAAATGAACCGGCATTACACTGTGGCTCATTACAAAAAGTTGATCAAGAAAATAAGACTGGCCCTGCCCGATATTGCTATTTCCACTGATATTATAGTAGGTTTTTGCTCAGAAACCGACAAAGATTTCCAAGAAAATCTCAAATTAGCCAAAGAGCTCAAATACAATATGGCTTATCTATCCCAGTATTCAACTCGGGTTGGCACAGTAGCTGCTCGTCTCTACCAAGATGACGTGCCCAAAAAAAACAAAAAAGAACGTTGGGAAAAACTGAACAAAATAATTGAACAGCAATCATTTGCTTTCAACCAAAAACTAATTGGACAAAAACGAGAAGTTTTGATCGATATGGTCAAAAAAGATAAGCATGAATACATCAATATCGGTAAACTCTCCAACTACGTGGCCGTCCACATAAGAACCAAAAAGCCCCTAAAAATAGGCGAATTTTATCCAGTCAAAATCAAAGAAGCCAAATTTTGGGGTGTCCAAGCAGAACTAAAAGCCAAAGACAAAATCATTGTGGTACTAGGCCCAACAGCTGCTGGCAAATCTGCTTTAGCTGTAAAACTGGCTCAAGAATTTAAAGGTGAAATAATTTCAGCTGATTCCAGACAAATATACAAAGGCTTAGATATTGCCAGCAACAAAATTACCAAAAAAGAAATGGCCGGCATCCCCCATCACCTCTTGGATATCACCACGCCTGATAAAGAATATAATCTCTACCATTGGCAACAAGCGGCTTTTGCAACAATAGAAAAAATACTGGCCAAAAATAAAGTACCAATTATTGCCGGAGGTACTGGTCTTTATATTTCTTCTATCATCCAAAACTATGACCTCCACCCTCAAGAGCCACAAATCAGAGACTGCCCCTATGACTTTATCATCTTTGGTCTATCCCCTGACCGAGCCAAGCTTTACCAAAAAATAAACCAAAGAGTAGAAAAAATGATTAGCGATGGTTCAGTAGCCGAAACAAAAAAAATATATAGGAAGTTTAAGAATAAAAAATTACCAGCCCTAACAGGAATAGGCTACCGAGAAATTATTGAATATCTTGACAACAAAATATCTATTGCCGAAGCTATTGATAAAATCAAACAAAACACTCGACACTATGCCAAGCGCCAAATGACCTGGTTTCGTCGCATGGAGCGCCAGGGAATAAAAATACACTGGAATCAAAGCTGGGCGCAAAGCAAAAAAATTATTAAACAATTTTTAGCAAAATAAAAACCCAGTTGCAACAACTGGGTAACATCTAGGCAGCCTGGCTGCCGAAATTGGGATAGCCGACGATCAGCTTGACGATCTCAGGATGAGTACAGGGAAAGTTCTCCGGATCAGGGCTCCAGGAGAAGCGCTCGGTCTTCCAGGGAGCGCCGGCGTGAGCGCAGGTGATGGTGATGATCCCCGTGATGGGGTCAACCTGGCTCTGCTCACCAGAGCGAAGCAGTCGCAGACGAGCGTAGGTGCAATCCCTGCCTTCGACCTGAAGGCTCAGATCCGGCACATAATCGGCCAGAAACAAGCCCAGAAGCTCACGGAGCTTCTCACCGATAGCTGCCCCCACGAAAGTGGGCGCTTGCGGATAAGACATCAAACTACCTCCCGGTTTCAAGGACAGGCTAAGGGAAGGAACCAAAGCTGTCTTATTTATTACATAAGCTCATATTTTTGTCAAAGAAAAACCCCTACTTTAGGGGTTTATTTTAATTTATTTTTTAGTATTTCTTCAGCTTTTTGCGGATTGGCCTTGCCTTTGCTTTCCTTCATAAACTGACCAACTAAGAACTTCAAAACTGCTTCTTTGCCCGCTTTGTACTCTTCCACTTGGCTAGGATTAGTCATTATCACCTTGATAGCTAGATCATCCAAAGTAGAATCATCATCTATCTGTGCCAAATCAAGTCGCTCAGCAATATTACTCGGATCATCATCAGTGCCAGCAAACATTTCCTTAAGTATCCTCTGCCCAGCCGAACTGTTTATCTTTTTCTCATAAACCAGCTTGACCAGCTCCGCCATATTTTCCGCTGATATTTTGAGATCTTCCATTTTGAAATTGTTGCCCAGCAAACCAAACAGCTCACTAGTCAACCAAGCAAAAGCCGCCTTGGATAACTTGGCCTTTTCACTTTCCCAAAGTTCAGTTGCTCTATCAGTATCTGGGCCCACACCTTTGACCTCAAATAGCCAAGCACGCAAATCTGACATAATTTTTTCATAGTAGTCAGCCCACTTCCTCTGGTACACCAAAACCCAAGCATCTTTGCCTTCTAAACCATACTCTTTGACAAAACGATCTTTCTTGGCCAAAGGTAATTCCGGTAACTGAGCATTTATCTCCGTCAGTAATTTTTGATCTACAATCAATGGTGGCAAATCCGGCTCAGGAAAATAGCGATAGTCAGCTGAACCTTCTTTAGTGCGCTGAAGAACCGTCTCGCCCTTGTCTTCATCCCAACCACGAGTAGATGTTGTCTTTGGTGCCTGACCTTCATCCCAAAGCTTGGCCTGTCTTTTTTCTTCAAACTCCAAAGCCTTTTCTACTGCTTTGAAAGAATTGAGATTTTTTATTTCTGTCTTAGGATAAAAATCATAATCACCTGAAGGGCGAAGCGAGATGTTAGCATCACAACGCAAGTGCCCTTTTTCCATATCGGCGTCAGATACCCCCAAGTAACGGGCTATTAGCCTCAGCTGGATCAGAAATTCTTTGGCTTCAGCGGGACTCTTAAAATCTGGTTGAGTAACAATTTCTGCCAAAGGCGTACCACCACGATTAAAATCTACCAATGTCTTGCCATTCTGATGAATATTTTTGCCGGCATCTTCTTCCAAATGCAATCTTTCTATACCAATGCTCCAAGTCTGACCATTAGCTTCTATCACCAAATGCCCGTTTTGTGCCAAGGGCTCGTCAAATTGCGATATTTGATAACCCTTAGGCAAATCCGGATAAAAATAATTCTTCCTATCAAATTTTGATTTTTTGTTTATCTTGAGATTGAGTGCTAGAGACATCATCAAAGCCTGCTTGATTGCTTCCTGATTGACTGTTGGCAAAGTACCGGGATGCCCCAGACAAATCGGACAGACCAAAGAATTCGGCAATTGATTGTCGGCATCATTGGAACAAGAGCAAAACATTTTACTCTTGGTTTTGAGTTGCAAGTGTATCTCTAACCCAATAATTGTTTCGTATTTTGCCATAGATACATTATATCAATTCTTTCACTTTTGCCCAAATCAAT
>QZJA01000033.1 GCA_003599205.1 Candidatus Parcubacteria bacterium
AAGCTAGCCAAAGCTTTATCAAATTATCAAAGTCTTGATAAGAAAAATTTATCTTATAAGCTAATTTGAAATTTTTTGTTTTTTTATTCATCATTTGATTATCCCATTTTATAGCAAAAAAATCAAAACTTCCCCTTATTTTTATTTTCCTTTATAATAAAAATATAAGTCCCCCCATAACCCACCACCCTAGCACGGAGGCAAAGTCGTCAATACCACTTACTTCAACCTCGTCGCCAACTACCCCATGGATCTGATTGACTTCTCCGCCACCAAGGAGGACGACCTGTTCCCTAGCCCCCTAATTCAAGGCAAACGCATCAAGTATCCAGCCGGTACTTACCAGTTGGTCAGGATCGCCAATCCCGGAGATCCGACAATCTTTGTCCACGACCTTTTGGTCCTAAAGCACGAGCTTGACAAGGGCCGAATCATTGGACAATCTGTACCCAGCTGGCATTGGGCTGCTACCAGTGGATTCTGCCTTGAACACAGGGTCTCGATCACACCTCTTAAGGTACTGCTGCTTACACCATCGCAGCCACCTGCCGAGGATATGACGGAAGACGATAGCACTGAAGCTGCTAGTGCTTCCTAAATAAGGCCACCACCTCGGTGGCTCTTTCATTATTTTTTGTTAGTAACTATTATTGACAATTACCAAAATAAACTCTATAATTCCTTTTACCCATTTGCTCGGTAGTCCACAAAGTCGGATCAATCTCTGTCTAGGAGGCACAAAGATGAGTCACGATAGAGTTGGTAAAATCACCATTATCGTCAAGATACTTGTTATCATTGCCCTCATCTGGTTTGCGACCGCTAGCAATTCCAGTGCCAATCGCAAACTGCCTACAACAGAACCCCAGCAAGCAAACCGGCCGCAGTAGGCCAATCTACTGTTGGGTCAATAGACCGGTAGTAGCTGACAACCTTTGGTTGTTGGTTTTTTATTTATTGACAAAATTCATAACAGATTATATATTGGACTGTTCCCTCAGCGTTCTTACCAGCAATCCTCTGAAAGGAGGTGAAATCGTCATGAGTGAAAACAACAATAATGACTCTTGGTTGCTACTAGGCCTTATAATGGCATTGGATAAGCTAATCAAAACACCACGAGAAGAAGCTGAAGCAGCCAAAAAAAAGGAACTCAATCCCCTTAAAGAAGCTGAAGCAAACGGACAAGATGTCTGTTGGGATTGTGAAACAATTGAACCAGAAAGATGCCCCTGGGGATGTTGTATCTCCGGCAAGTCACCTTGCGGTGCTAGCTATGGCGGACGCTGCTATATTCATGATGATGATTGACCCTAGTAGGCTAGGGTTCTTTTTTATCAAACAAAAAAACAACCTTTAGGGTTGCATTCTTGCTGGAGCCGTCACGCAGGCTTGAACTGCGGACCCCTTCCTTACCATGGAAGTGCTCTACCACTGAGCTATGACGGCTAATTTATAATCCTTTGATTAATTTTTCTTTTTTTGTTTTAGACCAAGACTTTATTTGGGCTTCTCTTTTCATTGCATCATTAATGGAATCAAATTCTTCAAAATAAACTACTTTAACTGGTCTTCTGTATTTTGTATACTTAGCTCCTTCGCCATTATTATGCTTCTCTACTCTAGCTTCTACATCATTGGTATAACCTGTATACAAAGAATTATCTTTACACCTGAGCAAATAGACGAAATACTTCTTTGTCGCTTTCTTCTTCATAAAAATTTTGACTACGAGTGCCCTTCGACTCTCCTTCGGCTATGCCTCAGGACCACTCAGGGCAAGCTTCTACAAGCTGAGCTTGCCGAAGCTTGGTGGGCCGGGAGGGATTCGAACCCCCGAAGGCTGATGCCAGCAGATTTACAGTCTGCCCCAGTTGACCGCTTTGGTACCGACCCACATAAAAAATAATATTTACAGGAGATAATTATGTATCAAACAAGCTTTTGAAGGCTCTGCCTCCTTTGTACTTTTTAATTTGTAATTCTCTCCTATATGCATCATTTTTTGTGCTGAACTCTTCAAGGTACTTTATCTGCCAAGGAATACCTTTTTTAGTAGATTTAACTCTGCCGGAATTGTGTATACCAAGTCGTTTTTTAATGTCAGCAGTATGACCAATATAATATTTACCTATTTTTATACTATACAAAATATAAACTACAAACATCGCTTCTATATAAGATTTATGCCGCCTATGGCGGCACCCCGCCGGAGGCGGTGGCAGTCTGCCCCAGTTGACCGCTTTGGTACCGACCCACATAAAAAATAAAAGTTGACCAAAATAAGCCAACTATACAAGCTAGACAAAATTATTTCAATTCGTCAATTCTTTCAGTAAATTCGGCTATTTTATTATTTTCCGGATTTACCTCTTTTAATTTGTCCAAGTACTGTAAAGCCAATTCTTTATCAGACATAATTATACTCAAATTTATCAAAAAGTCAAGAATCTTTGGATTGTTTGGTGATAAAGTCAGGCCCTTTTGGGCTGTTTCCAAGGCTTTATCTTGCTCTTCTAGCTCAAGATAGACTTCGGCTAAAGCCAAAAAATAAAAATGATTGTCATTACTCAATGATATTGACTTGAGATAATCCTCTTCGGCCTGCTTGAGATTGCCCCGCTCTTTGGCAATATCAGCCAAACTCGAATAGACTGCTGCGTCTTCATTATTGGTTATTTTGAGCAAATATTCCAGCGTCTCTTTGGCTTGCACATACTCCTTGCGCTCACGATAGACTTCGGCCAAAAGACGATAAGCATCAGCATTCTGACTATCTATACTGATAGCGTCCAAAAGCAAATCCTCAGCTTTTTGGTAATCCTCTTCATTGAGAAACTGCTTGGCCTCTACTATCATGTCACTGATAGCTTGAGATTTGGCAACAGTGGAAGTCATTTGTTCGTGACTCTTGCGGCGCAGATCTTTTTCAATACTTTTGAGGCGCTGATATCTCTGTCGAAAAAAATCATTAAATTTATCTTTGGCTGGTGAAGCTAAATCCTCTATTTTTAACCAGATATCATGCCAGCTACGCTCTAGCCTATTTTTGATTATCTGCTCTTTTTGTCTTTTGGTTTTTGTCTCAGGCAAAGACTCCACGTTTACATTGGTAACTCGTGGAAATTTTTTTACTAGCAGATAAATCAAATAGCTTAAAGATAAAACTGCTACTGCTGCTGAAATAATATCAATCATATATTATGCTTTGTTGGTGCTACCAAAAATATGAATCATTTTTTCTACCTCTTTTTGCATAGCTTCGGTAGAAGGAGCCAAAATCTTTCTTGGATCTACTAGATTTTCTGACTGCTTAATACTCTTTTGGAGAGCATTCTTGAAGGCTAGGCGCAAATTGGTATCAATATTTATCACTGAAATTCCATTTTTTATGGACTTTTTGAAAGTACCAGCGTTCAAACCAGAGCCACCGTGAAGCACCAGAGGTATATTAACCAAAGCAGCGATTTTTTTCAAGAGCGTATGATCGACTCTTTCTATACCTTTGAAAGAGCCATGAATAGTACCAACTGAAATAGCCAAAGTATCTACTTTGGTTTTGGCGACAAAATCAATAGCCTGATAAGGATCAGTTAGTAAATCTTTCATATTGATCTCGCCTGTTTCTAACTTGACCATTCCCTCTTTGCCCAAGATAGATCCCAGCTCAGCTTGAACCCAAATTTTCTTTTTGTGCCCCCAATCAGCTACCTGTCGACTAAGGCGGATATTGGTAGCAAAATCTTTTTCTGAAGCATCAATGTGGACAGAATTATAACCGATTTTTATACAATCTTTGATTGTCGCTAGATCTTTGCCGTGATCCAAATGAATGGCAATCGGCACTGACCGGCCAACAGTATTGGCCACATTGGTCATAAGACCAAAGAGAGTTTCTAGATTGGAATACCCTATAGCTGACTCTGAAGTTTGAATAATAACCGGCGATTTCATTTTGACTGCTGCTCGGACAATAGCCAAAGTAATTTCTAGATTGGAAGTATTAAAAGCACCAACGGCATAACGCTTTTGTTTAGCCTTGTTTATAATTTGTTTGATAGGAACTATCATAGATTTAAGCTTTATTTACTATTTCCATAAATTTTTTGGCCTCTAGACTGGCCCCGCCGACCAAAACACCTTTGATTTTTTGTAGACTCGTAAATCTAGCTACTGTATCCGGTGTGACACTACCGCCATAGATGATGCTTAGGGCTTCCAAATTTTGGCCATCCATCACATCAACATAGCTCTGACGCACTATCTGAGACATACGGTCAGCCTCATTTGCATCTATCACTTGACCCGAACCGATCACCCATACTGGCTCATAAGCCAAAATTATTTTTTGGCCAGGCTTTAGCTCTATGTCTTTGAGTGCTTCATAAATCTGGTGAATAACAACAAAATTAGTTTTTTCTTCTTTTCTTTCTTCATAGGTTTCACCTACACAGACTATCGGTACCATATCACGCTCTAACACAGCTTTGACTTTTTTGTTTATCATTTCATCGGTCTCGCCCATAGCTCGTCTTTCTGAATGACCCAAAATCACATATTCGCAACCTAAACTCTGTAGATTTTTGAGAGACACCTCGCCAGTAAAAGCCCCAATATCTCCCGGATAAGTATCCTGCGCTCCCAAAATAACGTCTGAACCTTTGAAAATCTTGGCCACTTCTGTCATGGACAAAAAATCCGGACAAACTACTACCGCTGTATCAGTTTTGGCTTTTGATTTGGCTAGCAATTTTTTCATTTCCTTTGCTTGCTCTGTAGCTTCAGCTAGAGAAAGCTGCATTTTCCAATTGGCAATTATTATTTTATTCCAATCTTTCATATCTTTCATAATATTTATATTAAATTAAAAATATTTTTGATTCCCAAGGTAATGATAGTCACAATGATTCCCGAAATAAATGTACCTAATCCGATATATATCAAAGATGACTTTTTATCAATCGCAAAGAGCCAAGCTGCCAAAGACCCAGTCCACACACCAGTTGCTGGCAAAGGAATAGCCACAAAAATCATCAAAGCTAGCTTACCCCAAGTTTCATATTTGCCGGCAAACTTTTTGCGTGTCCGATCAAAGAGCCAGTTAAAAAACTTGGCTGCTGTTTTGAAATTACGAATAAGCCAAGCCGATACTGGTCCAATAAAATAAATTATCAATATAGCTGGTACAAAGCTCCCCAAAACCGAAAAAGTAAAGGCCTGCCAAATAGGCAAATGAAAATTTTCCAAAGCCACTGGAATAGCTACTCGAGTTTCACCAATCGGCAACATTGCCAAAAAAAATGTGTGTAGTTGAGGTGATAAATTATTCAAAAAACTTAATTCCATAATTTAATTTAAGTATAAAGCAAAAGCAATATTAAGACCAGATAAAATTGTCAAAAACCCAAGCAGACAAAACTTTGGCATCATAAAAACGATGGTCGTTACTTTCTGAGCCTAGTACCACTGTCAAAATCTTTTGCCCATCATCGCCGCTTATTTTTGCTACCAAACAATAACCTGAAGCTTCAATATAGCCGGTCTTACCCGCTTCTACGTCAAGATAGGAATGCAAGAGCCAATTGGTGGCATAGACTCTTTCCTGACGACCACCTTGAGTCACTAGATCATAGCGCGACAAAGAAGAAACATCCGTCACCTCTTTGCTGGCAAAAGCTGTTTGCGCCAACTTGAGCACTTCCAAAGCAGTTGATTTATTGCCAGCATTGAGTCCTGTTGGGTCAACAAAAATAGTATTGACCAAACCAAGATCAAGCGCTTTTTTGTTCATCAAGCTGACAAATTCAGCTTGAGAAAATCCAGTGCTTCTCATTAGAGCCATGACAGCATTATTGTCGGAAGCAATCAAAGCTAGACGAAATAAATCACTGACTTTGGCAATCTCTCCTCGATAAATGTTTGGTGAATTACCATTGGTCTCGTCTTTTTCCTCCATAGTAATCAGTTGATCCCAGCCAGGATTGTGCTCTAGAAACACCAAGATAGACATCAGCTTGGTGATACTGGCGATAGATCTTTGCTCAGTAGCATTTTTTTGCCACAAGACAAGACCAGTCTCACTGTCCATCACTGCTGCTGAGCTGGCGCCAATTTTGACACCCAAAGAATTATTATCAAGCTTATAGGGTAGCTGAGATTTTTTCTCGGTTTTTACTTCCAAATTCAAAGTAGCCTGACTACTGTCATTGTTTACATTCACCGTTGACAAATGATAGACCGGAGAGGCTGTCAAACTAAATGAAAGAATAATTGTAGAAATCAGTGCCCAGAGGTTCATAATAAATCTTTAAGACTCAATCTTTTATATTTGCCCAAAGCTAGCTTGCCAAGCTTTACTTTGCCTTCAGCAATTCTCTCCAGAAGCAAAACCTGATAGCCCAGACTTTCCAGCATACGTCTGATTTGGCGCTTCCAACCCTGATGAATAACTATTTCCAATTCATAAACTGATTTGATCAATACCTTATCGGCTTTAGCCCGGCCTTCAGTCAAGCTCACACCACTCAAGAGTTTTTTTGCTAGATCAGCTGTTATTCGTTTATCTACTTTGACCCGATAAATTTTTTTGACTTCAAATTTTGGGTGCGTCAGTTGATAAGCCAAGTCACCATCATTGGTGAGTATCATCAGACCTTGAGAATCTTTGTCCAAACGACCGACTGGAAAAACTCGTGGCTCTTGGGGTACTAGATCCAAAACAGTTTTATCATGATGCGGATCGCTGACAGAAGATAAATAGCCGACTGGCTTGTTGAGCAAATAATAAACTTTTTCCTCCAAAATTATCGGTTGATTGTTTACTCTGATTTCTAGGCTACTAGGATCAATTGTAGTTGCTGGCTCCTTGACTATTTTTCCAGCGACTTTGACTTTACCAGAAATAATAAGCTCTTCTGCTTTGCGACGAGAAGCTACTCCGGATTGAGCCAAAAATTTGGCTAGTCTAATTTTTTTATTTTCCGGCATCAACTTGTTCTTCAGCACCAATGTTTTCTTCCAAAAGCTTGTTTAGATTTTCGTTGTTGTTGAGCTTTTCAAAATCAGGCAGCTCTTCAACCGAGCTTATACCCATATGACGCAAAAAATCCATAGTCACAGCATACGTGGTGGCCAATTGATTTTTATCATCCACTTCTTCTATCAAACCACGAATGAGCAGATTGCGGATAATAAGACTACAATTTACGCCTCTTATCTGCTCCAATTCCTCTTTGGTGATAGGTTGACGATAAGCAATAATGGTCAGTGTTTCCAAAGACGGCTTGGTCAATTCACCAGTAGTTTCGTCTTCAAAATAATCATTCAATACTTTGGCGTGCTGAGGATTGGTAATTAGTTGAAACTTTTGGTTGTTTATAGCCAGATGGATGCCGCTGTTTTCATCCTCATTAAACTTTTGTTGTAACTCCGCTCCAGCTTGAGAAATTCTTGATTCTTCCACTGCCAAAAATTCAGCCAGTTCTTTGATAGCCATGGGCTTGCCAGCAGCCAAAAGTAAACTTTCCAAAATTGAATTTAAATCTTTCATATTTCGACTTTGCTCAATATTAAATAATTATTCTCCGTTTTTATTTATGTGTAGCTCACCAAAAATTGTTTCTTGAATAACAATAATTTCTTTTTGTTTGACTAATTCTAACATAGCCAAAAAACTGACTATGACTTCAGTCCGATTATTTTTTTCTTTGATCAAATCTCTAAAATTTATGTTATTGCTAGATTTTAAAATTTCTTGAATATGATTGATCTTTTCTCTGATGGACATGGCTCGAGCCATGACTACTTTTGGTAACTCAACTATACGCTTGATACGGCTGAGTACATTTTCAAAAGCTCTGATCATAGCTTCAGCTGTCAAATTTTTGGGTGGCACAAACTCACCAGAAAGATCGGGTTTATAGATAGTCGTACGTCGATAAGAAATCTTTTTTTTATCAACAAACATTTTGTTGATCAATTTGGAAGCTTCATAATATTGTCGGTATATCTTGAGCTGTTTTTCCAAATCAACGCCGTCTTCCTCTTCAACGACAAAATCAGGCAAAAGATATTTGGACTTAAGATAAATCAGCTTGGAAGCAATCAACAAAAAATCAGCCACTTCTTCAGCAGCTAAATTTTCAGAATCATTGATGTATTCTAAATATTGATCAGTAACTTTTGCCAGAGAAATTTCTGTGATTTGTAGCTTATTTTTTTCAATCAATTGAAGCAACAAATCCAAAGGGCCTTGGAATTGTTCGAGGTTTATTTGGTGCATTTACTTGAATTTTTTATACAATTATTATAGCATTTTTACCTCATTTTTTCAACCAAAAAAACCTGCTTTCGGGCAGGTATAACTTATAAAAATTGGGGCCGGGCGGATACACTCGGCATGCGTCCGACCCCTGGGGGGCGTCTAGTAGGCAAGGAGGAAGATAGACCTACTGTCGGCCCGGACATGTACTCACTTAAAAAGTGATACTCTCAAATATATCACATATTACTAATTTTGTCAATAGTATAGGCCTAATATTAACATATTTTGGCTAATATTAAATAAAAAACCTTCACCGAAGTGAAGGTGGCAGCGGCCGCTTGGGGGATTTGGAGGGAGAAAAGCAACCGCTGCGATTTTTTGGCTACTTGAGCCAAGTGAACATAGGTCTAATTTAAGATATACTCTATTTAGGAAATTTTGTCAAAAAAAACGGGGAGTCCCAGCCGAAGCCGGAACTCCCCCATCCGCCAAACAAGGCCTCGCCAAGGGATTCCTTTCGGAACTTTTCCTCATCTGACGGCGGATTGCTGCGGGGACACGCAGCGACCAAAAAAACATGATACGCTTGCTAAGATATAATAAAAATCCAGTTTTGTCAAGGGTAGAGCTATTTCTTAACTGCTATACCCAATTCATCTAATTGCTCTTTGGCTACTATTGAAGGTGATTCCATCATTGGATCACGACCATCAGAAGTCAAAGGAAAGGCTGTTACTTCTTTGAGATTTTTTTCTCCCAACAAAACCATGAGCAATCTTTCTAAGCCCGGAGCAATACCACCGTGTGGCGGTACACCATATTTGAAAGCTTCAAAATAATGCTTGAATTGTTCTTTTTGATTATCAGTAAAACCGATAAGATCCCAAATTTTTTCTTGGAGTTTCATATCATGGATACGAACTGCTCCACCACCTACTTCAAAACCATTCAAGATCAAATCATGTTGATATGACCGAGCTTTACCAGGATCAGTATCCAGTAGTGGAATATCCTCTTCCTTGGGCATAGTAAACATATTGTGAGCCGGTCCCCAAGTATCTCCGGCACCGACAAATCTATCTTCATCTGTCTGCGGCATAAACAAAGGGAAATTCACTACCCAGGCAAAAGCTAATTCATTTTTGTCATCTTTATTTTTTCGTAAGTCGGGCTTATCACTGCCATATTTTTTCATGACCTCTTCATAGTCAAGCCTTGGCCAAGGTTCAAAAGTCATTTTTTTCTCAGGAAACAATTCCTTGACCATTTGTGTCATCATACTTTCCACCAAATTCAAAATATCTTCCTGAGTCACAAAACTCATTTCCATATCCAACTGATAGAATTCTCCGGGACTGCGATCAGCTCTGGCGTCTTCATCACGAAAGCAGGGCGCAATCTGAAAATATCTATCCATACCAGCTACCATCAGTAACTGTTTGTACTGCTGAGGAGCTTGAGGCAGAGCAAAAAATTTGCCTGGATGAAGTCTAGAGGGAACTAGATAATCACGAGCACCTTCTGGAGTTGATTTGGATAGTATTGGAGTTTGTACTTCAACAAAATCATTTGCTCGCAACCAATTACTCAAATAAGCAAAAACTTTATCTCTCAGCACCAAGTTATTTTTCATTCTTTCATGACGCAAATCCAAATAACGATATTTGAGACGCAATTCTTCGTTGGCTTGACGCTCTTCATTTTCTATTTCAAAAGGAGGGGTTTCGGCTTCAGACAAAATCTCTATTTTTTTGGCCAGCAATTCTACTGTACCGGTAGCCAAATCAGGATTAATCTGCTTGTCTCCTCTCTTTTGCACTATACCTTCAATTGCCAAAACAAACTCCGGCCTAACGCTAGCTATCAAACTTTGAGAAGCTTCATCTAGCTCACTAGGCACTACCACCACTTGGAGTATGCCCCAGCGGTCACGGACATCCAAAAAAACAATTTTGCCCATATTCCGACGATTGTTCACCCAACCTTTGATCAGCACTGTTTCTCCAATTTTATTGATTGTTTCGCTTGTTTTTATTCTTGTCATATAATTTTTATTGCTTTTAAAATGAGACCACAAACCAAAAAAATGGAGCCGAGAAGAGGAGTTGAACCTCCAACCTACGGTTTACGATACCGTTGCTCTACCAATTAAGCTATCTCGGCAAATCGTAATTATGGTCTTAGTCTATAAATTGTTCGTGGAAAAGGAATGGTTTCTCTAACATGTTGTATACCGCAAACCCAAGTAACAATTCTCTCTAGTCCAAAACCAAATCCTCCATGAGGTACTGACCCATATTTTCTCAAATCCAGATACCACTGAAATTCATCAACTGGAAGCTGATGTTCTTTTATCCTCTCCAACAATACCTCATAATCATCTTCACGCTGAGAACCACCAATAATTTCTCCGTAGCCTTCTGGCGCTAGCAAGTCAGCGCACAGTGCTCTTTTGTTATCATCACGCTTCATATAAAAAGCTTTGACCTCGGCTGGATAATGGGTGATAAATATTGGATTATCAAACTCCTGAGTCAGTTTTGTTTCATCTTCCGCCCCTAGATCATCGTTCTCCCCTATCTGACTACCAAGCTCTTTGAGTTTCTTGATAGCTTCAGCATGAGTAATTCTATAAAAAGGCTTGACGATATTTTCCAGGGGCTTGGTATCCCGCTCCAAAATTTTCAAATCAGCTTGATTGTTTTCTAGCACAGCTTGTACCATAAAACGAACCAGACTTTCTTGGGTATCCAAATTTTCTTTGAGATCAACAAAAGCCATTTCAGCATCCATCATCCAAAATTCTGTCAGATGACGTCTGGTCTTGGATTTTTCTGCTCGAAAAACTGGACCAAAATCATAAACTCGGCCATGAGCAAAAATAGCTGCTTCCAAATAAAGCTGTCCGCTCTGAGACAAATAAGCTTTTTTATCAAAATATTCCAACTCAAAAAGCTCGGTCGTGCCTTCGCAGGCATTGGGTGTCAAAATTGGTGAATCAATCTTGATAAAATTATTTTCTTGCATGTACCTATACGTAGCCTGAATGAGCGTGTTTCTCACCCGTTGGATAGCCCATTGCTTGCTGGAACGTAGCCACAAGTGTCGATTGTCCAAAAGAAAATCTACGCCATGGTCTTTTTTGCTAATCGGGTATTCCTCAGCTATCTGATAAAATTCAAAATCTTCTACTTGAAGTTCATACTCCTCTTTCTTGGGATGTTTACTTACTTTGGCAATGACCTTAACAGAGCTTTCCAAAGTAACTTTGTTTGACTCTTGCCACTTGTCAGCTGATAAGCTAGCCTGAGACAAAATTGCCTGAGAGTAGCCAGTACCGTCTCTCAACTCCCAAAAAGAAATCTTACCAGAAGAGCGAAAATTACTAACCCAAGCCTTAATTTCTATCTCCTGATCGACAAATTTTTGCAAATCTTTTATAAAAACTTTTTCCATATTTTAATATTTTATACGAACTTAATAATACCTAAAATAAGCACATTTTACAAGCCATCTTGACTAGTTTATGTATTACTGTTTTAATTAATTTCTGTGCGTACTTTCCCACCCTAGGCATCTACCCAAGGAGCCCTCATGCCCAACTTGAGCCCCCAGCAGGAAGACAAAATCCAAGAAATCGCCGACCTAGTAATAGAAATGACCATGATAGACACCTCTGTCCTCTCC
>QZJA01000029.1 GCA_003599205.1 Candidatus Parcubacteria bacterium
AATTTTTTTTCATCACGATCTACATAAGGTACATCTACCGGCTCATCAAGAGCCAAATTTTCTGATTCTTCGAGCAGTTCTTCAGGCTGCTGGTCTACTGGCGCATTTATATCAAAAATGCTCTCATTGTCGCTTTCCTTCGATTCAGATTCATTTGGCCCCAGATCAACCGGATCTGGCGTTGGTTCCAAAACCACTGGAGCTTCATTTTCCAACTTCGTTGGTACTGGCAAAGCCAAGGGCACAATGTCCTCTTGAGCCAATGCCGGCCAGGGAATAGTTGATAGCACTAGGCTAAAAACCATGGTAGCAATAAAAATTTTTTTAAGTGGCATATAATTTTTGATTAATATATAAATTATATTCGTCCGTTTGAACATAAAATCTTTATATTCAAAATGTATTATTATTATGTTATTATATCTATATGAAAACTATATATTACAAACTCATAGACATAGAACTCTGGTTTTATGATGGAAAAAATTTTCCTAAACTCTTACCAAATGAGGTTTTTTCTGATCATATTGATAATAAATTTACAAAACATCAATTTAATAAAATTGAAGTTGACATAAAAAATGACTTGAAAAAATCAGGATATTTAGTTTACTCAATAATGAATCCTCTGTATCTAGACTCTCAAACAACCGTAATTAGCGTGGATATTATACATAACAAACACACCGTCAATAAACTTAAATCAAACCCACCTATAAAAATAGAAGAAAATCTTGAAATACTATTGAAAAAACACCAGAAAAGGCTTGACGAAATATTCTCACATGGCGATGGAAGCCTGGAAAGATTCAGGAAAAACGGAATTTTGTTCTCAAAGGACAAACAATTATATGATCTTGAAATACAGATTTCTCAAATAAGCACCGACAATATATCTCAAATTACCAAAGCCCTGCTAAATAGCAACTCTTTAACATGGCTGCAGTCACTACAATGGACAGAAAAAAGTCAAAATATGATCAATGTATATTTAGAAAAGTTAAAAAATTCCAATGAACAAGAAATTAATATTATTTTATTACAGTTAATACCTCTAATTGATAATTCATCTAATAGTTTCAAAAAACATTTAACTGATATTATTTTAAATAATTTATTGATCTTCCCATCATCCACTGTCAGAAATAAAGCTATGTCAATCCTATCTGAAATTCCTAAATATACACCTAACAATAGATATTTTATAGACTTTATAAAAACACAAGCCAATAGTAAACAACTTAATTGCAGCTACCCCGCTAAAGAAATTTTAGGGGCTCTCAACAGTGGCTGCCAAGAGCCCCATGAAGTCGATGCCTAGGCATCGTGGTCTTCGGTCCACTTCATGTAGGTACTGGTGCCGTGTTTGGTGTTTAGCCAATTCAAGTCCAACTGCTGCTCGGGGCAGTAGTCGTGACCCGGATCCGGCTCCACAACTTGCGGCTCATCAGCGCACAAGGCGCCGAAAGGAACAGATTGCATAGTTTATCACCTCCCCTCAAAGACTCAAGTTATTTTTTAGGACAGCCATCTAGCTATCCTACCACTTACATCTAGCCCAATGGCCCGCTCTATCCACAGCCAATTGCCGTTCGGGTTGATTTCCAAAAACACATACTGGCCATCTGGGGTGACGATCATATCGATAATACCGAAATTCAAACCTAGAGATCTGGTGAAAGAAACAATTTTGTCATACACATAAGTTGGTAACTTGACCGGCTCATAGGGCAAAGCGTCAAAATCTGCTGTGCGCCAATCAATTTCTGCTCCAGAAACTGATTGAGAGTCTATACTAACCGCCAATATATCATTACCCACGATATGAATTCTCAATTCATATTCTTTTTCTATATAAACCTGAAAAAGAGAAGGACATAATCTAAGGGAAACTTCAAGTTGTTTCATATACTGATCTGTCAACAGAGTGGTGTTTATAACACTAACTCCGCGATCGTCCAAGTCCAAGATTGGAATATATAATGTCTTATATATGATCCGTCTACCGGCAGCAAACATTAGAAGTGAAGCATAATCATTAGTAACTAGAGTTTCTGGAACGGACAGGCCAAGACTTCTTGCCAATTTAAGCTGAAACAGCTTGTTGTCAGCAATTTTTCTTACGTGAGGATAGTCCATCCACTTGGCAGTAGGTAGTAGACCGGGCAAAGCTTCGATAACCACCGACGTTTCGTTGCTAGTGAATTTTCTAAAGTCTTGAGCTACATCATCTACTAATACCGGAGAGATACGTCTGAGATAAACACTAAATATTTCTCTGGGATCAATAATTCTGCCTTCTGGCGTAACTATTGACCAAAAATCAGAAGTAAGGGGAATATTTATTATATTTGAACGAAAATCTTCTGTATTTATACGAATTACCTCCATCCCCATATCAGTGAGTTGAAACACCACGCTGTCGGTGTGCGCGTCACTTTTGTTACTTAGAATCAGAACCTTCTTGCTCATCATCAAACCTCCTAAGGTTCAAGTAGTTGTTGTTATTTTGTAAGGGACTAAAGCCGTCTTATTTGATAGCCGTCGCTTATCAAAAAGCCGTCTTATTGAATACTTTAAATATAAATTAAAAATTTTTCATTGTCAAGAAAACAAAAGAGCGCGCCGCGGCTAAGCCGCGGCGCGCTCATCTAATCCCCTACTCCAAAAATCTAAAACTATCTACCATCTGCTGATCGTAAGTAACATCGCCATACTCATCCCCCCAAAAATTTGGTTCCTGACCTATGTGCCAAGCAGCAACTTTACCTTTGATCGGATAATACTTAATAACATACCAACCATTTAGAGGACAATTTGTTTCATCAAGTGATTTACCATCATTTTTGGCTTTAACATCATAAACACCTTCCTGAAATGAACCAATCTTGTCTCCTAATTCACACTTATCCCCGTGAAATTCTTTTATAAAATTCAACAAATCATCATCTGTAAAAATATTATCTTTAATAACTATTTTCCAAAGATCCTGATCTTTTAGAGCATCAACTGAATTGTAAATTTTTTCACAACCATTATTCAAACCCTTATAAAAATACTCATTATCTATATAAACATTATTATCTTCTACAAAAAATTTTAAAGGCACTTTCCCATAACCACTATAATATTCTCCATCATTAATTTTGCACTCGCTATCCCAATCCAAAACTTCCTTGGGATATTTAATTTCAAAACCTAAGTCCTCATTTTTATAAGTTAACCAAACAATCTCGGAATTATTATTAGCCTCTTCTCTTCCATTTTTATTAATATAAAAATATACCAAAATAAAAACTATAACCAAAATTATAAAATAAATTTTATTATTTTTTTTCATATTTTTATTAATTATTTGAATAATCCCTTAAAAAAACTCTTTGTGCTATTCCAAGCTCTTTGAAAAAATGATGACTTCTGTGTTGAAACACCAGAAGACGGAGAACTATAGCCAGAAGTAACTGTGGAGTTAGCTTTAGCATTTTTATTGACTGGGCTTAGCCAACCGGCCATAGCTGTTGTTTTATTTTTCATTATAGAATATCCCCCGTCATTCTTTACAATATCATATTTACGTACTGCCTCTGTGCCGACATTTTGATCTATAATCTCGACATGACCAGTACCGCTAGCATTGTCAAAAACTGATTCTGTTACTACCATCACATGTCCGTGTGTACCTTGCGTCCAGATTAATAAATCCCCTTCTTGTGGCAAATTAAGTCCTTGCCCGTTGTTATATTTAACAAATTGATAATCCGAACCAGCATCGGATAATTTTTTATTTATCGCATCAATATTATTCCACATATTCCTGGGATTCCCTACTGACCCAATATTATTTATGCCATAAACCTGCGACATATATCTCTTAGCATACTCCACACAACTACTTTCTATTCTATCACTACCCATACCATTATATTTGGCTTCAACCCCATTGAACTGCCCCATTACTTGATCTAGCTGCCAACCATCTTCGGGCATACTATTGGTCGTAGCGCTAGATAGCCCCCAAAAATCAATCCAAGCAATCGGATTGTTACGGGCATAGCTATAGCTATTGAGCTGCTGTGGATCAGATAAAAATCTGCCTGGATTTTGCAAAAGTAGCGGATCAATGCTCATAAATCTGCCTATATCTGCATTATAATACCTAGCGCCAAAATACTGCAAATCTGTTTCACTATCCCACTCCTTGCCAATAAACTTGTAATCGCTTACTCCTCCACTCGACTGGACAACATCACCGTAATCTTCATAGTCATTTATTTCTACAATCTCTCCGTTTTTATCAGTGACAATTGTCGGCGAGCCCAAATGATCACTTAGAGGAAAATATTCCTCTTCTTCATCAAAAGTAACAATCCTCTCACCACCAAGAAAAATGTGAATTTTTTCCTGGCCCTGACTGTCTTTTTCAAAGTACTGATCTACATAATAATTTTTATCAACTACGCGCTCATAATTATCACGGGCAAATACTGGCATGGCCAGGCACAATAAGCCAATACCAAAAACAAAATCGCTTTTCTTCATCTTGTTTTTAATTAATAATTAAATTAATACTTTGCCTGTTTTTAATTTAATAATTAAAAACCCGCTGTTAGCGGGCCGGTTTTTGTTCTAAATTTTTCATTCTTTGATCTAGCTCTTTTATCTCAAAACGATAAGCTACGTTGTCTAGCCTCAATTTTATTCCCTCCTGACCAGAATCAAAATAATCCATCCTAACATCCAATCTAGATAAACGATCTTCTGTTTCTTGAGAAAAAATAGCCAGAGATGACAATATATCATCTGTCTTTACAACCAATCTTTTGATATTTAGACTATTTTCTTTGATCCTACTATCCATAGAATCAAAACGCTGATCAATGGCCTCAAAATGTTGATCAACGGAATCAAAACGCTGATCAATAGAAATAAATTTATTATCTTGCCCAACAAAACGCTTGTCCACATCCGTGGCAAAAGTGCTAATAGCACCTAAAACACCTTGAATACTGATTTCAAGATTCTTAATATCCTGCTTAGTAGCAGATATTTGCTCTAGTTTTTCGCTTTTCTTCTTCATGCTTTTATAGATTAATATTTCTAGCCTTTACAGTATAATTTCAAAGAAATATTTTGTCAAAAAATATTCTATACACCTACTCTCCTACTCAAAACTATTCCTTATTTTCCAATCCGTTCTGCACAGCTTTCTCATCATACAAAGGTATGACAAATTTGAATCTTGAGCCCTTACCTGGACCATCGCTTTCAGCCCAAACTTCACCACCGTGCTCTTTGATGATTTTTTGGGCAATAAATAAGCCCAAGCCAGAACCGCCGGTGTGTATCTGAGCCACGCCAGAGCCTCGGACAAATTTTCTAAACAAAGATTTGACCTCATCCTCTTTGATACCAATGCCAGTATCCTCCACCATAAAGGTAAGATTTTTCTTATCAAAATCCAGAGAAACATCAACCGAGCCTTGAGGAGTATATTTGATGGAGTTGTCTATCAAGTTGAGTATTACTTCCCTCAATTTGTCGGCATCAGCCAAAATCTGAGGAACTTTTTTCTTAGACTCTTTGAAAGTCAGTTTAAGCTCTTTTTTGGTAGCTTCATTTTTGAGCTCCTCAATCACGCTGGTGATAAGCTCGGTAATTTGCAATGGTTTCTTTTCTAGTTTTAAACGACCAGATTCAATGCGGGAAACATTTAAAAATACATTGATCAATCGAGCTAGACGAGAGGCGCTCTCAAATAAATCTCTGACAATCTTGTTGATCGGATCTGGTATCTTGCCAAAATCACCCTCCATAATCATAGAAAGATAGCCCTTGATAGCTGATATCGGGGTTCTCAGCTGATGGGAAGCAATGGACAAAAATTCACTCTTAGCTTTGTCTAGCTCACGCAGACGCATATTGGCGTCTTGGAGTTCCTGATTGGCTTGCTGTAAAGTATTATAAAGTTTAAGGTTGCGAGATGTGATGCCGACTTGATTAGTCAAAGCAGTCATGGTCTCTAGGTCCATGGAAGAAATCTTATCGCGCTTGACTGACAACAAAAAATGGATAATACCAATAATTCTAGCTTCAGAAAATATCGGCACGCCTACGACAGTCTGTACTCCTAACCGATCTTGTACCTGATCAATAATTTTTCTGTCAACTGGCGGAGATAAGAAATCTGACATCCTGTCGGAAAAATTTATTTTGCCCGATAGGACGGTCTTGGCACCAAGATTGTAATCACTAGTCAAGACAGTCTCATATTTGCGAGGATCTTGAGGCAATAAAGCTAAGGCTTTCTTGGACTCAGTAGTATTGGTGATAGCACCCACTCTAAGCACTTGCTTGTCATGATCAATAAAACTCAAAATACCACCAACATAACTCAGCTCTCGAGCAATACTATCGGCTATCATCTGATTGACCTGCTTGAGATCCAAAGTTCTATTGATCAAATTGGTAACCGCCTGTATAGTGGCCAAAAATTTGTTACGCTCTTCCAGACCAACATTGGCCTCTTTGAGACTCTTGGTACGCTCCTCTACTTTAGCCTGCAATTCTCGGTTGAACTCCTCGACTTCCTCATAGAGTTTGGACTTTTCTATGGCTGTAGCAATCTGTGGGGAAAAAACATTGAAAAAATTAATATCATTTTGATCATAGAGATCGCCGGACTGCTTGGCACTGAAAATAAAAATTGCGTTGAGCTTAGCCTGTTCTATAATCGGCACTATCATCTCTACCTGGAGAGTTTCCGCCTCGTTGATAAACTTTTTGATTTGATCTTGATTGTCGCTATCACCCGAATCACTTAGATTCCTGATAAGCTCCTCTATCACCACCATCTTTTCCCCCTGGTTGAGATAGGAAATAAAATCTTGGCTAACAGTAAAAACACTTTTGTGCGGGTTGGAGCTGGCTATCATGTGAAAATCACCGTTGCTGGTAGCCAAAACTGATACTTCTTTTATTTTTAGCCTATCTGCCAAAAATATAGCTGTTTCACGAAGTAGTTTTTCCAGATCAATTTCTTTGGCTAGAACACTACTAGCTTCCTGAAGAACCTGTTGATAATCTACTTTATCCTTGTAGAAAATTTTGTCAGTGATTTTAGCCCATACCTGTTTAATAGGCTCCAAAAACACAACTACTATGAATGAATTGATTACATAAGTAATAATTTTACTGGTTCTGGTATTACCACCTATCATCTCACCCACCACCAAAACTGATAAAGCAAAAAAGGCTGCTACGGCACCCACTAAAACACCATATAGAATACTACGAGTAAGTATCAATCTAATATTCATTAGACGATATTTTATAATGGCATATGTGATAGATATCGTATACAGACCGACTAGATAATTTCCTATTGGATATATTTGAGAAAATTGTGGCAAAAAATTAAATATTCCTCCACCAAAACCAATAAAAGCACAATACAAAACATATTTTATCTGTTGTCTTTTTATACCAGAAAATTTTTTCTGGTACTTAATTAATAATGATACAGATACAGTAGCTAAAGCTAAAAAAAATAAAGGGAAAATTATATAGAATGGACCTGGATCAATCCAATATTTAAAATTAAAAACTGGGATTAATCCTTTCTTAAAATAAGATGTTAGACTAAAAATAGCTAATAAAAAAGAAAGAATATAAAAAAATTTTATGGCCAAACCAAAAGATTTTCTTTCAAGTAATAAAAAAACAAAATGAAGAAATAATACTGGCAAAAATATAGCTGATATATCTAAAACAACTTGAGATAAATAAGCATATTTAAAATTATTAAAAAAAGTTACACCAAATAAACCAAAACTCCATAATGCAACACATAGGCTTGTAAGTGCCCATAATCTATTAAGTTTCAAATTTCTCCTTCTAGTAATTACAAACAAGGATAATAAAAGGCTCAAAACCCCCGTTAGCATACTAGAGAAAGCAAAAGCATTCATAACTTGTATTTATTTTTTATAATTTAGTATCTTCCAATTATTTTTTACCGCAATATTATGTAATTTATTATCAGGATTTACCACTACTGGATAATCTACATAATTAAGTAATTCATAATCTGAGTGATGATCAGAATAAAAATATGTTTTTATGTTGATTAATTCATCCATATAATTACTAATATACTTTTTTACCTCATACAATTTCCTATCACCATATACAGCAAAACCATCTATATTGCCCGTTAATTTATCACCAATATTTTCTAACTTAGTAGCAATTAAATCATCAGCTCCAACATATTTCCTAATTAAATCAACTATGGGATACAAACTAGTGGACACCAAGATTATTTGGCGATTATTTTCTATATGATTTTTAATTTCATATTTCGCCGAATCAAATATTAAATCCTTATTATCATTAAAAAAATTCTCTACTATAACAAGAAAATCAACATACTTTAACCCCTTTAAAAACCTTAGATAAAATTTTATGCCTATATCAATATTTTTTACGAAATTTAATTTATAAAAAATGAACCAAATATAACTAAAAATTAAATCAATAAATTTTATATATTTATTTTTGTACAAATATTTAATAAAACACTTTTGTGTGTAACCATTAAATATGGTATTATCTACATCAAAAAAAACTAAATCTTTTTTTTTATTAGTAAGCATAAACCTCCGCAGATAATTCGGCTATCCTTTGCATTAATTTTTTCGTCTCATAATCATAATCCTCCGAAACAACTATTATCATATCGCCTATATTTACATTACATTTCACAAACTTGGGAAATTTCTTATGTGGTGGTAGAGCTTCAAAAGTATTTGTTAAACCAATCGGTAAAATAGGAATTTTATATCTATAAGCAAATTTTACTACGCCATTATATCCTTTATTAAGTTTACCATCTCTAGATCTAGTACCTTCTGGGAAAATACCAAGTATACCACCACTTGCAAATAATCTATCGACCTCCTTATAAACATCAGACTTATCTTTAGATTTTCTATCTACTTTTATCTGCCCAGTTAATCTAACTAGGGGAATCCATAATTTTTTTTCAAAAAATACTTCTGCTGCTAAAAAATGTAATCTTCTCTTAATTACCACTGATAATAAAAAAAAATCTAAATAACTTTTATGATTAGCAGCAATTATAAAAGATCCTTTATTAGGTATATTTTCTTTCCCCGATATTTTTCCTAACCATAATAATTTTATGATTGGAGACAAAATAAATTTTAAAACATTGTAAAACATCAAAATAATACTATCTTAAATCATACTTACTTAATATCTTGTACCTCTTTAATTTCAAAGTTGGGGTCAAAAAACCATTTTCTTGACTAAACTCCTCTTCCAAAAGTTTGAAATCACCAATCTGCTCTATCTTGGCGAAATTCTTGAGCCGACCATCTATTTTGTCCCGATAAAAATTCAGTATTCTTTCATCCGACAAATCATATTTTATACCGTGTTTCTCACACCAAGCTTTCAGCTGTTCAAAATTTGGCACTACCAAAGCTGAAAGATTTTTTTGTTTGTCACCATAGATCATACTCTGGCTGATATAGCGACTTTCATTGAGGACATTCTCAATACCTTCAGGAAAAATATTTTTGCCAGTAGATAATACTATAATATCTTTGGCTCGACCAACTATAGTCAAAAATCCCTCTCTATCCATAAAGCCTAGATCACCAGTATGTAGCCATGCATCTTTGTCAATAATCTCGTTGGTCAAATCTTGATTTTTGTAGTAGCCAAGCATGACATTTTCTCCCCTGACCAAAATTTCTTTGTTTTCTGCTACTTTGACTTCGTTGCAATCAAGTGCCTGGCCAACTGTGCCAAAACGAAAATCATTTATCTGGTTGACACAGATTATTGGCGAAGCCTCGGTCATGCCGTAACCTTCAATGACTTTTATCCCCAAATTATCAAAAAACTTAATTACTTTCAAATCCAGCGAAGCTCCCCCGGAAATAGCTAACCTGAGCTGTCCACCAAAAATATTTCTTATTTTTTTAAGTACTACTATATCCAAAAATTTCCACTCCAGCCAACGATGCCATTTTAATTCTTTTTTCCTCTTGGCAACTGCCAACTGTAGGCCTTTGAAAAACATTTGCTTCTTGAAATGGCTGCCAGATTCTACTTTGTCAAAAATACTGCCATAAATTTTTTCAAAAATACGAGGCACACTATTTAAAATTGTCGGCTGAGCTAGCTTGATGTCAGCAACCAAAGTCTTGGCGCTCTGAGCAAAAAATATACTAGACCCAGTAAAAATAGCCGCATAGTATCCGGCTGTGCGCTCAAAAGCGTGAGACAAAGGCAAAAAAGAAAAAAATCTATCCTGAGGAAATATATCAATACTGCGCTTAGCTGACTCCACATCAGCTACCAAATTTTTGTGGCTGAGCATCACTCCCTTGGGATCACCCGTTGTACCTGAAGTATAGATAATGGTGTGCAGACTATGCTCAGAAATATCTACCTCCACTTCTTCACCCGAAAAATCCTCTGCAAATTTTGGCCAAGGTTCAACTCTCTTGTCGGTCAAATCACTACTATCACCCCAAACTACAATAGTTTCCAAATTCAAATTTTTTATAATCTCACTGTGCTTATCAAAGTACTCTCTGGCAATCAGCAAATATCTCGCTTCTGAATGCTCAATTACTTTTTTGACATAATCAGAATTAAAAGTCGTATGAATTGGTACTATCACTAAGCCGATAGTGGCTGCCATGAGATCAGCTACTATCCACTCTGGCGAATTGTCAAACAAAACAGCTAACCTTTGCCCTCTTTGCCATTTGTTTTGTAAAGCAAAATGAGTCAACTGCAAACGATAATTATCCAACTCCTGATA
>QZJA01000024.1 GCA_003599205.1 Candidatus Parcubacteria bacterium
AGTTTCAGTGGCAGGCTTAGACATAGGTGAACTGACTTATGAAGAAGCCCGTGATAAAATACAAAAGCAAGTTGATGTGATAAATAAAAGTGGCTTTGTTTATAAATCTGAACAGAAAACAGTCACTATTTCTCCTACTCTATCAAGCTTAGGTGCTTCAGATACTTCATACGCTATTGTTTTCTGGGACGTTGATAAAAGTTTGTCCCAGGTCGTATCTTTTCAGAAAAATTCTAGTTTTAGTTCACTATTTAATAAATTAAAAGTTATTTTATTTGGCGAGGATTTCCCAATTATTTATTCTTGGGACAGACAACAACACAAACAAATTTTGGCTGATAATTTTGCTGATGTTCTGAGCCAAAAAGTTGAGGCATCTTTTTATTTTGATGAGAGCGGCGAGCTGAAGATAATAGGGGCTCAAACTGGTAAAACTTTTTCTTATGATCAGGCTCTAGCTGATACTGAGGTGCATATAAAAAATTTGTCAGTTGGTGAAATAAATTTAAATATAGTAGAAGACAAACCACAGATTACAACAGAGTTGATAGAATCTTTTAAAAACAAAATAATTGCTGTAGCCGGCCGTGGTTCTTTTTATCTAACTTATGAAGAAAAAGATTGGAGTATACCTAATGATATTTGGCGCAATTGGCTAATGTTGAGCACTGAGCCAACTAGAGAAGCAGAGCTTCAGGAGTACATTGGGCCTTATTCTATAGTTTTGGCTAAAGAGAAATTTGATGCTTATTTAGATGAAGCCGGAATAAAAGAGACAATAGAAAAACCAGTGCAGGATGCTAGATTTAAGTTGCAGGACGGGAAGGTTTCAGAATTTATAAGTAGTGAGCCGGGGCGAAGTATTGATCTTGATCAGAGTCTAGCTTTGATGAATGGAGCTTTGTTAAAATCAGGCGAACTAGAAACTCAATTGGTAGTAACTGTAGTTGAACCGCAAATAATGAACGAAGATATAAATGATTTGGGTATTGTAGAAATTATTGGTACTGGCGTCTCTGATTTTGCTGGATCACCTCCCAATAGAATTCATAATATTGGAGTTGGAGCAGACACTTTAAATGGCATGCTTATTCCTCCGGGACAAGAGTTTTCTCTAGTTAAGGCTTTGGGGGAAATTGATGGTGAGCATGGCTATCTTCAGGAGTTAGTTATTAAAGGCAATAGAACCATACTAGAATATGGTGGTGGTCTGTGTCAAATAGGTACTACTATTTTTAGAGCAGCTCTGGGTACTGGCTTGGATATTACTGAGCGTCGCAACCACTCTTATCGGGTGTCTTATTACGAACCAGCTGGCACAGATGCTACTATTTATTCTCCTTGGCCAGATCTGAAATTTATAAATGACACACAAAAGCATGTCTTGATTCAGAGTCGCATAGACGGCACAACTTTGTATTTTGATTTTTGGGGGACACCCGATGGCCGAAAAGCTACCACTACTGCTCCTATCATTTATAACACAGTAGCTCCACCACCAACTAAAATTATAAAAACAACCGAACTGGCTCCTGGTCAAAAAAGATGTACTGAAAGAGCACACTACGGAGCTGACGCTAAATTTGATTATAAAGTTACTTATGGTGATGGAAGAGATGCAAACGAAGAAACTTTTTATAGTCACTATATACCCTGGCAAGAGGTTTGTCTCTTGGGAGTGACAGAGGAGGAGTTGGCTCAGGAAAATGCTAGTTCTACTCCAGAAGATATTGAATAATAAAAAGCCCTCCCGCTGACGGGAGGGAATTTATTTTGTTTATTTGTATTTTATACCTTCAGACAACTGTGCCCAAGAAAATCATTTTTCGAAAAAATTGAGCCGGAGCCGAATTTGATCTGAAGAATGATCCCCATGCTTGTCGTGGACACAGTTGCCTAAAGGCATTCAGTAGCAGGCATCACATGTCCCAGTAACTACGTATAATAGCACACTTTTTTTATCTTGTCAAGAAGGAAGAAATATGCTATAATTACAGCATATTTTAAGACTTTGTGTCTTGACGTTAATGGTCTTTTGAGCTATTATCACAAGCACTTAATAACTAAAAAAAATATGGGAACACCTACAAAAAAGAGAACTAAATCTCAGGCTAGAAAAAGAGCTTCTCATTTTGCTTTGGAAAAACCAGCTTTGGTCAAGTGTTCTAATTGTGGTGTCTCTGTACAACCACATAAAGCTTGCTCCAAGTGTGGCTACTATAAAGGTAGTAAAAAAGTAAAATAAAGCAGCATGGCTAACAGACACTTAGCAAGAACATTGGTTTTACAAGCTCTTTACGAGTATGATTTTAACAAAGGAAAAAAGGACATAGCTGAAATTGTTGAGCATGACCATCGTGAGTTTGCCCCTGATTTTGATGATCAGGGATTTTCTTTGGATTTGGCTAAAGGCATAGTTAGCAAGCAAAAGAGTATAGATAAATTGATTATCAAATTTGCCCCAGAATGGCCGTTGGATCAAATTACTATGACTGACAGAAATGTTTTGCGCATGGGCATATACGAATTAAAGATGTCAGCTGATATACCGCCTAAAGTAGCTATCAATGAGGCTATAGAATTAGCCAAAGCATTTGGTGGAGAGTCTAGTGGTAAGTTTGTTAATGGAGTTTTGGGTAGCATCTATAAAGAGATGATCAAGCAAGGTGAAAAACAAACTTTAGCCAGTCAAGGCATAAAAGAAATATCAGCTGGCGGAGTAATTTATCGCCAGGATGATGATGGTTATTATTTTGTTTTGATAAAAGATGCTTATGATAAATGGACTTTTCCCAAAGGCCATGTAGAAAAAGACGAAAAAGTAGAATTAGCTGCTCTGCGTGAACTCAGTGAAGAAACTGGACTTAAACAGTTGACCGAAAAAGGCTATTTGGGAGAAACAGAGGTCAAGGTTCATAAGCCAGGTGAAAAGCCTTATCGCAAACTAATAAAATATTTTTTGGTAGAAGCGAAAGATGAGGATTTGATTGTGCCCGAGGTCAGTGAGCTTCAGGATGTAAAATGGTTTCCTTTGCAAGAAGCTATTGACCGTCTCGATTATGAAAATGCTAAAGGTATTTTCAAAAAAGGTTTAGAAAAATTAGCAGCCGATAAAAATGAGGAATAATCTAGAACAACTGGAGAAAAAAATAGGAATTAAGTTTAAGAATTCTGATATATTGAAAAGTGCTTTAGTTCATCGCTCATACCTCAACGAACACAAAGACTTTCCTCTGGACCAAAATGAGCGTTTGGAATTTTTAGGTGATGCGGTTTTGGAGCTAGTAGTTACGCATTATTTGTACGAAAATTATAGCGAAGCAGAAGGTGTTTTGACCAACTGGCGTTCTTCATTGGTAAATGGTGAGCGGCTAGCATCTATTGCTGAAAATTTGGGTATTTATAATTTTATGTATCTTTCTCGTGGTGAATCTAAAGATACTAATAAAAAAGCTCGTCAGTATATTTTGGCCAATGCTTTTGAAGCAATAACTGGAGCAATCTATTTGGACAGAGGTTATGATAAAGCCAAAAAATTCATTGAAGAAAATTTGGTGGTACATCTAGGAAAAATAATAGAAGAAGGTGAATATATAGATGCTAAAAGTAATTTTCAGGAAAAGGCACAAGAGCATACTGGTATTACTCCTAGGTATAAAGTTTTGTCTGAATCTGGGCCAGACCACAACAAAAAATTTATAGTAGGAGCATATTTGGAAAAAGATTTGGTAGCCAAAGGCGAGGGTTATAGCAAACAGGAGGCACAGACTCAGGCGGCTAGAAACGGTCTGAAGCTTAAAAAATGGTAATATATTAAGTATTTATTTGAAAATAATTTTTGTATTTAATCCCCATTTTTGTTAGGGGATTTTTTGTTTGACCTTTTTTATCTTTGTTGTTATGATAAAAGTATCAAAAGCAATGCTTTTGCTCTTTCCCAACAGAATCATCACTAACCCAGCTCATCGCCATACCCCTACCATTACCCATTTTTTCATATGATGATTCTGTCCCCAATGCTCGAGACACTTCGGTGTCTCCTTTTTTTTAAAAAAGAAAAGACCCGCCGAGCATCACCCGACGGGTCCGACGACCTGCATGCAGGTCGGTCGAAGTTTAGAAGTTCATGATCCAGGCGGTCCAGATCTTGTCGGCGGCGCTGCCGTCGGTTTTGTCCTGGGGATCCAGGTTGAAGGTCAGGACCAGCCGGTTGCTGCTGAGCGGGGCGATGGCGCCCAGGTCGTAGTAGATGCCCCAGAAGGGCTCGAGCGGGTTGTCGCCGGATTTCTTCATGTGGCCGAACAAGCCGAGCGGGTTGTCGCCGAAGGCGACGGTGTTCCGGCTGAACCAGAAGTCGTCGATGGAGTCGTACTGGCTCTCCTGCCACATGGTGTAGCAGTTCCAGCTGACCTGGCCGACTTCGAGGCCGAAGGCGATGTCGTAGTTGAGGTAGCCCAGATCCTGGGTCTCGTGGTAGCTCGTGGTTTCCGAGCCGACGTCGGTGGTCTCGTTGATCACCGTCATGATGCTCGGGCCGAAGCCGAACTTGATGTAGATGAGGGTGCGATCCTCGCCGATGGGCCGCTCGTTGTAGTAGCCCCAGGTGGTGCCGATCTCGGAACCGACGTTGGTCCAGGCATCCGCCTTGAGGTGGCCCCAGGTGGTGCCGGTGCAGATGAAGAGGTCGCCCTTGGGGTAGGCCTCGACAGACAGGTACTGGGCCTGGGCCGGCGCCGGGGTGAAGGTGACGAGACCGATGGCCATGAGCAGCAGACCGATGAGGGTGGAGAAGCCGACAACGACGAGAGCCTTGCACTGGTTCATGAAACACTTCCTCCTGTTAGGTGAACACTAGGACACGGACGCGGATTTTCTAACTTCTATTACTTCAGACTGAAGGGTACAAAATTTAATCTATTATATTAACATATTTTTAGTATTTTGTCAATAGTAGTTAGTTTATTTTTAGGCAAAAATATGCTAAAATACTACCGTATTATTTTACTTATGTATTTAGAAAAATTAGAAATTCAAGGATTTAAGTCATTTGCCAATCCAGCTGAGCTGGCTTTTAATCGTAAATTGACGGCTATAGTGGGTCCCAATGGTTCGGGCAAATCAAATATTGCCGATGCTGTCCGTTGGGTATTGGGTGAACAAAGCGTTAAAACATTAAGGGGCAAAAAAGCCGAAGATGTTATTTTTTCTGGTTCAGACAAAAAAGGCCGTTTGGGTTTTGCTCAGGTGGATCTTTATCTTAATAATGAAGACAAGCAGGCGGATGTTGATTTTGAACAAATTGTCGTTACCAGAAAGATAGATAGAAATGGTGAGAGCGAATATTTAGTAAATAATAATAAGGTTAGATTGTTTGATGTTCAGCTACTTCTGGCCAAGGCAAACTTTGGGCAAAAGACTTATAGTGTTATCGGTCAGGGTATGGTTGATACCATACTGACATCTTCTTCAGCTGAACGTAAAGAATTTTTTGATGAGGCGACCGGTGTTAGGCAATTTCAAATTAAAAAAAATCAGTCAGTCAATAAATTAGCCAATGCCAAAAGTAATTTGGAGCAAACGTATCAGATATTAGCCGAGCTAGCACCAAGGTTGCGTAGTTTGACCAGGCAAGTAAGCAGACTGGAAAGAAGAGAAAAAATTCAGGCTGAGCTTTTTGATTTACAAACAGACTATTATAGTTTTTTGAGCAACAACTTAAATACAAATTTAACTGCGGCCAGAAAACAACATGACAAATTACAGAGTGAAGTTTCTGATTTGAATCAAAGCTTGATAGAGCTACAGACAAAATTGGAAAAAGAAGAAAAAGCTTCTTCTCGTCAGGAAAATTTTGAACTGCTTCAGGAGAAATTGAGACAGAAACAAAATGAGTTTAATAATTTGCTCAAAGAAAAAACAATTTTGGAAGGTCAGGCCGATTTGAAATTGGCTGCTAGTGGCCGAAGCGATTTGGTGTGGCTGAAAAAGCAAATTAGTAATACCAAAGAATCAATTTCGGAAAAAGAATTACTCTTTAAGGAGAAGCAAAATTTACTCAAGAACTATCAAGGGGAGCTTGACGTCTTGGAAAAGAAAAGAGAAGCCGTTTTAGCTGACTTTAGTAGCTTGGAGCAAAAACTTTTGGGCAATGGTGGGGACATATCAATAGACGATTTGTCCTTGGAGCTTGATGGTATTTTACAAAAGCAAAAAGAATTTTCTTTAAGTTTGGAAAATATAAGTAGTTTGGATTCAATTCCCGCTTTGCGTGATTTTTGTCGGCAAATTACTGAAGAAATTGGTAATTTACGTCGGAAAATACAACAGCCAGAAAAGAAAAATCAAAACAATTGGCAAGCAGAATTCAATAAACTTTTGAGCACTAAGGATACTTTGGTGTCTGAGGTTTCTGAGGCTAGAACCAAAGTGGCCGTTTTGAAAAATGAATTGGGCAGTATTGAAACAGATATAAAAAAAGAACAGGTAGAACTTAGTAAGTTGGAATCAGAACAAAAAGCCAACGAAGGTCGCTTAGATAAAAATGATTATAAAGAAAAATTAGAAGATTTAAATACGGTCATAGAAGTAAAGGCTAGAGAGATAAAAGTAATTGAAGAAGATGTTAAGGTTTTTAATCAAGCAGAAGAAAGTAAAAAACAAGTATTAGTGGAAGCACAAAAAAGATTTCGTGAAGTGCAGGCCGCTTTTAATAGTAAAAATAGTGAGCTAGGTGAGCTCAAGATAAATTTGGCTCGTTTGGAAACAAGACAAGAGGAATTGCAGAAAGAAATCGCTGAAGAATTTGCTAAATTGAAAATAAAAGAGGTAAGAGAACTCAACCCTCAACAGACCAAAGAGAAAATTATCAATCTCAAAAATCAATTAAGTATTATTGGTGGTATTGATGAAGCAGTTTTGGAAGAATATAAAGAAGTAAAAGAACGTCATGATTTTCTTTTTGAACAGACCAGTGATTTGGAGCAGGCGATTTCTCAGCTAGAGAAAATCATCAAAGATTTAGAAGAAACAATTTCCGATCAATTTGATAAATCATTTTCTAATATCAATAAATTATTTGATAAATATTTCAAGAAACTGTTTAATGGTGGTCGGGCGGAATTGATTTTGGATGTAAAAGAAATAAAAGAAGATGCTGCCAGTAGTGATGAAGAAGAAGGTGACGAGGAAAACGAAGAAGAGGCAGTGGTGGAAAAAGATCAAAAAATAAAAAAACAATATGGTATTGAAATAAAAGCCGTGCCACCTGGCAAAAGGGTCTCTAGTATAAATATGCTTTCTGGTGGAGAAAAAGCACTAACTTCTATTGCTTTGGTCTGTGCTATTATTGCCAACAACCCCTCACCGTTTGTGGTTTTGGATGAAGTAGATGCCGCTTTGGACGAGGCCAATTCCATTCGTTTTGTGGAGATATTGGAAGAATTGTCTGATAAGACACAATTTATCACCATTACTCATAATCGGGCTAGTATGCATCAGTCAAGAATCATCTATGGTGTGACTATGGGAGACGATGGAGTATCTAAATTGTTGTCTATGAATTTTGCTGAAGCTGATGAAATAGCTGCTTAAATAAAATAAATATTTTTGTATGCAAAGACTCGCTGTTAATAGCGAGTCTTTGTTGATTATTGACAAAAAATGAGAAAATTCTTATGATGATTATTATCATCCGTCTTTAAGACGGCAACGTTCACTCAATCCAGAAAGGAGGCATTTTATCAGCTTTCACCCGATCAATCGTTACCCCTAGCGGAAGGAAGCCGCACATGTCGAGTTCTTCTCAGACCCCGAATTCGGTGATCATCACTGCCCGGCGGGCGCGCAACCATGGCTATCGCAGCATCTTCAAGACCGGGGCGGTTCTCGCCGTCCAGCCCCACGGCAAGCATCAGCCGATCATGGTTCGTTCCATCGAGAGCTTCTCCGCCGGCGAGGTGGTAATCAAGGACAAGAAGGGCAGGCGGCGCCCCGTGGCGCTGTCCACCATCAAGTCCCTCGAGGTCGAGGCGGCCATCGCCGAGAAGATCAAGCCCCTTCCTGAGGAAGACACCTGCTCGGTCTAGAGCAGTACTAGCTCGCTAGTTTCGTCACACCTGTACCAGAGTACAGGTTTTTATTTTCCGTAAACTCCTTTGATTAGATCTAAATTTTTTCCACTTGAGCGTAGATATTTTAAATTGAGGTCTCTTATTTTTTCTAGTATTTCCAAATGCTCTGGTATGCCAGCTTGTTTGGTCATTTCAATAAAAGTTTCAAAGTCTTTGATAAAACAATGGCCGCCAGCGCCGCGTCCGCCCTGATGAACTACATCTAGATGAGTTGGTCCAATGCGCAAATCATGCATCATGCCATCTTTTACCGCTTCATAATCAATCTCGTATTTTTGAGCTAGATCATAGAGAATATTCATAAATATTACTTTGACATAAAACCAACAGTTACCGCCATATTTTATCAGTTCGGCATTTTCCACTTTGGTGATTAGATTGTATGGTGCTGGTGCTAGAACAGATAAAACTAGCTCTGCTTTTTGATAAAGTTCTTTATTGTCGGGATCAGTAATGCCGACAATATTTCGGTCGGGATTCTGGGCATCATAGGCCGCAGTTTTTTCTGTCAAAAATTCCGGTGAATGCATCACTATTATGTCGGGAAATTTTTCTTGTAGTTTTCTGGCGGTGCCAACTTTAATAGTAGATTTGATCACAGCTATTTTATTTTTGCCTATCAATGGCAGAACCTGCTCAACAATACTGTAATCAAAACCCTCAGGAGTAGAAGGTGTTGGCACGGCAATTAAAGTGATGTCACAATCTTTTATTTTATCTTTGTTCTCGGCGTAGGTATCTAAAGAATAGCGGACAATATCATAACCTCTATTTTCGAAATCATCGGCATAATTTTTGCCGATAAAACCTTGGCCAATAAAACCGATTTTTAAATTTTCTGTCATTTTTTAAAAACTTAATTTTATAACTGTTTTACATTATACAACTTTGTTTTGAAGTAAGTCTAGGCTTTGGCTGTTTTGACAGATAATCGGCCATTGACAAAATGTTGCCATTATAGTAATATTCAGCCCGTTAATAAAGTTTTAATTATTAAGCATAATATTGTAAATGTTAGCTATTAGATTTCAAAGAGTTGGCAGAACAAAATTACCAATGTATCGGGTAGTTGTTTCTGAGAAAACCAAAGATATGCACGGTGATCATTTGGAAATTTTGGGCACCTATAATCCTCATAATAAAGAGGTAAAGCTTAAAACGGATCGTATTAAGTACTGGCTGGGCAAAGGAGCTCAGAGCTCAGAATCAATCCATAATTTGTTTATTAAAGAAGGCGTCTTGGAAGGAGCAAAAAGGAAATCTGTCAGTATCAGCGACAGGAGAAAAGCCAAGATGGAAAGTGTCAAAGCTAAGGCTGAAGAAGCTAAAAAAGCAGCTCAAGCCAAAGTTGAAGCCGAAGCTAAATCTGCTGCAGAAACTCCGGTTGAGGACGCGCCTAGCGTCGACGCTGGAAAAGTAGCTGAGTAAAAAATTGTTGACGTTTATAAAAAATAATTATATACTTTTTATAATAATAATACCGATCTTTAGAACAATAGAAAATCATTAACCAATAAAGAAATGCAAGACAAAGAATTTTTAGAAACGATTGTAAGAGCCCTAGTCGATAAGCCAGAGGACGTAGTTGTCGAAAGGAACATCGATGAAAGAGGTGTACTCTTGACCCTAAAAGTTAACCCAGAAGAAATGGGTAAGATTATCGGTAAACAAGGTCAGACTGCTCGCTCTTTAAGAACTCTTCTTCGCATCATTGGCAACAAGAATAATTCTTACGTCAATTTGAAGGTTTATGAACCGGAAAAAGAAGGCAGAGCTCCAAGAGCAGAAGCTACTGATGTAGACGATCTAAAATTATAAATATCTATATTCGATATCAAAAGACCATTCCCGCTTTTAACGGGGATGGTCTTTATTTTGTAACAGTTTTGTAGTATGTTTAAGTTATGAAAATAACTATTTGTAGCAGTTTAGCTTTTTCCAAAGAGGCAGGAGAAGTAGCTGAGAGATTAAAAAAGGCGGGGCACGAAGTTTTGTTGCCGGCCACGACAGAAAAAATTTTAGTCGGCTTACTTCGGGTTTCTGAAGTGGAAAAGGAAAAAGAATTAGGTCTATCAGCCGACAGAGCTATAAAAAACAACGCTATTATAAATCATTACAATAAAATAAAAGCTTCAGATGCCATCTTGTCTTTGAACTACGAAAAAAACGGAGTTAAAAATTATATTGGTGGCAGTGTATTTATGGAAATAGCTTTTGCTTTTGTTTTAGGTAAAAAAATATTTTTGCTCAATGATATTCCTGATGTTTCTTATAAAGATGAAATAATAGCCATGCAACCAATAATAATAAATAATGATTTAACAAAAATAGTTTTATGAAATTTGATATTCTGACAATTTTTCCAGACTCACTTAGCAGTTATTTTAACTGTTCTATTTTGGCCAGAGCGCAAAATAAAAAATTAATAGAAATAAAG
>QZJA01000034.1 GCA_003599205.1 Candidatus Parcubacteria bacterium
GACATAGAAAGATCGGTAAAATATTGAGCAGAACTAAAGCTCCACGACAGGCAATGATGGAAAATTTGGCTACATCTTTGGTTTTGTATGAAAAAGTTGTCACCACCGAAACTAAGGCTAAGGTAGTTCGTCCTTTAGTAGAGGGTTTGATCACTAGAGCCAAAGTAAAGTCAGTTCACAACAAACAGCAGTTAGGCCGAGTCCTCCATGACAAGAAGGCAGTACAGAAGCTCTTGGACGTGCTAGGTCCAAAATATAAAGAACGCAAAGGTGGCTACACCAGAATTATCAAGATTTCTGGCGCTCGCCAAGGAGATGGTGCTAAGATGGCTCAGATTGAATTAGTATAATTTAGATATTAGATATGGAAAGAAATACACATCAAATTGACGCTAAGGGTATGATTGCCGGTCGTTTGGCCAGCAAAATTGCTGTTTTGCTTCAAGGTAAACATAAAACTACATATCAGCCCAATGTCGATGGCGGAGATATTGTTGAAGTTAGCAACGTTGATAAGCTAAAATTTTCAGGTAAAAAACTTGAACAGAAGCTTTATCATCGTACCAGCGGTTATCCCGGTGGTATCAAGACTGATAGCTTGAAAAAAAGAATGGCCGAAAATCCAGGAAAATTATTTCATGATATGGTCAAGGATATGCTTCCCAAAAACAAATTGAGAGCCACTATGATTAAGAGATTGATAATAAAGTAATATGCCAGCAAAAGAAAACAACAAATATACACCGACAGTCGGCAAAAGAAAATGTGCCGTTGCCCGCATTAGATTGATGAAGGAAAAAGGCAAAGGTATTAAGCTAACTGTCAATGAGAAAGATTATAAAGAATATTTTCCTTATTTTGAATGGCAGGAAATGGTTTTGAGACCTCTAAAAGCCGTTGGCTATTCTGACGCGATAGTTTCCATCAAAGTATATGGTGGTGGTCCTAAAGGCCAGGTTGATGCGGTGGCTCATGGTATTGCTCGGGCTTTGGTCGCTCAGGATGAAGAGCTTAGAACTACCTTAAGAAAAGAAGGTTTACTTACCAGAGATTCTAGAATCAAAGAAAGAAAGAAACCGGGTCTGCGCAAAGCCAGACGCGCCCCACAATGGAGTAAACGTTAATATTATTATTACAGCAAAAGCCCCGTATTTTACGGGCTTTTTTGTTTGTAAATAACCTTTATTTTTGCTTATCTTTCTGTTATAATTAGCCCATGGTGACCGCCCAAAAAATCACTGCCAACACCTCATCTTTTATGGTAGCTTTAGTACTACAAAAGCTACTTTCTTTTGTTTATTTTACTCTTTTGGCTAGGACCTTGGGTGTTGAGGGTACGGGGCAATATTTTTTTGCTGTCTCATTTGCGACCATGTTTTCGGTGTTGATGGATATTGGTTTAACTCCAGTATTGATTCGCGAGGTAGCCAAAGACGAAGTCGGGGGCTTAAAGTGGTTTCATCAGATTTTTAGCTTGAAGATACTAACAGTTTTTGTTACGGCTTTGCTTTTGCTTTTGCTTGATAGTTTGATATTTTGGTCTGACGCGGTTCGCAATCTGATTTATTTGACTACGGCTATAGTAGCTATAGATAGTTTTACTTTACTTTTTTATGGTTATATTCGCGGGCGACAGAGTTTGCGTTATGAAGCTTGGGGGACAATAATTTTTCAGTTGGTTGTGATGATAATGGGTTTGAGTTTGATGCAGGTTAGTGACAGTGTTTTTATTTTATTGACAGTGTTGTTTACTGCTAGCTTATTCAATTTGATTTTTTCTTTTATTATCTTAAAGAAAAAGTTCAAGCTAAACTTTAAATTTTATTATGATCGCAATTTTGTCAAAAAAATAGTAGCTATAACTCTGCCTTTTGCTATGGCTGCTATCTTCGCCAAAGTTTATGCCTACATGGATACATTCTTGCTAAAGATGTTTTTAGGCGACGAGCCGGTTGGTTTTTATAGCATTGCTTATAAAGTTACTTTTTCCCTTCAATTCATACCATTAGCTTTTGTAGCAGCTCTTTATCCAGCCTTTGCCAGCTACTTCAAAGATAATTATGAATTGTTAAAGCAAACTTTTGTTAGAGCTTTTAATTATCTCAGTTTTATTGCTTTGCCTATTACTTTTGGTATTATTGCTTTGGCGCCGGAAATAGTAGACAAGCTTTATACGCGCGAGTTTTCTTATTCAATTTTGCCTTTGCAAGTATTGATTGCCTCCATTCCTTTTTTGTTCGTTAATTTTTCTTTGTCTAGTTTTTTGAATGCTACCAACAGGCAGAGTACCAATACCAGAAACCTTGGTATAGTAATGGCTTTAAATATTATTTTGAATCTTATTTTTATTCCTCGGCTCGGTATTTGGGGTGCTAGTTTAGCTTCGTCACTGAGTACCTTGCTTTTGTTTGGCTTAAATTTGTGGGCTGTTTTAAGAATAATAAAAGTTAGCTTTAAGTTATTTCTTCCTTTGTTTTTGTCTTTACTAGCATCACTATTAATGTATGTTTTGGTATTATATCTAAAAGGCATGATACTCTGGTATCTCAGTATAGTAGTGGGAGCAATAATATATATTTTACTTATGATGCTTTTGCGGGTCATAAAAAAACAGGATTTGCTTTATATTTTTAAATCATTCAATAAATCTAGTTAGATGAAAAAAACTTTAGTTTTGACCCATGAATATTATCCCTTCAAAGGTGGTGTTGCCCGCTATGTTTATAATTTGTTTAAAAATTTTGATAACAAAGATTATTTAGTAGTGACTGACCATCCAGATGTTAGGACTGAAAATAATATAATAAACATAAAGTTAAGACACACTTTTATCTGGCCAAGTTGGCTTTTGGCTTATTTTAAATTAAAGAAAATCATCAAAAAAAATAATGTCGAGATAATTTTTACCCCCAACATTTTACCTTTGGGTACTATGGCTTATTTTTTGGGTTTGCCTTATATAGTTTCCCTTCATGGTTTGGACATCAACTTGGCTTTAAAAAATAAAGGCTGGTTGACCAAACTGATTCTAAGTAAGGCGCATAGTATAGTAACCAATACCAAAAATACCGCCAAATTGATTGCTCACCTTAATTTGCCTAGTAAAAAGATTTTTGTTATTTATCCAAGTTTAGATTGGGGATACAAATTTTATCAAGATAAGTTTGTAAAATTACAACAGACCCTTGGTATCAGAGAAGGAGAAAAAGTTTTATTGACAGTTGGTCGGCTTAATCGTCGTAAGGGGCAAGATTTAGTCATTAGAGCTATTGCCCGTCTAAAAAGAGAGATGGATATAAAATATTTGATTGTTGGCCAGGGTGATTTTGAAATTGAGCTTCGTCAGTTGATAAATGAAAATGATTTGGAAGCCAATGTTTTTATTTTTAAGGATGTTGAAGATATTGATTTGATTTATTATTACAAGATGGCGGATATTTTTGTTTTACCAAATCGTGAAACCAGCGTAGATATAGAAGGTTTCGGTATAGTTTTTTTGGAAGCGGCTTCTTTTAAATTGCCTATTATTGCTGGTGCTAGTGGCGGAGTAACCGAGATTTTGAGTAATCGGGAAAATGCGCTTTTGGTCAAAAACGGTGATTTGGATCAATTGACCGACCACATAAAACACCTCTTGAAAAATAAGGTTGATGCTGATAAACTAGCGGCGAAAGCTTATGCTAAAGCACAGGAATTTTCTAGCGCTAAAGAGCAAAGTAATATTTTAAAAAATATTTTAGCTTAAGTTAATAAAATTAATTTTTAACGGGATGAAACAGTTTGATGTCATAATGTTTAACATGTCCAGCTATTCTGAATGGGATGGGGGCGTATCCAACCGTAATTACCATGTATTGCGTGAACTTTTGAATCGTCCGGAAATAGGTAAAGTGCTGGCAGTTGACTATTTGCCTCTGTCTTGGAAAAGAGCCTTACGTATCTACAAAGAAGATCTGGTGCTCAATGTAGAGGGTGCTAAAGTAGTCAAACGCGGATTAACTTACAAAGTCACTAAGATATCAGATAAACTTTATGTATATTCTGACATAAATTTTTTTCTCCGACCTAAGGCTACCATGAAGAGCATAAAAAAGGCTGCTTTAGACTTAAATTTTGGCGATATGGTACTTTGGTCCTTTTTCCCCTTTATTGCTCCCTATTGGCAGCTTTTGGGGCAAAAATTGACCATCTTTGATGCTGTAGACAACTGGATGCTCCATAGTTCTTATGCCAAGCAAAAAGATAAATTAAAAAGTTGTTATACTACGATTAAGGATCAAGCTGATGTTATTTTTTGCGTTTCCAAAAATTTGCTTAATTTTTTTGACGACCAGCCAAATGTGTATTGGATTCCCAATGGAGTTGATGTCAAACATTACAATAAAGATTTTACTTTGATCAATCGTGATATAGCAGATTTGCCCAAGCCTATTATCGGCTACATTGGTGTGATTCAGGAAAAAGTAGATTTAGAATTAGTCAAATATTTAGCCAAACAAAATCCCAAAAAATCTATTGTCATGGTTGGTCCAGTTTGGAATGAACAGGATGAAGCTAAATTGGCTTTGGAGAATGAGCACAATGTTCATTTTTTAGGCTACAAGACTTATGCCGATGCGCCGATGTATATTCAGCAATTTGATATTGGCATTATTCCTCATAAAAAAGCGGGCTTTGCGGCTAGTACTAATCCGATGAAAATGTATGAGTATTTGGCTTGTGGTAAACCAGTTGTAGCTACGGCAAATATTGGTACAGAAAATGTAGCCGAGATGATTTCAACGGTTGATTCTTATGAAAAGTTTAATGAAGAAGTAAACCGGCTTTTGGTTGAAGATGGTCCTAAGCTAAGAGCAGAGCGTCAGGATTTTATCAAAAAGTTTTCTTGGATAAATACAGTCAATAAAATGCTTGATCTTATAAAAAATAAACTCACCTAGTATGTCTTACGATATTAGTATTATTATTGTTAATTGGAAAGTAAGGGCCTTGTTAGAAAAATGTCTAGATTCTATTTTGGCAAATAAAGATGGTTTGAATTTGGAAATATACGTAGTGGACAATGATTCAAAAGATGGCACTTCAGAGATGATAATGATGGAGTATCCTGAGGTAAAAGTTATTGCCATGTCTCGCAATCTTGGTTTTGCTAAAGCTAATAATTTAGCAATAAAGCAAGCCAAAGGTAAATATATATTTTTATTGAATCCCGATACGCAGATAAAAGCGGGGTTTTTTGCCAAGATATTCTCTTATATGGAGACCAATCCAGATGTGGGTATTGTTGGGCCAAAAATATTAAATGAAGATGGTAGCGTACAATTTTCCGTTCGTCGTTCACCCGATATGTTTTCTCAAATTTTAATAATGTTAAAGTTGAAAAACATACTGGTAGACAATAAATTTTTGAAAAACTATTTGTGGGCGGATTTTGATTATAATAAGGAGCAGGAGGTAGCTCAGATTATGGGGGCGGCTATGGTGATTCGCCGCGAAGTTTTTGAGCAAATAGGTTTTTTTGATGAAGGTTTTTTTGTTTGGTTTGAGGAAGTTGATTTTTGTCATCGTGCCAAAAAACATAAAATCAAAATAAAATATTTTCCTGGCGCTGAACTCTATCATGTTGGCGGTAAAAGTTTTGGTCAAAAGTCAGTAATCAGAAAACAGTTTATTTTTGATAAAAGTCTTTTGTATTATTTTTTGAAACACAAGCCGATCTGGCAGCTTATAATTATTGCTCTCATAGTACCGATCAATATTTTGCTTACCATTGCTTATGCGATTTATATCAGCAAAAAAAGGCCATAAATGGCAAATATGGTTGATTGTCTTTATCTTGGCTGAGTTATTGTCTTGGCTGGCCTTTAGTTTTGATTGGTTAAATATTTTTCTCTTGGTCTTGCTAGCGATTATCACTGGCATTTTAGTTTTTTTAAAACCAAACTTTGCTCTATATATTCCTTTGGCCGAATTGTTTTGGGGATCTTTGGGGCATAGTTGGCAATACAATTTTTTAAACACTAGGTTGGTTGTTTTTTCAGTGGTGCTTCTAGTTTTTGGCCTAAGAAATATTTTTAAAATAAAAAATCTTAAAATATTAAAAGATAAAAGGCTTTTAATTTTATATTTATTTTTACTTGCTGGTTTTGCTGGTGGTCTAATTTCTTCTTTTTATAATAATTATCCATTGGTTGATATTTTCAAAGATGCCAATAGTTATCTTTATTTATTTTATTTACCTGTTTGGTATGAGGTCTACCAAAAAAAATATCTACCAAATATAATCTATATACTGCAAGCGGCTGCTTTGGTGATAGCGGTCAAGACATTGGTGATTTTCAATATTTTTGTCCATGATTATCAATTTTTGGATACTATATCCATTTACAAATGGATTAGAGATACTAGGACAGGGGAAATAACTCCTTTTGCCAATAATTTTGTCAGAGTTTTCATGCAGTCCCAATTTTATGTTTTGGCGGCTTGGCTAGTTACGCTGATAAAATATATAAAGAATTTTAAAAATAAAAATAATTTTTTACTTTTATCGGTTTTTTCGGCTGCTCTGTTAATTAGCCTTTCTCGTAGTTTTTGGTTGGCTTGGGTATTAGCCTTGCTTATGCTTTTTGTGGGTGTGTTTTTGTATCAGCGTAAATTGCCACATTTTTATATTTTTTTGGCAATAATCGGGGTGCTTTTATCTGGTTTTATTTTGACAGATATTTTGTATAATTTACCCAGATGGAATAGCTTGAATATTTTTACTCAAAGAAGTGTTGATAGCTCTGAGGCGGCTTTGAGTAGCCGACAGGCATTGTTGCCAGTAATCTGGGGGGCCATCAAAGAAAAACCAGTACTTGGGTATGGTTTTGGTAAAGAGTTAACTTATAAAAGTTCTGATCCAAGGATAAAAAATATTAGTAATCCCGAAGGCTATCATACAACTTATGCTTTTGAGTGGGGCTGGCTTGATCAGTGGCTCAAAGCAGGAATTATTTTTGTTGCTTGTTTTATTGGCTGGGTTTTGCTAGTTTATATAAGAAGCTGGCAATTGATCACTCATTATCCAGAGACAGCTTTTATTGCTATTTCTTTTCTGACCTGCGTGGTCTTTGCTCACATTTTTAGTCCATATTTAAATCATCCTTTGGGTTTAGGTATGCTAATGTTTTTAACAATTTTTGTCAGTAAATATGCTCAACAAAGCCAAGATTACAATTAGCCTTTTGACTTACAATGGAGCCAAATATTTACCTTGGCTGATCAATAGTCTCAAAGAACAGACCTTTAAGGATTGGGAACTTTTGGTTTTGGATAATGCTTCCAGTGATGGTTCAGCTGATATTGTCAGAGAGCATTACCCGCAAGCGAGGATAGTTTTGCAGAAAAAAAATATTGGTTTTGCTCGAGGTCACAATCTTTTGATTAATTGGTCAAAATCTGATTATGTTTTTGTTTTAAATCAAGATATTATTCTTGAGTCGGATTATCTGGAAAAGCTTTTTAATTTTATGGAAAAAAATCCTAAAGCAGCCTCTTGTTCTGGTAAATTGATGTATTGGAATTTTGAGGAAGGTCAAAAGACAAAACAGATTGATTCTTTTGGTTTAAAAATCAATCGCAGCCGGCATGTCACCAACGCTTGGCAGGGCAAAGAAGATTTTGATTTGCCCAATCAAACAGTTTTTGGCTTGTCAGCTACAGCTGTTTTGTACAAGCGAAAGGCCTTGGATATCGTGGCCATGGAGCGCGACAATAATCATTTGGAATATTTTGATGAAGATTTTTTTTCCTACAAGGAGGACATTGATATTTCCTGGCGTTTTCTGCTTATGGGTTATGAGAATTGGTTGGTCACAGATGCCAAAGCTTACCACCATCGTAGTGTTAGTGGTCAGGGTGACCAAAAGACTATTCGTCGTCAACGCGGCTTAGCCAACAAGCTTTCTTATCGCAACCATTTCATGACTTTGTATAAAAATTCTTTCTTTAAGAATTTACTCAAAGATTTTTGGCATATCCAGTGGTATGAGTTTAAAAAGTTTTTTTATTTAGCTATTTTTGAAAGGAGCACTTTACGCGGAGCAGAGGAGTACTTGAAAAATATCCCCAAGATAGCCAAGAAAAGAAAATATATTATGATGCACAGAAAAGTCAGCTCTGATGATATTTATAAATGGTTTACAAAATAATGGATTTATCAATTATCATTCTAAATTATAATAATAAGAATTTAGCCAAAGAGCTATTGAAAAATCTGACCGAGGAGTTGAGCTTGCCTTATAATTTTGAAATTATTGTAGTGGATAATGCTTCTTATGATGGCTTGGATGATATTATTAAAGAAAAATTTCCTCAAGTAAAATTTATTCAAAGTGATAAAAACGGCGGTTTTGCTTATGGCAACAATTTGGGTATCAAAGAGGCCAAAGGCAAATACATAATAATTATGAATCCCGATCTAGCTATACTGTCTAATGCGCTGGAAGTCATGTATCAATACATGGAAGATCATCCGGAAGTTGGTTTAGCTGGGCCTAGATTGATAAACGCTGATAAAAGTATTCAATATTCTTGCACGCGTTTTCCTGATTGGCGTTTGCCATTTTATCGTCGCACCTTATTGTCCGAGACCAAAGCTGGGCAAAAATGGCTAGACAATTATCTAATGAAGGATATCAACCACTATCAGAATATTTATGTGCCGACAGTTTTTGGCGCTTGTATGATATTTAGGCGCGATGTTTTGTCCAAGGTTGGCTTGCTTGATGATCGCTATTTTATGTATATGGAAGATTTGGATTGGTCTAGGCGTTTTTGGGAAAATGGCTATAAGGTTGCTTATATTGGTCGGGCGGAAATAATCCATCTTCATCGCCGTCAGTCAGCGGCTGAGAGCCTACTCAAAGTTTTACGTTCCAAAACAGCCCGCCATCATATTTTGAGTTTTATAAAATATTTAGCAAAATTTAAGGGTAAAAAATTGCCGCCGACAGTCTAAGACTAAACTGTTACTAGGGGGCTTAGCGGGGTTTAGTTTTACCTTGATTTTTAAGGTATTTTTTAGTATTATTAGGGGGTAAGTATTTATTTATAATATGGCGAAAAATCAAGAAAAAGAGCTGGATATCAATGATGAATATCAACAAAGGCTCAAAAAATTAGAACAGCTCAAAGCACAAGGTCAAAATCCTTTTCCAGCCAAAAGCAAGCAGACCATGACGGTAGCTGATTTTTTAAATGATTTTGATAAATTAGTAAAATCGGAAAAGAAAGTTGTTTTGGTCGGTCGGATTATTAGTCTTAGACTCCAAGGCGGTTCTTGTTTTTTGCATTTTAGAGATGGTAGCGGTCAGGTCCAAGCTTTTATCCGCAAAGATCAACTAGGGGCAGATGAGTATGAAAATTTTAAAAATAATTTTGATGCTGGCGATTTTGCTCAGTTTAGCGGCCAAGCTTTTGTCACCAAGACCAAAGAGGCGACTATCTTGGTTGATAAATTAGAGATTCTGTCCAAGGCTCTACAGTCAATACCTGATCAATATTATGGTCTCAAGGATCCTGATACTAGATTTAGAAAAAGATATTTAGATTTATTGGTTAATCCAGGGGTCAAAAAAGTTTTTGATTTACGTAGTCAGATTACCAGTTTGGTCAGAGAATTTTTTGATAAGCAGGGCTATACAGAAGTGGATACACCAATGTTACAGCATATTGCCTCTGGAGCTACAGCTCAGCCTTTTGTAACACATCACAATGCCCTAGATATGGAACTATTTTTGCGAGTTGCGCCCGAGCTTTACCTCAAGAGATTGATTATTGGTGGTTATGATAAGGTTTATGAGATTGCTCGTTGTTTTAGAAATGAAGGCATTGATCATCAGCATAATCCCGAATTTACCCAGATAGAAGCTTATGAAGCCTACAAGGATTACAATGATTACATGGCTTTAGTGGAAAAATTAATGGAGCATCTAGTCAAGCAGGTCAATAATGGTTCAACCAAAATTAAAAACGGCAAGGATGTTTTGGATTTTAAAGCCCCTTACCCTCGCCTTGATTTTAAAGAAGCCTTAGAAAAAGAGCTTAAAGTTGATTTAGAAAAGACCAGTGATCAAGAACTGGCAGCTATTGGTAAAAAAGCAGGACTGGCAATTGATGCTTCTTGGGGTAGGGGAAAGCTTCTAGATGAGCTGTACAAAAAATTTGTACGCAGCAAATTGATCCAACCAGTTTTTATTATTAATCATCCTTTGGAGCTTTCACCGTTGGCCAAAAAGATTCCGGGCCGGGAAAATTATGTTGAAAGATTCCAATTGGTAGTGAAGACAGCCGAGCTGTGCAATGCTTTTTCCGAACTCAATGATCCAATAGATCAAGGAGAGCGTTTTAATGAGCAAAAAAG
>QZJA01000015.1 GCA_003599205.1 Candidatus Parcubacteria bacterium
TAAATTTTTTTATGGCTTCAAGAGCAGTGCCTATTTTATTGTTGGGTATGATACTGACGTAAGCGGTGGCATTTTTGAGATCGGGGGCAACGCTGACTTCGGATACAGACACTAGGGTGCCCATCGGTGCCTCAAAATCTTTTATAATAATTTGATTTATAGTTGAGCGTAGCAATTCTGCTACTTGCTCAGTTCTTTTACTCATATGATTCTAGGAAAAATTCTAGAGTGTCGCCAACTTCAATGATTGGTTCACCTTTATATTCTATACCAGCTTCATTGCCTTCGACAACCTCGTTTACATTTTCTTTGGCTGATTGTAGGCTGATAAGCTCTCCCATAGTTTCTACTTCTCCGTTTTTGATGACTTTTATTTTGGCATTTTTGCTAATTTTGCCTTTGGTGATTTTACCACCAAGTATCATAGAATTTTTACTGGATTTAAATATTGCCAGTACTTGCATAGTACCCAAAAATTTGTGAATAACTTTTTTGGCTTTGATGTGGGTCAATATTTTTTCTACTTCTTCAAGTAGTTTATAGATAATATCAAAATAGAGGACAGTAACATGTTTTTCGTTAGCCAAGGAAGTGATATTTTTGTTTTCTTTGATGTGGAAACCAATCACAATAGCTTTGGTGGCTTCGGCATTGGCTATGTCGTCTTCAGTGATTTGACCCAAGCCCTTTTTGAGTACTCTTATTTTTGTTTCGGGTACTTTTATTTTACTCAGTGATTCTTCGATAGCTTCAGCTGAGCCTAAAACGTCTGATTTGATGATTAGATTTAAAGTATTTATGCCTGATTCTTCATCATCACTATTTTGGGTGCTATTGGAGCTTGAGGATATTTTTCTTTTTCCGTTGGAAATTTTTAATCTGCCTTTGAATTCTTTTTTGTCAGTAATTACTTCCAATATTTCCCCGACACTAGGTAGTTCTTTGAGACCAAGGATTTTTACCGGGGTAGCTGGGGTAGCTGCGGTTAGGTTTTTCCCAGTCCAGTCTTGCATGATTTTTATTTTTCCTGATACATCACCGACCATAAACATGTCGCCGATTTTGAGTGTGCCGGCCTGTACCAAAACAGTGGCTACTGGGCCAGCACTTTTGTCGATATGAGATTCAATAATAGTGCCGACAGCTGAGCCTTGAGCATCGGCTTTGATATTTTCTAGGTCAGCTATAAGTAAGATAGTATCTAGTAGTTCGGGAATATTTTTGTTGAATTTAGCAGAAATTGGCTGACAAATTACTTTGCCACCCCAATCTTCAGGTATGAGGTTTATTTCGGACAGCTCTTGTTTTACTTTATCTATATTAGCCTCTTCTTTGTCTATTTTGTTGATGGCTACCACGAAAGGTAATTTTTCTTTTTGGATGACGGAAATACTTTCTAGAGTTTGTGGTTGTAGACCATCATCGGCTGCTACAACTAAAACAGCCACGTCGGCTATTTGTCCGCCACGGGAACGCATAGCCTTGAAAGCTTCGTGACCGGGAGTATCCAAAAAGGTTATTAGTCTATCACGAGTCTCGGTCTGGTAAGCACCAATATGTTGAGTGATGCCGCCAGCTTCTTGATCTACTACATTGGTTTGTCTGATAGCATCAAGGAGCTTTGTTTTGCCATGATCGACATGACCCATAACTACTACCACTGGTGGTTTGGTATCTTGAGCGTTTCTGGTGTTCAATAATTTTTCTAGCCTTTCTCTTTTACTAGCTTCTTCTTTTATTTCGTTGTCCGATTTTATTACTTTAAAACCAAGATCCTCAGCAATAATAGTGGCCGTATCAAAATCTACTCTTTCATTGAGAGAAACCATGATGCCATTTTTCATCAATTCGCCCATTAGCTTGGCTACAGGGAATTTCATCATCTCGGCCATATCTTTGACGACTATACTTTCACCAATGGCTAGTTCTTTGTTGTTCTCCGAATCTTTTTTTTGCTCAGTTGGTTCATCTTTGCCTCTTTCTTCAACTTTGGACAATCTTTTTTGCATGGCTTGTTTTTTTTGAGATTTTTTCCAAGCCTCACTTATCTTTGGAGCCAAAGCATCATCTATCTTGATAGCGCGAGCGCCAACATCAAAACCAAGCTCTGGCAATTTTTCCAGTAGCTCTTGGGTAGTTGTTTTTAGTTGTCTAGCTAAGGTAGATACATTCATGATGTAGGTCTCCTATAAATAAATTAAATACACGCTATATAGAGTGTATTAACAATTAAAGTCTCCCTAACTCTACTAGAAAAGCCCAAAAAAGTCAACCATTCAATTGAGGACTAGATTAGTATTTATGGGCGTTTTTTTAATAGCGTATTGTTGTTGACAAATGTTAGATATTATTATACATTGTATAGTTAAAAAAGATTTATTTAAGCTGTAGATGGATTTGCCATTAGAACAATTAGGTAGGTTACTGACTAATTCCAGTCGAATACTCTTGACTGGTTCTAGTAGTCCTAACGTGGATCTGATTACTACTGCTGTTGCCTGGCAGCTTTTTTTGACTAGGCAAAAAAAAATAGTTGATGTTGCTTTTGCCGGATCTTTGCCAAAATTAAAATTTTTACCGAAAACAGCTATTATAAAAAATGAAGTAGGTGAGCTAGGTAAATTCAAAATTATTTTGGATGTTTCTAAGACCAAAGTGAAACAGTTGAGCTATGATATAGATGATGACAAACTGGTTATAGATATTGTGCCTGAAGATGGTATCTTTAAAGCCAAAGATCTTTCAACTACTGAGGGAGACTATAAATATGATCTAGTAATTTGTTTGGGAGCAAACAGTTTAGAGTCATTGGGAGAAATTTATAATGGTAATAGAAATTTTTTTCATAGGGTTTCTGTTATCAATATTGATCGTTCAGTACTAAATGAAAATTTTGGGCAGCTTAATATTATTGAGAGCGGTTCTAGCTCATTGGCTGAGATTTCTTATCATGCTTTGGAAAAGCACATTGACCAAGATATTGCTACTTGTCTTTTGGCGGGTATCATAGCTGCTACTAATAGTTTCCAGTCGCCTCAAGTGGTGCCAGATACTTTGGAGCTGGCCAGCGAGCTCATAGTAAAGGGAGCAAAAAGAGAGGAGATAATAGAAGCCCTTTATCGGACCAAAGATATTGATACTTTGAAGAATTGGGGCAGGATATTGTCACGTCTGCATAAACAAAAATATATTATTAGTTCACATCTCAAACACGATGAAGCGGATAATCTGCCTGAAGATTTTCAGGAGATGGTCAAAGATTTGATTTTATCTACACCCAATGTTCAGGTGGCAGTTATTTATTATCAACTAGAGTTTAAACAAACTGAGGCTTGGGTTTATACTATTGCCAATATTAATGCTCTTGATTTACTCAAAGATCTTTCCGCCCAAGGTGATCGTCGTTTTGCCAAAGTCAAGTTGGATAAAGATTTGACCGCTAGTCGAGAGTTAGTTAGCAAGAAAATAGAGGCTAAACTGGAGCTGATAAATAAGTCACTTTAGTGCTTCACAAAAAACATAAGTTCGTCTATAATACTTATGTTTATTTATACATTACGTCCTGCCCGCCTAGACTCGCTAGTCGAGGCTGGCCCGCCTAGACTCGCTAGTCGAGGCTGGTAGCTCAGCTGGTTAAAAATCACAATAATAAAGTTTATTAAAATTTAATTTATATAATACATTACGTCCTGTAGCTCAGCTGGTTAGAGCATCACTCTTATAAAGTGGGGGTCCTGGGTTCAAATCCCAGCAGGACGACCATTCGATCTCGTTTAGTTAATAGCTTATCTTTGTGGCACCCTTAGTGGTGTTTTTTAGTTGCTTATTTTTCATAATTTTGGTTTAATATTACTATAATTTATTTTTATGAAGAATTTTTTTAAAAACAATTTATTGTTATTTGTAGTTTTTGTTACTGGAGCAGCTGTTTTGGTGGTGGAGGTAGTAGCTGTTCGTATTTTATCACCTTATTTTGGCAGTACTATCTTTACGGTGTCTAGCGTAATGGGTGTTATTTTAGCGGCTTTAAGTCTAGGTTATTATTTTGGTGGTAAGCTAGCAGATAAATATCCTTCCGAAAGATTATTTTTTAGCATTATATTTATTAGCGGCGCGAGCGTGTTGCTCTTACAACTTTTGAGTTTACTGATACTGCCCATTTTGGGCTACGGTCTTTCTATTACCACGGGTCCTTTGATATCGGCTGTTGTTTTATTTTTTATACCGGCTTTTTTGCTGGGTACTTTGTCGCCTTTGGTCATCAGATTGCAAAAAGATCGTTTGCCAGACAAAGGTATAGGTGGTATCAGCGGGCAAGTTTTTTTCTGGTCAACTTTAGGCAGTATATTTGGCTCACTTTTTACGGGCTTTGTCTTGATACCTAATTTTGGAATTAATGAAATCGTCTTGACTACCGGAGCCATCTTGTTGCTCTTGGGTATTATACCGATTTTTTTTATGGCTGGGAGCAAGAAGTTTTTTTTTAAATTGATTGTTTTGATTGTTCTCATTGCAGTAGTTCTTTTTGCCTCTCAGATTTTCAAACCGGACCAAAATATCATCTATGAAAAAGACGGTCTATACGAAAAACTGTTTATCTATGATGATACTTATGAGGGTCGTCCGGCCCGTTTTTTTGTTCAGGATAGGAGCAATTCTGGGGCTATGTTTTTGGATGGCGACGATTTGCTTTTTAAATATACAAAATATTATTCTCTTTATAAAATTTTTGTCCCCGAGGCAAAAGAAGTTTTGGCTATTGGTGGGGGGATTTATTCTGTGCCCAAAAAATTATTAGAAGAGCTTCCAGAAGCAAACATTGACGTCTCAGAGATAGAGCCGGAGCTGGAAGAGCTGGCCAAGAAATATTTTGCCCTGCCAGAAAGTCCCAGATTAAAAACTTATACTGAAGACGGTCGGCGTTATCTAGTAGATACGGACAAAAAGTATGATTTGGTTTTTAGTGATGTCTACTTTTCTATTTATTCGGTGCCAATGCATTTTACTACTCAGGAATTTTATCAGATTGCCAAGAGTAAACTCAATCAAAATGGCATTTTTGTGGCCAATTTTATTGGCTCTTTATCCAGACAAAAACCATCTCTTTTATTTTCAGAAATAAAAACCTTTGAATCGGTTTTTGATAACACTTATTATTTTGCTGTCAACGGGCCAGATAATCTTGATATGCAGAATATAATTTTTGTTGGGGTCAATGGTGATAAAAAAATAGATTTTACTGCGTCAGAAATCACGGGCAATCAAGACCCAATAATTCAGAATTTAGCTAGTCGAGTGGTGGATCTAAATCGTTTTGACCTTAGTGATTATCCTGTTTTGACTGATAATTATGCGCCAGTTGAATATTTGACAGCCCAGAGCTTGAGTAGAAATTTAAGGCAGAAAGAAATGTTGTTTGACGGTCAGGAGATAATGTCTTTGATTGACCAGCAGTTGGACTATGGTCCGCGCTATCTGAGTTCTTCTGGGCACGAAAAATTGAAAAATTTTTTAATAGCCAATGCTAATTCTTTGGCTGATGAAGTTTTGCTTCAGTCATGGCAACATACCGATAAAAATGGAAAAAATTTTCCTTTAACAAATATTATTGCTAGGTTTAACCCTGATAAAGAAAATAGAATAATACTAGGGACTCATTATGATAGTAAGAAATTTGCTCATAATGACGCTGATGATCCTAGCCAGCCAGTTCCTGGTGCTAACGACTCAGCTTCCTCTACGGCTGTGCTTTTGGAGTTAATGCGTCAATTTTCTTTAAACCAAGGAGCCTTTGAAGTGGGTGTCGATATTATATTTTTTGATGGTGAAGAAGGGGAGGAGTGGATAGTAGATGAGTACGATGCTTGGTCTCCTTTGGGCTCAAAATATTTTGTTCAAAATTTGTCTGAATTTTATCCCAAAACTCCGCCGACTTCAGCGATAATTTTGGATATGGTTTGTGATAGTGATTTGTTGATACAACCGGAGGCGTCTTCGATAGCTAACGCGCCCAAACTAGTCGATTCTTTTTGGAAGATAGCTCGCGAAACAAGCCCGGAAAATTTTTCTTTGTCACCCACAAACACAATAATTGATGATCATACCATTTTGCAGCAGGCAGGTATTGATAGTATAGTATTGATTGATTTTACTTATCCCTATTTTCATACGACCAAGGACACGCTGGATAAGTGTAGCCCTGAGAGTCTAGAGTCAGTCGCTACAGCAGTTTTTGATTATATTTATGAATTATAATTGACAAGCTGGTTATTTTCTGCTATATTTTTTACGTTAAATTAAGAGAATTATAAGATATGGGAACAAAACTGAAGAATAAAAGATTGTCTGTTAAAAGGCGTAGACGTAAGAAGCTCAAGAGACGCAACAGATTCAAGAATAAATAGTTGCTTAAGCCCCGCTTTAGCGGGGCTTTTTGTTTGGTTAAAGATGTTGGGACTTTAATAATAAATATGTTATAATATAATCATTGAAAACATTAATAACTAAATAAAATTTTATGTCCAAGGTCAAGAAAATTTTGGTTGTAGAGGACGAGAAGCCAATGGCTAAAGCTCTTGTTTTGAAATTAAATCATGCCGGTTTTGAAGCTACTATGGCCAACAATGGAGAAGAAGCCTTAGAAATTTTGCAGAAAGAACAATTTGATTTGATGCTTTTAGATCTTATTATGCCGAGAATGGATGGTTTTTCGGTTCTAGAAAAAATAAAAGAAAAGGGTATAAAAGTAAAAATTGTTGTTACTTCAAATCTGGGCCAAGAAGAAGACTTTGCTCGAGCCAAAGATTTGGGTGCTGGTGATTATTTTGTAAAATCTGACACTTCACTTTCTGAGATAGTTGAGTATGTCAGTCAGCTGGAAAAATAAAATTTTTGGAGGGTTTAATAAAAATAAAAACAAAATATGGCAATGGAAAGCTCAAAGATAATTGAGATCTTATTGCGCGAACATTATGTTTCAGAAGATGATATGGCTCGAGCCAAAGAGTATATCAAAACACATAATGTTTTACTCGCAGATTATCTTTTGTCAGAGGGGATACTTACCAAAGATTTGTTAGGCCAAGCAGTTGCCGAGGCTTTGGATGTGGTTTATGCTGACTTAAATACCCATAAGGCTACAAAAGAGGCCATCCTGAAAATTCCCGAAGTAATAGCCAAGGAATTTAGGGTAGTTTTATTTGCTGAAGATGAAAAAAATGTGACCATTACTACTGATGATCCGACCAAAGAAGGCTTAAGTTTGAAATTAAAAGAATTATTTCCGAATAAAAATATAATAATTGCTTATTCCTTGTCTGAAGATATTGAGGTATCTTTTTTGCTTTACCGAAAATCTTTGGAAACACGTTTTGCCAAGATTATACAAGAAAAAAAGAAGGTTGCTCCAGAAATAATTGACGAAATGATAGAAGATGCTTTGTATCATAAAGCTTCGGATATTCATTTTGAGCCCAGAGAAAACGAAATACTAATTCGTTTTAGGGTAGATGGTGTACTTCAAGAAGCAGGAATTATTCCCAAAGATAATTTTGAAAATATTTTAAATAGGATAAAAGTTCAAGCCAGACTGAGAATAGATGAACACAACGCTGCTCAAGACGGTTCAATTCGTTATATTTCTAAAAATGGTACTAAAGTTGATTTACGCGTTTCCCTAGTACCAACTTTAAATGGTGAAAAGATAGTTATTCGTCTTTTAGCGGAGTATGTGAAGGACTTGGGTTTAAATAGCTTGGGTTTGTCAGCCACTAATCAAAGCATGCTGGCTACTGCTGCCAAAAAGCCTTTTGGTATGATTCTCGTGGCTGGACCAACTGGATCAGGTAAAACAACCACTTTGTATGCTTTATTGAAAAGCATCAATAAGCCAGAGATAAATATTACCACTATAGAAGATCCAGCCGAATATAAATTGCCGGGAATAAATCAGATACAAATAAATAATCAAACAAATTTAACTTTTGCTAAAGGTCTTAGATCTATTATTCGTCAGGATCCTGATGTGATATTTGTTGGTGAGATTAGAGATGAAGAAACTGCTGAAATTGCGGTAAATGCCGCTTTGACTGGTCATTTGCTTCTTTCAACTTTTCACGCCAATGATGCAGCTACAGCTATTCCTCGGCTTTTGGACATGGGAGTAGAACCATTTCTTTTGGCTTCAACTTTGGAATTGTTGATTGCTCAGCGTTTGGTGAGAAAAATTTGTGAACGTTGTCGCGTCAGTATAAAAGCTGATGATCCTAGTATAAAAGATATATTAGCTAGCCTTGAGCCAAAATTTTCGGCTCAGTTGAATACTTTTTATCGTGGTAAAGGTTGTCATATCTGTGGTGGTACAGGCTATCATGGGCGTACAGCTATTTATGAATTCATAAGTATCAGTCCAGCAATGGAAAATTTGATTTTATCAAACCCATCAAAACAGGAAATCTGGAAGTTGGCTAGCCAAGAGGGTAGTGCAACTATGTTTGAAGATGGTTTGAGTAAGATAAAAAGCGGTATGACCACTTTGGATGAGTTGTTGCGCGTGACTTTACCTCCTGATAAATAATATGTTTCAGCAAGAGAAAGCAAAAAAAAATTTTTCAGAGAAAAGAGGCTTAAATTTTTTATCCCGTTTTGGTATAGGAGAAGAGCGCGATTATTTTATTGAAAATCTTGCCATGCTTTTGTCTTCGGGTATGAGTATTTTGTCGGCTATTGATGCCATTTCTCAGGAGATAAAGACCGGTCCGATGAAAAAAATTATTTCTGGGCTTAAGGATGATATTGAGTCAGGTATGTCTTTGTCGCAAGCTTTAGAGAGGACGAAAATATTTTCTGGTTATATTTTGGCACTTATCAGGATAGGGGAACAATCTGGTCGTTTATCCGAAAATTTGAAAGTGATAAATGTCCGTCGGCAAAAAGAGGATTCTTTTAGATCAAAGGTAAAAACCGCAGCTATGTATCCGGTTTTTGTTTTATCTTTTACACTTTTGGTTGCTTTAGCTATTTCCTGGTTTATTTTGCCACGTTTAGCTTCAGTATTTTCCAGTATGAAGGCGGATCTCCCTTGGACAACTAAAGCTATTATTGGCTCGGGTAATTTTCTTAGCGCCAATGGTACTATTGCTATACCGGTAATTGCTTTGGGAGTTTTTTTTATAGTTTATATTTTATTTTTTTTCAAAAAAACAAAATATATAGGCGAGGGTTTTTTGTTTAAATTCCCAGTCATAAAAAAGTTTATTTTAGAAGTTCAACTGGCACGTTTTGGCTATATTTTAGGTACTTTACTTGACGCGGGCTTGCCTATTACCGATGCAGTAGATCATCTTAATAGTTCTATAAAATATAAAATTTATAATAAATTTTATATTTATCTAAAAAATAGTATTGAAGAGGGTAAGTCCTTTCAGCAGAGCTTTTTGGAATATAAGGGAATGAAAAAAATAATCCCCATACCAATTCAGCAGATGATAATAGCCGGAGAGCAGTCAGGAAATTTACCAGCCACTTTGCTCAGAATAGGTGAAACTTTTGAGGAAAAAATGGACAACACTAGTAAAAATTTGGCAGTATTTTTAGAACCAATTTTGCTTATTTTAGTGGGCTTGGGCGTAGCCTTTATTGCTATTGGAGTAATATTGCCGATTTATAGTTTGATGGGCAATTTGAATAATCAAGCTAGTAACTCAACGATAAACTCAGCACCAGTAGTTCAGCAAGAAAATGTTTTTGTACCAAGTAGTGAAGAAGAGGAGTTGTTAGACATTGCAGAACAAAAAGTTAATGAAGATGTCGCTATAATTTATGTAGAAATAGTGGCCGAAGATGAGTTTGTGACTATTTATGATCAGCCTAGTGTTGATAGTGTAGTTTTTGGACAAGTAAAGCCAGGTTATATATTTGAATTTTTATCTGAACAAGGCGATTGGTATAAGATTGCCATGTCCGACGGAGAAGTGGCGTGGATATTAAAAGATTATGCTCAGATCAAATAAAATAAATCAAGTTGGTTTTACGGCCATAGAGTTAATTTTAGTGATAGTATTTGTTGCTTTTTTGTCTGGAATAACAATTCCTATGTATGGAAAATTTCAAACAACAAATAGTTTGGATCTTAGTGTTATCAAAATAGTTCAGACTTTACGGAGAGCTCAAATTTTATCACAAGCCAATGATGGTGACTCAAATTGGGGAGTATCCATTGGGCAGGATCAGATATTACTTTTTAAGGGTATGAGCTCCACTACCCGTAATACGGATTTTGATGAAATTTTCACTTTAGATAACAACATAGAGTTTTCAGGAGAACAAGATATAGTTTTTGAAA